>DATEHG010000150.1:0-6213 GCA_035279705.1 Gemmatimonadales bacterium
GACGACATCGTCCGCGTCGAAATCGCTCCGCACCACCAGCCGCGCCACCCGATAGGCGGCGTCCAGGTGCGGCAGCATCACAGCTTCGAATCGGTCGAGCTCGCTGGACTCCAAGACCGGTCCTCGGGGGTATCGCGCCGCGGCCTTCGAGAGTGGACTCCGCGGACGCTGGAAATATTCCTATGGAATTAGCCCGACCGGGGTGGAGTCTCCCGCTCACAGGAGTTCATGTCCACCCCAGCCGAGAGTAACGTGTATGAAATCGAGACCGATGGCCACAACCCGCAAACTGACCGGATTGTTCTGGGCCGGCGCCCTCATGGCGGCAATGCCGGCCCACCGGGGAGATCCCGTCCCCGTTGCCATCAACCTGTCCGAATGGGCCGTGAAGCTGTCGGCCACGACGGTACCCGCGGGACCGGTCACCTTCACCGTGACCAATGGCGGCACCATCCCGCATGCCCTGGAGGTTGAAGGGGGTGGCATCGAGCAGCAGACCCCCCTGATCCAGCCCGGTACCAGCGCCTCGCTGACCCTCACTCTAAAGCCGGGAACCTACGAGGTCTACTGCCCCGTCGGATCGGATTCCCACAAGAAACTCGGCATGGAGACGCACCTTACGGTCGTGGTTCCCGGGGGGAAGACCAAGGCCGCAGCACCGGCCGCCGCCGCCATGAGTGATCATGACGCCATGGGCGGGCATGATGCCATGGCCGCCGCCAATACCGTGGCCAGCCCGGGCGATCCGATCCGGGTGACCGGTGCCGGCCCGGTGATCCAGATCCTGCCGGGTCCCTTTCCCTTCCCGGATAGCGCCGGGCCGATTCTCGAGTCCTTCGGCCCCGAGCACGAGGCGCTCGAGTCCCAGAGCCAGAACGGCCCCTACTCGAACAACGTGGCGAAGATTTCGGGAACGTTCCGCTTCGCCGCCTGGGACCTGGGGGCGGTGCGGGACTCGGTGGACGGGGTGGCGGAATTCACTACCCAGGATGGCACCCGCTGGAAGGTCGCTTTGGACCGGGTCCAGACCAAGGATGTGCCGCATCATCCCAAGTTCGGCGGCGTGATCAAGGGGCTCTACTACCACGGCAACACCGGGGTCCACACCCCGCTGGTGCCGACGATCAACAGCGCCGTGGCGCTCTGGTCCATCGCACATCTGTACCGCAACGGCTCACTGGTGACGGACAACGCCTACGTGCACGTGATGCTGCTGTCGCGGACCCGGCGGGACTCGGACTGGGCGCTGCAGTGCTGGGATTGTTCGAAGAACAAGATCGAGGAGCTGCAGCTCCAGATCACTCCGGCGCCCGGAGAGCCGAAGTTCGACTCGCCCGGCGGGTTCCTGTTCGTGAACTGGGAGCGGTCGGGGGTGGATGGGCAGTAGCTTTAAGCCATAAGCCTTAAGCCTTAAGCCGTAAGCTCGAGATGTGGGGAAAAGAGAAAGGCGAAAGGCGAAAGGGACTACCCCTTTCCCCCTTCGCCATTCTCTTTTCGCTTTTCTCCTTTGCCCTTTCGCCCTCATCGCAACTTCCCCCCTGCCCCGCTGCCCCACTACTCACATTTCGGCGGCAACATCGTGGTAATCCAGTTGCCCACGCAGCGGGGCTGACGGGTGCCATCGAAGATCAGCGGTACCTGGATCAGCACACGAACGCGCCTCTTTTGACTCGTGCCGGGCAGGAATGTCGTCGACAGGAGCGTCAGGCGGGCCGAAGGCACGAACATCGGATCGGTCGTTGACTTGACGAAGAGGGAGGCAGCCTCGATATGCCCTGTGGTATCGACAATGGCCTGCATCACGACGGTAGCCTTCCCGTCAGGATTCCCCATGGGGACGTACCACATTCCCACCTTCCGCAGTTTCGGCACCTTGTCCAGCTCGGCCGTGAGGAAGACTTCGTTCGGCGAGGCGGGCGCATGGGCGGCCAGGTTGCTCGGCGGGAGCGGCGGCAGCGGGGCGACCGCCGGGGTGGGCGGAAAGCTGTCGGCCGTCTGGGCAGTCGCAGCCGAACTGGCTGAAAGGCTCAACGCCATGAGGACCAGGCCAGCACGCATCGCCGCGTTCTCGGGTTGCAGTGGTCCGGCGAAGATCCGGCGCTTGCTGCCAATCCGCAACTACCGGCAGTGGTAGGTCGCCGGCCCGCCGCATTCGGCGCGGGCCGGGAAGTCGAGAGACAAGAAACAAGAGACGAGAGTCATAGCGGGTCCAGCCTCCGCTCAAGCGTGCCCTCTCTCCACTTGTTGAAGAGGGGGACAGGGGGTGAGGTCCCCATGCGCCCGAGGGGGTCCCTCGCTTCAGTTGGGAGAAGACGCCGACGCATGCAGGCGTGCCGCAGGCACGCAGGGCGGAGCCGAGGCGCGAATTCATTCGCGCGATCCCTATTGCGAATCGGACGGCCGAGGACCGCCGCCCCGCCGCACACCAGCTCCCAACCGCGGCTCCCGCTCACCGCCTACCGCTCACGTTGTTTCTGCCCCGCTGCCCCCCTGCCCCCCCGCCTAGCGCCCCAGCCGCCGCCCACTAGATTCTCGCCGCCACCGCTAAGTCGTTGTGGCTCAAACTGAAACAGGCGTCGACTCCCTGGCTCGGTTGCCGTAGTTGTTCCCTGCTCCCCGCTCCCCGCTCCCTGCTCCCTTCATCCGGAGTTCCAGCACATGCTGGCAGTCGCGTTCGCCCTAACCCTCGTTGCCGGTCCCGACACCGGGAAAGCCGCCCCCAAACTCGATTCCCTCCCGCTCAAGACCACCCGCACCATCGACTACGAAACTTCCGAGGGCACCTGGATGTCCCTCGACGTCTCGGCCGACGGGCGAACCATCGTGTTCGAGCTCATGGGCGACCTCTACACCCTGCCGATCGGCGGTGGCGCGGCCACCCGGATCACCTCCGGTCCCGCCTTCGACAGCCAGCCCCGCTACAGCCCGGACGGGAAGCGGATCGTCTTCCTGTCGGACCGTGACGGCGCGGAGAATGTCTGGGTGATGGACGCAGACGGGAGCCACACGAAGCAGATCACCAAGGGGGGGACTTCCCTCTATGCCTCGCCCGAGTGGACGCCGGACGGGAAGTACGTCGTCGCCTCCAAGACGGAGTCGCCCCTCGGCAGCGCGTACACCATGTGGATCTACCACGTGGACGGCGGCAGCGGCAGCAAGCTGGTCACGGACAAGGGAGACGGCGCCCCCGGCGGCGGCCGAGGCACCGTCATCTCGGCGCTGGGCGCGGCGTTCGGCAGCGACCCGCGGTACGTCTGGTTTGCCCGGCATCGCGGCGGCTTCGGCTACGACCTGCAGCTGCCGCAGTGGGAGCTGGCCATCTACGATCGCGTCGCCGGCAAGGTGTTCCAGCAGACCGACGCGCTGGGCAGCGCCATGCGGCCGGTGCTCTCTCCCGACGGCAAGTGGCTGGTCTATGCCACCCGCCACGATGCGGAGACGGGGCTCCGGCTTCGCGATCTCAAGTCGGGCGACGAGAAGTGGCTGGCCTGGCCGGTGACGCGCGACGACCAGGAGTCCCGCTACACCCGCGATCTCATGCCCGGCTCCTCGTTCACGCCGGACAGCAAGTATTTCGTCACCAGCTACGGCGGCAAGTTCTGGAAGATCGATATCGGCACCGCCAAGGCGGAGGCGATTCCGTTCAGCGCCAAGGTGGACCTCGACCTGGGCCCGCTGGTCCATTTCGACAAGATGGTGGACACGGGCCTGATCCAGGTGACCCAGATCCGCAACCCGTCGCTTTCTCCCGACGGCAAGCGGATCGTCTACTCCGCGATGGACCGGATCTACGTGCAGGACTGGCCGGGCGGAACGCCGAAGCGGCTCACCACCGACAGCGTCCACGAGCAGTCGCCCATCTGGTCGCCTGACGGGAAATTCGTCGCCTACATCACCTGGAGCGATGAGGGGGGCTACGTCAACAAGGTCTCGAGCGACGGGAAGGGGAAACCCCAGCACCTGACCGGGGACGAGGCGTTCTACGACACGCCCGCCTGGAGTCCTGACGGGCAGAAGATTGTCTTCCTCCGCGGACCGCGGCTGGCGCGGGTCACAGAGCACTACGCCCCGGGCTACGAGCTCGACTGGGTGCCGGCCAACGGCGGCCCGGCCACCAAGATCACGCCCGTGACCGGCGGCGGCCGGCCGCACTTCTCCCGCAACAGCGAGCGGATCTACCAGTACGACGGCGACGAGCTGGTGTCCTTCCGCTTCGACGGCACCGACCGCCGGAGCCACATCAAGGTCACCGGCTACACCCCCAACGGTCCCGGCGCCGAGCCGAACACCGCCGACGAGATCATCATCTCGCCCGACTCGGACCAGGTCCTGGCCCAGGTCAACAACAACGTCTACCTGGTGGCCCTGCCGGTGATCGGCGCCACGACGCCGAGCATCAGCGTGTCTGATCCGTCGTCCGCGTCGTTCCCGGTGAAGCGCCTCACCAAGATCGGCGGCGACTTCATCGCGTGGGCGCCGGACGGGAAGAGCGTGTCGTGGAGCATCGGCCGCGCCTTCTTCCGCTACGATCCTGCCACCGCCGACTCGTTGGCCAAGCTCAAGGCAACGAAGGATTCGATCCGTGCCGACAGCCTCAAAGCCGATACCGCCAAGGGCAAGCCGGACAGCGCCGCCAAGGCGCGGGTGGATTCGCTCACCAAGCTTCCCGCCTACGAGGCGGCCCGCACCGACGTGGACATCAAGGTGGCGCGGGACGTGCCTCACGGCACGGTGGTGCTCAAGGGCGCCCGCATCATCACGATGAAGGGCACCGAGATCATCGACAACGGCGACGTGATCGTGCACGACAACCGGATCGTGTACGTGGGCCCCTCCGGTGGCGGCAACCCGCCGAAGGACGCCAAGGTGATCGACGCCAGCGGGAAGACGATCATTCCGGGCTTCGTGGACCTCCACGCCCATCCGTGGCCGGTGTGGGGCGTGCACCAGAACGAAGTCTGGAAGTACCTCGCCAACCTGGCGTGGGGCGTGACCACCACGCGCGACCCGCAGACGGCCACCACTGACGTCCTCACCTATGCCGACCAGGTCGAGTCCGGTGACCTCATGGGCCCGCGGATCTACCACACCGGCCCCGGCGTGTTCTGGGACGAGAACTTCCAGAGCCTGGATGAGGCGAGGAACACCCTCAAGCGGTACAGCGAGTTCTACCGGGTCTGGACCATCAAGCAGTACATGACCGGCAACCGCAAGCAGCGCCAGTGGGTCATCATGGCCGCGAAGGAACTCGGCCTCATGCCCACCAGCGAGGGCGGCCTCGACTTCAAGATGGACCTGACGGAGGCGATGGACGGCTATCCGGGCCGCGAGCACAGCTACCCGATCATGCCGCTGTACGAGGATGCGGTGAAGCTGATCGCGGGATCAGGAACGATCTACACCCCGACGCTGCTGGTGTCCTACGGCGGGCCCTTCGGCGAGGACTACTTCTACGAGCACAACGACATTCACGAGATGGCCAAGGTGCGGCGCTTCATCCCGCATGAAGAGGTGGACAACCGCGCCCTCCGCCGTCCCGGCTGGTTCCGGGATGACCAGTACGTCTTCCCCCGCATCGCCGAGGGTGCCAAGAAGATCGTCGAAGCCGGCGGCAAGGTGGGACTCGGCGGCCACGGCCAGCTCGACGGCCTGGGCGATCACTGGGAACTGTGGGCGCTGGCCAGCGGCGGAATGAAGCCGTTCGACGTGCTCCGCGTCGCCACCATCTTCGGCGCCCAGGGCATCGGCATCGATCACGACCTCGGCTCCATCGAGCCCGGCAAGCTGGCCGACCTGCTGGTGCTGGACAAGAACCCGCTGGACGACATCCACAACACCAACACCATCCATTACGTGATGAAGAACGGCCGGCTCTACGAAGGGGAGACGCTGGACGAGGTCTGGCCGAGGCAGCGCAAGCTGCCGGCGCCGTGGTGGTGGAACCGGGACCCCGCCGGAGAGAAATAGAAAAGCAGAAAAGCGGAGAAAGTAGATAGGAGATAGGAGATGGGAGCTCCGAGTGCATCGGAGTTCCTATCTCCTTTCTCCTTTCTCCCTTCTCCTCTCCCGCACCTTTACGGTTTAATCGAACAGCACCCCTGGTCGCAGCGGTACCACTGCGTGGCGTCGTCCTCCTGCCAGTTCCAGCGTGCCGTCCCCGGAATGGGGAAGCCCAGGCTGGAATGGTCGTGCCGGATCACGCACTTGAAGACT
>DATEHG010000151.1:0-19029 GCA_035279705.1 Gemmatimonadales bacterium
GGCATTCACCCTCGATGATGGCTACGCGGACCAGGTCCGCATCGCCGGACCAGTCTTTGCGGAATTCGACTGTCCCGCCACGGTGTTCGTCACGACCGGATTCCTCGACCGGCAGCTCTGGTTCTGGTGGGACCGGATCGAGCACGTCTTCGACCGCACGACCCGGAGCCAGTTCACCGTCTCGATCGGCAATGAAGCGATGACATGCATTCGCGACGCCCGCGATTCGTGGACCGGCGCCAGAGGTGAATTCATCCGTCGCTGCAAGCTGCTGGCGGACCCCGCCAAGCTGGCCGCGATCGAAGCCCTGGCCACCGCCGCCGGCGTCGAGGTGCCCGCGGCTGCACCAGCTCGTTATGCACCGATGTCGTGGGACGAGCTACGGGAATGGGAAGGGCGCGGCATGACGTTCGGACCCCATACTGTGACGCATCCGATCCTGGCCAGGACCAGCGACAAGCAAAGCCGCGACGAGCTCGCCACCGGGTGGGCGCGCTTGTCCGCTGAAGCTCGGCGCCCGGCCCCGGTTTTCTGCTATCCCAACGGCCAGCCTGGGGATTTCGGCGAGCGCGAGATCGAGACTTTGGCCGCTCTCGGCCTGGCGGGTGCCGTGGTCGGCACTCCCGGCTATGCCGAGTCGGCACGCCTGCGGGCCCGCCCGGGCGCGGCATTCCAGGTGGGACGGTTTAACTATCCGGATGACACCCGGGAGGTGCCGCAGTACGTCACCGGCTTCGAACGGCTGCGCCTCCCGGCGGAGGCCTCCACGTGAGTTTCGCCGGGTGGCTCCTCGACCTCGCCTCGAGCGTGAAAGGCCGCATCGAATCGGCCGCTCTCGCCCGCCGCTGGGATCGGCTGCGTGCCCAGGGCATGCACATCGGGCAGGGTGTGAATCTTCCCCCCTCAACGACCATCGATTCCAGTCACTGCTTCCTGATCAGCATCGGCGACTGGTGCGGATTCGGCTCTGACTGCGTCCTCCTGGCACACGAGGGACAGTTCGACGAGTTCCTGGACGCCGGGCGCATCGGCCGGGTCGTGATCCATCCGCATTCGCACATCGGCACCCGCTCCGTGATCCTGCCCGGCGTCGAGATCGGGCCGCGCACAATTGTCGGCGCCAATTCGGTGGTGACGAAATCGCTGCCGCCGGATACCGTCTGCGCCGGCAACCCGGCCAAGGTGATCTGCACCCTCGAGGAATACCTGGAGAAGCACCGGGCACGGCTCAAGGAGCGGCCGAATTTCCCGTACCTGGACTACGACATCCGCGCCCTCACACCGGAACGGCGGGCCCGGCTCGTGGCGGCCGTGGCCGACGGCGATGCCTACATCGTTGGTGGCTGGACGGCGACGCTGCGCGGCCAGGGCGGCATGACCACCACACCGTTCGATCAATCTGGCAAGGGTCCATCTCGATGAGTTCCACCACGACCGCGCCGGGCCCCGGCGCGGCCCGCCCCGGTTCCCTCCCGACGTCCCCCGAGTTTCCCGCCGCGCTGCGCCAGCGTGCGGCCGCGGCCCTCGAGGCCGGCAAGCCCGTGCTGGTGGAACGATGGTCGCGCCGCCAGTTCGACCCCGCCCTGGTGGAGCGCTACGGCATCGTCGGCGTCCAGGACCGGCGGAGCATGGAAGTCTCGTTCGTCGGTCCGCTCATCGACCTGCTCATCGCGGCGATCCGGACAGGAGAGCCCCGGTATCGCGAGGTCTATCTCGATGAGAGGCTCCGCTACGCGCCCCACCAGGCCGAGCCGGCGGTCCGTGTCGCCTACTTCGGTGAAACGGTGCCGGGGGATCAGGCCGACCTGCTGGATTCGCTCAACGATCCGGCACTGGCCGCCGCCCTCGAACCACTGCTCACCGAGCTGCACGCCCCGCTCCGGGGGACGCCCGGGGACGACTCGATCCGCCTCCTTGCCGTCGGCGACTGCCTGCTCAATGAAGTCAGAGTGTTCCTTCCCACCCGGACCGCGGCCGACGGGATCGCGCTGGACATGCGGTGCCTCTACTTCAGCGCCGTCGTGGGCCGCTCGATCGGGACGGAGCAGGTGACGAAGTTCATCGCGGAAACCGCGCCGCACCTCATCAGCTTCAGTTTCCTCACCTATGAAGGCCTTCCCCCCTACTCGGCCCTCCTGCGCGAGGCCGACCGGTTGGCGCCGGCCGAGCTGGAGGGCAGAGTCACCGCGCTGGTCGGCAGCATCCGCGAATTCCTGAACCAGGTGCGGGAAAAGACCGACGCGCCGTTCCTGATCCACAACGCCAGTGGCCTGCCGCTGACCCGCTTCCGGCGGCGGCTGCCCCTTCCGGCACTTTCCGCGGGTCGCCGGCGGGTACTCGCGGCGCTGAACCAGGCCCTTACCGAACTCTGCGCCAATACCCCGAATGCCCTGCTCGTCGACGAACGAGCGGTCGCGGAAGAGCGCGGGTACCGGGAGTCCTCCCGGCCTGTCATCCCGGCGGCCATTGCCCGGGGCGCCGCATTCCACACCAGCCGCTTTGGCGAGTTCCTGGCCGAACCGTATCGCGAGGTGCTGCGCTCGTTCCGCGATCTGCGCAAGGCGAAAGTCCTGCTGGTGGATTTCGACAACACGCTCTGGGAGGGCGTGATGGCCGACGGCGCCGTGGTGCACCACCACGACCGCCAGCGACTGCTGCGGACGCTCAAGGAGGCGGGGATCCTGCTCGTGGCCCTGAGCAAGAACGACCCAGCCAACATCCGCTGGGACGAGATGACGCTGAAGCAGGAAGATTTCGTGCTGCTCAAGATCAGCTGGGACCTCAAGGCGGGGTCGATCGCCCGGGCCGCGGAGGAACTCGACCTGGGGCTCGATTCCTTCGTGCTCATCGACGACAACCCCGCGGAACGGGAGCTGGTCCGCAACGAACTGCCCAAGGTCCGCCTGCTGGACGCCACCGCGGCCGAGAGCTGGCGCTCGCTGGAGCGGATGCTCGCCTTTCCGAACACCCGCGCCACCGAGGAGGCCCGGTCCCGCACCGAGATGTACCGTGCCCAGGCGCAGCGGCGGGAAGCGCAGGCCCGCGCGTTCGACTATCCCTCGATGATGGCGGCGCTCGAACTGGAGGCAGCGTTCGGGCCGGCGGTGCGAGCCGATCTGGACCGGATCACCGAACTGGTCCAGCGCACCAACCAGTTCAACACTACGACCATCCGGCACAGCAAGACCGACCTGCTGCGCTTCCTCGAGAGCCCGGCCCACGGGGTCTACGTGGCCGACCTCGCGGACAAGTTCGGCAAGCTGGGACTGGTGGGAGTGGTGATCATCGAGCGGAAGGACGGAAACGCGGTGTTCGATTCATTCGTGATGAGCTGCCGCGCGATGGGCTTCGGTCTTGAGCGGCTGATGCTCCGGGCGGCGATGGACGCCGAGCCCGCGGCGGCGGGATTCGTGGGGCGCTTCGTTCCCACTGATCGGAATACGCCTGCCAGCGGCCTGTTCGAGGAAGGCGGGTTCCGCCGGACCGACGCCACGACCTGGCAGCTTCAACGGGCGGATACCCGACCTGCCACGCCCGAGTGGATCAGGACAGTACCACGGAGCTGACCACCCCGGCCCCACCCCGCAGACCGTTCAACCCCGCGCCGAGTAGAGCCGTTCGTACTGGCGGACCATCGCGCTAAGGCCGAACGCCGAGACGACTCGGCGGCGAGCTATGCCCCCCAGTTCCGATGCCGCTACCGGATCCAGCAACCGCCGCAGTCGCGCGGTCATCGCCGCCGCATCCCCCGCCCGCACCGCCTGATCGGAGAGCTCGGGGCCAAGCACGTCGAGGTTTCCCCCGACGGCGGTGACCACGGGCGGCAGGCCGGAGGCCATCGCCTCGAGCAGGCTCACCGACGTTCCCTCGCTCCACGATCCCATCGCGAAGCACCTGAAGTGGGCCAGCAGATCAGTGCTGTCATCGCGCCAGCCGAGCAGAAAAACCCGCTGGCCAAGGCCGAGGCGCGCGATCAGCGCCTCGAGGGCGGGCCGGGCAGCTCCTTCGCCGGCGACCACGAGGACCGGGGCGTCCGGCCCCTCCGACGGCAGGCCGGCGAAGGCCTGGATCACGTTCTCGTAGCCTTTGACCGCTTCAAGTCGGCCTACACTGCCGATGATCGGCTGCCCGGGGCGGAGACCCAGCTCCCGCCAGAGCGCCCCGCTCGCCGGCCGGGGTTTGAACGCCTCGGTGTCGACGCCATTGATGACGACTTCGATCCGCCCCTCGGGAAACTGCAGCCGTTCGACGAGATAGCCCCGCAACGGTTCGGAAACGGCGACCACGGTGTCGGTGAGCCGGGCCGCCCGGCGGTCGAGCCAGCGCGGCAGAAAGCCCTCGGGCTGCCGGCCGTGCTCGGTGTGCAGCACCCTGGGCACCCCGGCCATCCGCGCGGCACGGGCGGCCTTGTACCAGACGCCCGAATGCGAATGCACCACGTCGGGCCCCAGCTCGCGAATGAAGCCGGCCAGCGCCGCGGGACGGATGAGCGAGAGCCGTGACATCGGGGGGGCCAGGTGCACCGGCGCGAACGATTCCATCTCGCGGCTGTAGCGCCCCTTGTACACCAGGGTGAGCACATGCGACTCGAAGCGGTCCCGATCGATGGCACGCACCAAGTCGGCCATCAGCTTTTCCATTCCCCCGTAATTCAGATTCTGGATCACGTGCAGCAGCCGGAGCCGGCGTCCACCCCCCTGGCCCGTACTCACGATCCGCGCCCCCGGAACCAGTCGAGGGTCTCCTGCAGGAAGGGGCGCATATCCCCGCTGTCGACGACTTCGAGGCGGTCCCCGGTCCGCCAGAAGCGGGCGAAATCAAGCAGCACCCGCGGCAGTCCCGGGGCATCGGGAGGGAGCCAGAGCTCACGCCGGGAGCGCCGGATCCGGGCGATCAGGTGATCGACGTCTCCCCAGAACCAGCGGCTCCGGACTCCGAGCCGATAGGAGGCGGGGCCTTCCACGGGCTGGCCCAGGGCCGATTGCACCAGCAGCGCGGGAAAATCGACACCGGCATCGATGGCAAGCTGGAGCGAGCCCCACAGGCGCCCGTTGAGCTCCATCAGGTACGCCTCGCCGGTGCGGGCAGAGCGCTTGAACTCGACCATCGCCGCGCCGTGCCACCCGGCGTCGCTCAGCATCCGTTCCGAGCGGGACAGGATGTCGTCGGGCAGCGGGATACTCTCCCGATACACGGACACTCCCCCCGACGGCGGCTTTTCCCGCAGCCGCCGGTGCGCAAAGGCCGCGAGCCTCCGGCCATGGTGCATCAGGAGAAACACCCCTTCGCCCGGACCCACGACCTTTTCCTGCAGCAACAGCGGGTAGGCGGTCTCGGGGTAGTAACTGGTCAGCCCCTCCGGTCCGTCGGCATGGCGGACGGCGAACGAATGCTGCACGCCTCCCGCGCGCACGACCGAACGATGGGGCTTGAGGACGAGGGGAAATCCGATCGACTGCGCGGCATCCAGCAGCTCCGATGGCCGGGCCACCGCGACGGAGCGCGGCACCCTGAGGCCGAGCCGGGTGGCATGTTCGAGGAGCGCGCCCTTGTCCGACAGCGACTCGAAGGCCTCACGAGTGGGCCCCGCGATCACGGCCCCGCCGAGCCGGCCGCTCCCCGCGGCGAGCACGGCACGCATCGATGCATCGGTCACCGGAATGATGACGTCGATGCCCTCGCGGGCAGCCAGCTGCTCAAGGCCGGTGACCGCGGCTTCGGGGTGCTCCAGGGGGTTCGGGATCACTGCGGTGTGACCGGCGTACCGGGACACCGTGGCGAGGGTGTGCGGACGGCGGGCGGTAACCCACACTGTGTGGCCCTGACGCCCCAGCGAACGAACCGCCGCCAGGGCGGTCCGGGTCTCCCCGTCCGTCACCAGGACTCGACTCATGGATTCGAGCGCGGCAGGCAACGGCGCCCGGGAGCCGGGGACCGGCCCCGGCAGGTGGCGACTGCCCGATTTCCCTCTGGGGAGGCCGGTCTGGCGTGCGCGGAGGGTGTAGTCCGGGAGGGGGCCGGTACGGACCATCTGCCGCCGCTGCCGCGTCCGCCGCGATCGGTCATCGGGATCGGAGTACCCGGTGTAGGAAGGGGTGGCGTGCTAAATGCCCGGTACCAGAAACATAACCGTCTCAAATTATTGATTGGCGTCGCGACACTGTCGCTACTCCGTACCTTGCTGGGTTTACGTCCGCGGGTTAGCCTATGCGGCCCAATCAGCAGCCTTTGGGCCTCGCTGATTCGCGGAGTTTCTCCAGTCCAGACATCCTGAGTCGCAGAGCAGCTCGAGGAGGAAGCAGTGGTGCGTCCGTCCAACCGCCGCCGATTGACTACATCGCTCCGGGGGTTGTCCGCGCTGGCGTGCGGAGCCGCTGCGGTTGCGCTCATCGTGATCGCCTGCAAAGGGGGCGAGATCACGAACGGGCTCCTGCCGCCTCCACGGGTTCCGCCGGTTACCGGCCCGGCTGAGATCCGCCCGATCTCGGGGGGCGGTCAGAGCGCGCCGATCGGCTCGCTGCTGCCCGTCCGCCTGGTGGCGCGGGTGTACGATTCCACGGGGATTCCCGTTCCCGGAGTGAGTATCAGCTGGAGCGCCAACAAGGGCGGCGACCTGAGCCCCGCCGGCACGGTGACCGATTCCGACGGCAACGCCATCACCGCCTGGACCCTGGGCGACACCGTCGGGGCCCAGACCGCAGTGGTCACCAGCCTGGTCGGCAACGCGGCCTTCACGAGTACGGGGACGCGCACCTTGGTGCGCATCATTCTGCAGCCATCTGTCGTCACCCTTGCCCCGGGGCTGGACCAGCAGTTTACCGCAACAGGGGTTTACAACGACAGCACCTCGCGAGCAGCCACCGTCGACTACTCCGTGAGCCCTGCCAACTGCGGGGCGATCGGCACCGACGGGCTGTTCACCGCAGGGGCCTCGCCTGGCACCTGCAGGGTGATTGCGACTCAGACGTCAGGCGGAAAGCTGGCCGATACCTCCGTGGTCAACATCATCAACGCGGGCATGACGCTCACCAGCATCATCATTGCGCCGGCGAGCGCCAGTGTGCCGATCGGACAGTCGCAGACCTTCACCGTCACCGGCAAGATGACCGATGGCAGCACCGTCGTTCCCAACGTGACCTGGACGACGACTGGCGGCAGCATCGGGGCCAGCAGCGGCGTCTATGCGCCGCCGGGAACGACGGGGAATTTCAAGGTCTTCGCGGTGCAGGTCGGCGGTACCCTCGCCGATACGGCGAACGTGAGCGTCACCGCGGCGCTGCCGCAGGACAACGCCGTCCCCGTCTTCCGGCCGGGCCTGGATAACATGGCGTGGAACGACAACCTGGACCGCTACTACTCGCTGCAGGACATGCAGTGGAGCATCGGCGAGTGCGGAGCCACCCTGCCCGATGGCCATGCGGCCACCAACTATGGCAAGCGCACTACGCCGAACAATGCCTCGGCCTGCGCGACCCCGTATGCCAACTATCTGCTGATCGCCCCCGGCCGCGACAGCGCGGGGGGCCCTGGCGTCGGCAAGGCGCTGCGTGCGGTCGTCCACGCGGACCCGAATCATCAGCAGCAGAGCGTGGCATGGCTCTCCCCTTGGACCCCCAACAGCCTGTCCTACAGCGGGCGCGCCCTGGTCATTGAAGTCTGGTTCCGCATCAGTGCTGGCGGTACGCCCGGTTCGATGGGCATGAAGTGGCTCGAGGCCTGGTTCAGCACCGGCGCCGCCCAGCGGGTGCAGTGGGCGCCTGACCTCGGCACGAACACCCGGCCGCTCTGGGCCATAGTACTGGGGAGCAATCCCGGCGGACCGGTCATCCGTACCAAGCAGCCGATCGGCCCCTACTGGGACCAGATCAACGACGGGAAATGGCACAAAGCTACGCACCTCTTCATCGCCAACACCTCGTCGGATTATCGCAAGAGCGGCGGCGGCAACAACTCGGCCACGGAGATCTACTCGGGGACCAGCTCCCGGGACGGGCGGGTGGCCATGTGGATCGATGGCAAGAAGATCATGGACTACTCGCAGGCGACCGTGGGCATTACCCCGCCGGGCGGCACGGGAATCTGGTGCACCCAGGGCGACGTGGACATGATCCCGGGGCTGAGCGGCGGTAACAGCATCGGCCGGATCGCCAACCTGCAGTTCCCCGGTGTGTTCAATGGCTCGCCGGTGGACTGGACGCTCGACCACGACGATATCGCTATCTGGGCGCCGGTTCCCTAGTCCGGGACCGGGCGCCGGGAAGGTGTCAAATCCGGCCCGCGGCCGCCGCTACCTGGTAGCGGCGGCCGTCTTGTTATCTGACAACTGGAGCCCCGGGGGATGGGGGCGAGTGGAGGAGGGAGAATCGGTCACTCTCCGCCGTCAAGTAGTCGTATCAATAGTATCCAATTAGAAGTTACATATAACTCAATGCATTTGATTAACATATTGCAGCATATTGCTTTACATACTCAACTGAATCCATGTAAAGTGTCGATGTATTGATTATTACAATTGATACCTGACCCGGTGGAGCCGATAGTACCCCCCGAGCCCAAGGGTGGCTGGGGGTAAGGGAGCGGTTGGGTGCCTTGTCAGTGAGTCCCACCGGAGTTCTTCAGGTTCATGACGTCCAAGTTTCTGTCGGCGCGGCGTTCTGCCGTCGCTACCGTTCGGCTGCTTCTGCCGACTTCTCTCCTGCTCGTTTCGGCGTGCGGCAACCCGACGATCAGCGAAGGCTTCACTCCGCCTGATCCCAACGACGTAGCGGATATTTCCGTTACTCCGAAGCTGGACACCATAAGGACCTCGGACTCGATTCAGCTCCACGCCCAGGGCTATAACGCCGAGGGCGACACCGTCAGTGTCAGTGGGGATGTGGATTGGTCGGCCTCCGGCGGGACTGTGTCCCCCACGGGCATGTTCCGCTCGAGCACCACCGGCAGCTTCACGCTGCTGGCCAGGCATAGAAAGCATCAGCAGGTCGGGGACACCGCCCGGGTAGTGGTCATCCCGGCCCAGGCCACCGTAGCGGCTGTCATCATCTCCCCGGCCAGCGCCACCCTGACCACGGGCGGCACCCGCGGCTTCACCGCCAGCGCCGCCATGAGCGACGGCAGCTCGGCTCCCGTCTCCGTGACCTGGAGCGCGACCGGCGGATCGATCAACTCCTCAGGCAACTACACGGCGGGGAGCACGGCCGGCACCTTCCGGGTCATTGCCCGCGAGGCCGCTGGCAGCCACGCCGACACGGCGACCGTCACCGTCAACGCGCCCACGCTGACGACCGTCAACGTCGCGCCCGGCACGGTCAGCCTGCAGGCCGGCGGGACGCAGCAGTTCACCGCCACCGGCACCTACAGCGACGGCTCCTCCGCCGCTCTCGCGGTCACCTGGTCCGCCACCGGCGGCACCATCACCTCCGGCGGCCTGTACACCGCCGGGAGCACGGCCGGCAACTACCGGGTGATTGCCATTCAGCAGGGCGGCACCAAGGCCGACACCGCACTGGTCGGCGTCGCCGTGGCGGCCCCCACGCTGCAGAAGGTGATCCTGACCCCGGCGGCCAGCAGCGTGCTCACCGGCGCCACGCAGCAGTTCAGCGTCAGCGGCCAGATGAGCGACGGCAGCACCAAGAGCGTGGCGGTCAACTACACCGCCACCGGCGGCACCATCACGGCCGCCGGCCTCTACACGGCGGGGAGCACCGCCGGTTCATTCACGGTCATCGCCACCCAGCAGGGGGGTACCCTGGCCGACACCAGCGCGGTCACGGTCACCGCTCCGGTCCTGCAGCAGGTGGTCATCAATCCGGCCGCACTGAACGTGCAGTCCGGTACCATTCAGCAGTTCTCGGCTTCCGGCCGGATGAGCGACGGGTCCGTGTCCAGCGTGACCGTCACGTGGAACGCGACGGGCGGCATCATCACGGGCACCGGCCTGTATACGGCGGGCGTCACCGCCGGCAGCTTCCGGGTCATCGCCACCCAGCAGGGCGGCACCCTGGCGGACACCTGCAACGTCACCATCACCGCGGCGACGCTGACCCAGGTGATCACGCTGCCGGCCACGGTGTCTCTCGGCTCGGGCAACACCCAGCAGTTCACCGTCTCGGGTGTGCTGAGCAACGGCTCGACCACCACGCCGGCGGTCACCTGGAGCGCCACCGGTGGCACCATCACGACGGGTGGCCTTTACACGGCCGGCAGCACGGCCGGCACCTTCCGGGTGATTGCGCTGCAGCAGGGCGGGACGCTGGCCGACACCAGTGCGGTCACGGTCACGACCTCCACCGCGACGCTGACGGCCATCTCCCTGACCCCGTCCACGACGACGCTCACCAGCGGCGGCACCGTCCAGTTCGCGGTGTCCGGCACGATGAGTGACGGCAGCACCACCATCCCCACCGTCACCTACACCGCGACTGGCGGTACCATTTCCGCCGGTGGCCTGTACACGGCCGGTGCCACGGCCGGCACCTACCGTGTGATTGCCACCAAGCTGGGCGGTACCCTGGCGGATTCGTCGACGGTGCTGGTCGTGGCGCAGGATGCCACCGAGCCGCTGTTCCGCACCGGGACCGACAACATGGCCTGGAGCGACAACCTCGACCGGTACTACTCGCTGCAGGACATGCAGTGGAGCATCAGTGAGTGCGGATCAACTCTGCCCGACGGGCACGCGGCCACCAACTACGGCAAGCGCACCACGCCGAACAACGCCTCGGCCTGTGCCACGCCCTACGCCAACTACTACCTCATTGCAGGCGGGCACGGTGGCGGCGGCAATGCGCTGCGCAGCGTGGTCCACGCGGATCCCAACCACAATCAGCAGAGTGTGGCCTGGCTCTCGCCGTGGAACCCGAACAGCCTGACCTATTCGGGCCGGGCCATCGTGATCACGGTCTGGTTCCGGATCAGCGCGGGTGGGACGCCCGGCTCGATGGGAATGAAGTGGCTCGAGGCCTGGTTTACCTCGGGCGCCGCCCAGCGGGTCCAGTGGGCGCCCGACCTGGGCACCAACGCGCGGCCGCTCTGGGGCATCGTGCTGGGCAGCAACCCGGGCGGGCCGGTGATCCGTACCAAGCAGCCGGTTGGCCCCTACTGGGACCAGATCAACGACGGGCAGTGGCACCGCGCCACGCACCTGTTCATCGCCAACACGTCGTCCGATTACAAGAAGACCGGCGGCGGCACCACTTCGGCCACCGAGGTGTACAGCGGGACCAGCTCGCGGGACGGCCGGGTGGCCATGTGGATCGACGGCGTCAAGATGATGGACTACTCGCAGGCCACCGTAGGCGTCACTCCGCAGGGCGGCACCGGCATCTGGTGCACCCAGGGCGACGTGGACATGATCCCCGGCCTGAGCGGCACCAACAGTATTGGCCGAGTGGCGAACCTGCAGTTCCCGGGCGTCTTCAACGGCTCGCCCGGCGACTGGACGCTCGACCACGACGATATCTCGATCTGGGCCCCCGCCCCGTAACTGGCGGGAGGCACCAGGCCCTGGCTGGTTCACTGCCAGCCAGGGTGACGATGACGATCTGGCACGGCGGGAATGGAGGGCCTTAGATTTCTCTCAAGGCATCCTCCATTCCCGCTGATCGTTTCCGTCGAGGCGACCTGAACGCACCCGCCAGCCCGTGACCGGCGCATGACATCCCGCCCCGGCCTGCCCCTGACCTTCATTATCCCGGTGCTCAACGGCGAGCGCTTCATGGAGCGCTGCCTCGAGTACATCCGCCGCGAGTCCGCTCCCGGCGATGAGATCATCGTGGTCGACAACGGCTCCCGCGACCGGACCGTCGCCCTGGTGCGCGCCGCTCCTGGGGTGACGCTGCTCGAGGCCCCGGGCGTGACGATTGCCGGGCTTCGCAACCTGGGGGCCCGGGCAGCGCGGAACGGCACGCTGGCCTTCATCGACGCCGATTGCCTCGTCTGCCCGGGGTGGCGGGCCTCGGTCGAGCGGGTGCTGTCCGATCCCGCGGTCACGGCCACCGGGAGCTACTACGACGTCCCGGAGCAATCCACCTGGGTGGAGCGCGCCTGGTGGTCGTTCCGCCCGCGCCACGAGCATCGCGCCACGTTCATCATCAGCGGCAACCTGATCGTGAGAAAGGCCGCGTTCGACGCCGTCGGCGGCTTCGACGCTACTCTGGTCACCGACGAGGATACCGATCTCAGCCGCCGGCTGGTGGCGGCCGGGGCCGTGCTGGTCGAGGCGCCGTCGGTGCGGGTCATCCACCTGGGAAATGCCAAGACCCTCCGCCACTTCTACCGCAAGGAGAAGTGGCATGCCACGAGCATCCTGGCCACAATGCGCTCGCACACGATCGACCGGCCGATGATGCTCACTTTCCTCTTCCTGCTTAGCATCGGGATGGCGGCGGCCGCGCCATTCGTCCTGCATGGTCCCTTCGTGCCCGTCGTGATGCTCCTCTGCCTGCTGACGGCACCGGGAATCACGGCCCTGTACAAGGTCTACACGCACGGAAACTACCGGTACTTCTTCCAGCTCCTGCCGCTCTATTTCGTCGTGTACCTGGTCCGGAGCCTGATCCTCATCGAGGCGGCGCTCAAGCCCAGAGCCGCCGCGGCGCAATAGTCATGAGCGATTCCCAGGGCAGCTTCACCCTCGTAGCGGTCGGCGACCTGCAGCTCGGCGATTCGTCGACCTGCGTCGGCTTCGGCTTCGCCAGCCGCTGGGCGGCCCACGGCATGGGGCCGGTGCTCGCCGCCTCCGCGGAAGCCCTCGGCGGCGGAGATATTCTGTTCGGCAACCTCGAGTGCACCCTTTCTCCCGCCGGCCTCGAGGCCGGGAGCTGGCACTCGGTCCAGATGCGCGGCATCCCCGGATTCGCGGCCCAGCTGTACCAGGCAGGCTTCCGGGTCCTCAACGTGGCCAACAATCACGCGGTCCAGCACGGCGCCAAGAGTTTCCGGGAAACCGTCGCGTGCCTGCGCGCCGCGGGCATCGCGCCCTGCGGTGTGCGCGGGCGCGATGGCTGGTGCACCGAGCCCGTGGTCATCACCACCACCGCGGGTGTACGAGTCGGGATCCTCGGCTACTGCCACCGCCCCAGGCAGTACGGCGACGAGACGCCCCCCTATGCGGAAGGCTCGCGTGCGGAAATGCTGGCGGACCTGGCCCGCCTCCACCCGACGGTCGACCACGTGGTAATCTCCCTCCACTGGGGCGAGGAGTTCGTCCCCCTCCCATCCCGCCCGGAAGTGGCACTGGCGCATGGCTTGATCGAGGCCGGTGCCGCCCTCATCGTGGGCCATCATCCGCACGTACTTCGGCCGATCGTGCGCTACCGGAACGGGGTCATCGCCTACAGTCTGGGCAATTTCGTGGCCGACATGGTGTGGCATGAACCGCTGCGCCGGGGAGCGGTATTGCGCGCGAAGGTGGGGAGGACCGGGGCCCAGACCGCCGAGTCGATCCGCACACGCATTTCGGACGAGTTCACGCCGAGTGCTCTGGGCGCCGCCGACCCGGTGGAAGGCGAGGCGCCGGGCGCCGGGCTGGATGAAGCGGATTATCGCGCGGCGATCGAAGCCACCATCAGCGCGCAGCGCCGCGCGGTCTACGGCTACTCACTCCGGAACCTGCACCGCTTCCCGGCGGCGATGCTCGCGCAGCTCGCCGCCGTGACCGTGCGCAACAAGGTCGCGGCGCTCCGGTCGCTGGCTGGCGGAGGCGCGAAGTGAGCGGCCTGGCCACCCGCGTCTACGCCGCCGCCCCGGTCTGGATGCAGAACCTGATGATCTCCGCGTACGGTCTCAAGCTGCGCCGGCTGCGCTACGGGGCCGGCCAGCGGAAGGCGCTGGACGCGCTGCGCCAATCGGAGCGCCTCGGGGTCGAGGCGCTGCAGGAGCTGCAGCTTCGGGAGCTCAACCGGGTCATCGCCCTGGCGCGGGAGACGGTACCCTTCTACGCCGGCCGCGGCCTCCCGGTCGAACCCCTGCGGAATCTGGCCGAGCTCGGGCGCCTGCCCCTCACGGGCAAATCAGACCTGCGCCAGCCCGCCGCGGTGATCACTTCCAGCCGTTACCGGGGAGTCCATCTAGAGGAAGTGCACACCGGCGGTACTACGGGAACCCCGCTCACCATCTATTGCACCCGGGATATCCTGCAGCGGAACTACGCCTTCTTCGGCCGCTTCCGGGAATGGGCCGGCATCGGGCCGGATGCCCGAGTTGCGACGTTCGCCGGACGGATCCTCGTGCCGCCCGGCCAGACCCGGCCGCCGTACTGGCGGCACAACCTGGCCGCCCGAACACTGCTCTTTTCCTCGTATCACATCTCGCCGGCCACGGTGGGCGCCTACGTGGATGCCCTGGAGCGGTTCCGCCCCCAGCTCATCGACAGCTACCCGTCGAGTCTCGAGCCGATCGCCCGCTACATCCTCGCTCGCGGCGGGAGGTTGCGGCAGGCGCCGACGGCCATCATCACCTCTTCCGAGACCCTGACCCCCGAGGTGCGCGACCTGCTCGAGCGGGCATTCGGCTGCAAGGTGTTCGATCACTACGGTGCGGCGGAAATGGCGGCGCTGATCACCCAGTGTGAAGCGGGCAGTTATCACGTCAATCCGGAATTCGGCATCGTGGAGGTCCAGCGGGACGGCATGGCGGCCGGCCCGGGGGAAGCGGGCGACCTGATCGCGACGTCTTTCATCAATCCGGTGATGCCGCTGCTGCGCTACGTCACCGGCGACAGCGCGATCCAGGGCACCGGCCCCTGCGCCTGTGGCCGCGCCTTCCCCACCCTGCTCGGCATCGAGGGGCGCCGCGACGATGTGCTCATCACTCCGGATGGCCGCCGCATCGGCCGGCTGGACCCGATCTTCAAGGCCGTGGCATCGCTGCACGAGACCCGCATCGTGCAGGACGCGGCCGATCATGTACGGGTGGAGATGGTGCTGACCGGCGAGCTGGCCCGCGACGAGGAGGCCTCGCTCCGCCGGGAGCTGGCCAATCGCCTGGGGCCGGGCATGCGCATCGATCTGGTGAGAGTGCCGGAGCTGCCGCGAACCGCGCGGGGCAAGCTCCGGGCGGTCGTCAACGAGGTGGGCGCTCCGCCCACGTGAGGCCCGAGCGCCGCGCCGTCGAGGGAGGGCGGTGGGTCAGGAGGCCGACTTGAGCTGCAGCGCCGCGGCGGGAGCACCCGCAGCGGCCGTGAAATCGAGGCGCTTCCAGAGATAGAGGTTGAGCAGCAGCCACAGGGCATCGCCCAGCCCGGGCTGCCCTGCGAGGTGGGCATCGAGCAGACGGCGGGCCTCCCGGCCATCGACGAGCGTGGTGGCCGGATGATTGGGATCCCGGAGCGTCGCGACCAGATCCGCCCACCCCGGCGTCCGCAGCCAGTCTCCCACCGGCACACCGAATCCCGACTTGGGCCCGTGCGTGATGCCGCGGCTGAGATATCGCTCGGCCAGCCGCTTGACCACCCGCTTGTTTTTCCAGGCTCCCAGACGATAGCGCGGCGGCAGGGTGCCCGCCCACTCCGCGATTTCCGGATCGAGGAAGGGCACCCGTCCCTCGAGGCCATGCGCCATCGTCATCCGGTCCATGCGATCGAGCAGACTCGGCAAGTAGGTGCGCTGGTCGTAGCGCGAGATCGACGCCACAGGATCCCCGGCAACCGCCAGCGACTCCGCCTGCGCCATCCGCAGCTCGATCACGTCCCTCGTGGAGGCGCCGGTAAGCCGCTCGACCAGCGCGGGGCTCAGCACGGAGCTGTTGAGCACCACCGCCTCCGCGAAGGGCAGCGGCAGGTGAGAGCCCAGCAGGCGACCGCGCCGGCCGCCGACGCTGCCCAGCAGACCGGCCGCCGGGCCGCGCAGCCACGCCGGGAAGTGCCCTGCCACGGAGTTGGCTCTCGCGATGTGGTGACGGGGATACCCTCCGAAGATTTCGTCCGAGCCCTCGCCGGTGAGCACCACGGTGACCCGCTCGCGAGCGTAGGCGCTGAGCAGCGCGATCAGGATCGAATTGGGCTGCCCCAAGGGCTCATCGTGATGCCAGATCAGGCGTGACAGCGCATCATGAAAGTTCCGGGCGTCGGCCAGGAAGACGTGGTGCTCGGAGCCGACCCGCTCCGCCGTATCCCGGGCCAGCGCCGTTTCGTCCCAGGCCGGGTCGTCGAAGCCGACGGAAAAGGTGTGCAGCCGGTGCTGGGCCGCGCGTGAGGCATAGAGCGTGGTGAGCCCCGAGTCGACCCCGCCGCTGCAGAACGTGCCCAGCGGTACTTCGCTCATAAGCTGGGCCCGTACCGAAGCGCCGAGTCTCTGGTCCAGCTGCTCGGCCGCATCATCGAGCGAGCCGGCAGGCATGGCATGTGGCACCGGCGGTACCCAGTACTGCTCGATCGACAGCCTGCCCTGCTCCCAGACCGCGACGCAGCCGGGCGGCAGGCGATGGACCCCGCTGAAGAAGCTCCGCTCGCCGGTGACGGAGCGGAACAGCAGAAACTCGCGCACCGCTTCCGGCGACGTTTCGGCGCCGCGGCCGAGTCCGGCAAGCACCGCCTTGATCTCGGAGCCGAAGTAGAGCGTGCCGTCGCGGACGGCATAGAACAGCGGCTTGATGCCGAAGTGGTCCCGGGCCAGTACCACCCGGTTGCGCCGCAGGTCGTGCAGCGCGAAGGCGAACATCCCGTTGAGCTCGCGAACGAAGAGCGGGCCCTGCTCCTCGTAGAGGTGCACCAGGACCTCGGAATCGCTGGCGGTCCGGAAGCGGTGGCCGGCCTGCTTCAGCCGGGCCATCAGCGGCTGGTAGTTGTAGACCTCGCCGTTGTAGGTGATCCAGACGGCCTCATCCTCGTTCGCCAGCGGCTGCGCGCCGCCCGCCACGTCGATGATGCTGAGCCGCGCATGGGCGAGCCCCACGCCGGCCGCCCGCCGCTCGCCGAAGCCGTCCGGCCCCCGGTGCGCGATCGCAAGCCGCATTCGGGTAAGCCGTTCGGCCGGGACCTCACGGCCCGCGTCGGCGTTGGCGATTCCGCAGATTCCGCACATGCGAAGTGTCCTGGTGTGGCCGGGCGAGAGTGGTCGAGCCTGATCCAGGCGAGCGCCCGAAGGGCCGAGACTCGGGCAAGTTCCATGCCCCCTGCAGGGCCCGGTCCCTCACAGCCGCGTCGCGCGGGTTCCTCCTCAAACTACAACGACTTCCCGGGCGGAGTATCTTTCGCCTCGGCTCGCCGTCCGACTCCTCTGCCACGACCGATCGCGTGCACTCACCGCACTTCTTGGCGCCTGCGCATCACCTGTCGCCCTCCGGGCAACGAACGGGACCCTCAGCATGAGCCTGGCCGGACGGGTGGCGGGCGTGCTGAATCGGAGTGGAATTCTTGAGGCGCTCGACCGGATGCTCGGCGCCGGCGGGATCGTGGCGTATCACGCCGTGACCCCCGAGCCGCTCCTCACCGCCATTCACCTGTCGCTCCCGGCGTTCCGCGCGCAGGCCGAGTTCCTGGCCGCGCACTACCGGGTCATCCCGCTCGAGGAGTTCGTGCGGCGCCGCGCCGCGGGCCAGTCGCTCCGAGGCTGCGTCGCGCTCACCTTCGATGACGCCTACACCGGCGTCCGCGACCTGGCGCTGCCGGTTCTCGAACGGCTTGGCCTTCCCGCCACCGTGTTCGTCGCCTCCGCCTACTCGGCGAGCGGGAAGCGCTACTGGTGGGACCGCCTCGGCTGGATCGGTCTCAAGGCGGAAGCTTCGGTCGCGCGGCGGCTGATCGCGCAACTCGCCGGCGACCCCGCCGCGGACCAGCACCACATCCTCCACGCGGTCGTCGGACAGAGCCGCGGACGGCTGACTGCCGACTTCGAGGCGCAGCTGGCGGCGGCCGAACAGGTCATCGACCCGGTGCCGCTCGCGGCGCTTGACGAACCGGGCCTCGCCGAGCTCGCCCGGTCCCCGCTGATCGAATTCGGCTGTCATACGGTTTCGCACCCGGCGCTTCCCTACCTGCCGGTCGAGGAACAGGCCCGCGAACTGAGGGAGTGCACCGAGTGGCTCGAGGCCCGGCTGCCCAGGGTCCGGCGGTTCGTGGCCTACCCCTATGGGCTGTACGACCGAACGACCGTGGAGGCGATGCGGGCGGCCGGGCTCGCCGCCGGTTTCTCCCTCGCCGGGCGCGCGGCGACCTCTCATTTCCATCCGTTCACCTGCCCGCGCGTCGGTGTCGCCGAGGCGAACACGACCACGTCACTCCGAACGCACCTGAGCTGGGCGGCCATTCCGCTGATCGCGCTGCGGAATCGGGAGTGGCATCCCCGGCTCCCGGGCCGCGGTGCCGGGCGCGGCCTCTCCCCCGAACCAGACCGCACCTGAAATGCATATCCTGCTCCTCGCCGAGGGAGATCCCGAAACGCTCGATTCCTGGTCGGGCTCGTCGCAGGCGCTGCTCCGGGAGCTGCGGGCGCGGGGCCACACCGCGTCGGGCCGCGACGTGACCGAGCCCGGCTGGGCTCGGCTGGCCGCGATCGCGGCGGGGTGGTCGCCCCGGCGGGAGCGGTGGGCGGCCCGCTATCACTTTGGCGCGATCGGGTTCCAGGCCCGCACGGCGCAGGCGGCGAAGGGACTGCGCTCCGCGACCCCGGCGCCGGATGCCATCATCCAGATCGGCGCCACCTTCGATGGACTGCGGAGTGCGGGCGTGCCGGGATTTCTCTATTGCGACGGCAACGCGCGCACCGCGGCGCGCAACGCGCCGTACGGCCAGGTCGCGGCCCTGTCTCCCGCCGAGCAGAACCGGATGGCCGCCCGCGAGACCGGCGTCTATGCCCGCACCCGGCGAATCTTCACCATGAGCGAGTACCTGCGCCGCTCATTCATCGACGATTTCGGAATTCCGGAACAGCGCGTCACCACCGTCTACGCCGGCGCCAATCTCGACCTGACTCGGACCCGGCTCAGGCCCGAAGAGGTTTCGGGACCGCCGACCGTGCTCTTCGTCGGCCGCCAGTGGGAGCCGAAAGGCGGGCCCGAGCTGCTGGCGGCGTTCCGCGAGGTGCAGCGGGA
>DATEHG010000152.1:0-2553 GCA_035279705.1 Gemmatimonadales bacterium
AGGCCGGGGAGGATATAGCCGTCCGCGTTGAGCTCGCGATCGAGCGCGGCGGCGAACACCGGCACGTCGGGGTGACCGTCCAGCATCCGGCGCACCCCCTCGGGAGCCGCGACGATGCAGAGGAAGCGGATCAGGTGCGCGCCGGCGGACTTGAGGGTGGTCACGGCGGCGAGACCCGATCCGCCGGTGGCCAGCATCGGATCGAGCACGAGATACTGCCGGGCCGGTTCGATGGTGGGAAGCTTGGCGTAGTAGTTGACCGGCTCCAGCGAATCGTGGTCGCGGTAGAGGCCAAGGTGCCCGACCTGCACGGTCGGCAGCAGCTGCGCGATGCCATCCACCATGCCGAGGCCGGCGCGGAGAATCGGCACCAGGGTGACGCGGTTGGTGGCCACCTGCCGGCCGGTCATGTGCTCGAGCGGCGTGTCGATTGCCACCGGTTCGGTGGGCAGATCCTGCGTCACTTCGTAGGCCATGAGTGCCGCGATCTCGCCGATGAGCTGGCGGAACTGCCGGGTGCCGGTGTCCCGGCTCCGGAGCAGGGACACCTTGTGCTGGATCAACGGGTGCGCGAGGACGGTGAGATTGGGAAAGGTGGGGTCGGTCATGGGGCTAATATGTCGGTCAGGGCCATAGGCCGTAAGCCATAAGCCGTAAGCCATAAGCAACGCACTTCCGTCCATGGCTTAAGGCTTACGGCTTAAGGCTGCTTCGATGAGATTGCGCGCCATGATCCGATACCGACCGTTTGTGATGGCGGCGGCGCTGCTGCTGCCCGCTCCGTTTGCCGCGCAATCGCCCGCCACTCGCGGGCTCCTTCCCGTTCCCCCCACCCTCGAGTGGCACCAGGGGCGGCTGGCGATCGATACCGCATTCCACGTCGCGCTGGCCAGGTCGGACCGGCGGCTCGAGGCCGCCGTCGGGCGGATGCTGGAGCGGCTGGAAAAGCGGAGCGGGGTGCCGCTCTCGCGGGAGCTGGCGCCGGACAGCGCGTCGGCGGTCATGCTGATCGCCGCGAGCCGCGCCGGCACCGCGGTGCCGGCCGTGGAAGAGGACGAGTCCTACTCGCTCGACGTCGATGCCGGCGGCATTCTGCTCCGCTCGGCCACGACCGTCGGCGCGCTGCGGGGACTCGAGACGCTGCTGCAGCTCGTCGAGGGAGACCGCGAGAGGTGGTACTTCCCGGCGGTGCACATCGCGGACTCGCCGCGCTTCCGCTGGCGGGGCCTGCTGCTCGACGTGGGGCGGCATTTCGAGCCGGTCGAGGTCATCAAGCGCACCCTCGACGGCATGGCGACGGTGAAGCTCAATGTCTTCCACTGGCACCTCTCGGATGACCAGGGATTCCGGGTGGAGAGCAGGCGCTTCCCACGGCTCACCGGACTCGGATCCGACGGGAAGTTTTACACCCAGGCGCAGATCCGCGAAGTGGTGGCGTACGCCAATGACCGCGGCATCCGGGTGCTGCCCGAGTTCGACATGCCGGGGCACGCCACCAGCTGGTTCGTGGGCTACCCGCAGTACGCCAGTGCCCGCGGTCCCTATCGGGTGCAGCGCGCCTTCGGAGTCCACTCCGCGGCTTTCGATCCCAGCAGCGAGGCGGTCTACACCTTTCTGGATCGCTTCATCGGCGAGATGGCGCCGCTCTTTCCCGATGCCTACTGGCACATCGGTGGGGACGAAGTCGAGGACTTCCAGTGGAACGCCAATCCGCGGATCCGCGCCTTCCGCCGCCGCCATCACCTGGCTGACAATCCAGCGCTGCAGGCGTACTTCAATCGCCGCCTCTCGGCGATCCTGCTCCGGCACGGGAAGCGGATGGTCGGATGGGACGAGATCCTGCATCCCGATCTCGCCGCGGGCGCCGTGATCCAGTCGTGGCGCGGCCCCGGCTTCCTGGTCCAGGCCGCCCAGCAGAGGCATCCGGCGCTGCTCTCGGCGGGGTACTACCTCGATCACATCGATGCCGCAGAGGACCACTACGCGGTGGATCCCCTCCCCGTCGATTCACTGCTCACCTCCGAACAGCGGGACCTCATCCTCGGCGGCGAGGCGTGCATGTGGGCCGAACACGTCAACGAGGAGACCGTGGATTCGCGGATCTGGCCGAGGCTCGCGGCGGTGGCGGAGCGGCTGTGGTCGCCGCGGGCGGTGAAGGATGTGGACGACCTGTACCGGCGCCTGGCGCTGGTGAATGTCTCGCTCGAGCAGGTGGGGCTCACCCAGAACACCCATCCCTTCCGGATGGTCCGCCGCATCGCGGCGCAGGAGGATCTGCCGGTAGTGGTGAGCCTGCTGGATCTGGTGCAGCCGGTGACCTTCGGCCAGCGGGTTCGGCTGCAGCGGCCCGACCAGCTCACCCCGCTGGTCCGGCTGGTGGATGCCGCGCGTCCCGATCCTCCGGCCCGGCGTACCTGGCGCAAGGTGGCGGAGCGGGTGGCTGCGGACCCGCACGAGGCCTCGCTCGCGCTGGATTCGCTGCGGGTGGCCTTCGGACAGTGGCAGCAGTTCGGTCCGGCCATCGAAGGAGCCGCGGCGCGTTCACCTCTCGTC
>DATEHG010000153.1:0-3440 GCA_035279705.1 Gemmatimonadales bacterium
ACCTCGCCGTCCCTCGGCGCCATCGTCGGTGCGGCCATCGCCGTTACCCCCGGCACCGGATTGACTGGTACCTCCGGCGCCGGTGGCGCCTACTCGATCGGCAGCGTGCCGACCGGCCCGAAGACCGTCGCGATCACCGGCGGGCTTCCCGCGGGCTGCACCATCCCCGCCTCGCAGGGCACCACCGTCTCCAACGGTGCCACCAGCACCGCGAACTTCACCGTGACCTGCCCGACTCCGACGGGCCAGGTGAGCGGCACGATCACCCGGACCGGCGCGGGCACCCAGTCGCTGGCAGGGGTCACCGTGACGGCCACGCCTGCGGCCGCCGGCACCTCGCCGTCGAGTGCCACCTCCACCGGCGCGGCCAGTCCCTTCAGCTACAGCATCCCGGCCGTCCAGATCGGCCTGGGCGCGGGCGCGGGGAACGGTTCCGTGGCGCTGTCCAACCTGCCGTCCGGATGCACCAACCCCGGCGCGGGCGCCTACACCGGCCTGACCTCCGGCGGCTCGGCCACCGTCAACTTCACCGTCTCCTGCATCGTCCCGCCGGCCTTCTACCAGCTGACGGAAAGCTGGGGCGCGATCAGCGGCGGCTCGGTGACGCTGACGATCACCTTTGATCCGACCACCCGGAACGATCCGACCATCAACGGCGCCGCCGCCGACGACTTCAGCGGCCTGGTGGCGAACATCAACTATGGGTCGACCCGGCTCACGCCCACGAGCTGCGTCAAGGGTGCCAACTCGCCCTTCGACCTGGTCTTCACCAGCAACCTCGCCTTTGCTCCGCAGACCATCCGGATCGTCGGCGCCGCGAGCGGCAATGGTGCCGTCACGCCGGTGACCGCGGCCACCTGCACCTTCACCGTGGGTGCCGGGGCCCCGGCCTCGATCACCACGGTGACCAGCGGCCTGCAGGCCTCGTCGTTCAACGGTGGCGCGAACACGAACATCAGCGCCAACACGCAGGTCAACGAAGGCTCGCTGTCGATTCCCTGATCCTGACGCACTGTGCCCGCCGGGAGCCGGAGGCAGTCGCCCCGGTTCCCGGCCGGGCTCCTCTCAACCGTTCGAGGAGCACACTCCATGATGCTTGCCAATCCCACGCCGCTGCGCCGGGTCGGTTCCTGGCTTGCGGCGTCTCTGGCGGCCAGTGTCGCACTGACCGGCTGCCAGCAGAATGACACGCCGCTGGGCAATTCGCCGCTGCCCAGCGACCTGACCGTTCGCCTCGAGGGCGGGCCGTCCGCTGCCCGCGCGGGCGACAAGGTGGCCATCGCCATCCGGGCCGATGCCAACCTCGACGAGCCGCTCCAGGGCCTGTCGGGCGTGGTGCACTTCGACCCCGCCCGGCTGAGCTATGTGGGCCAGGTGGTGGACGGCCGCCATGTCGTGATGATCAATGACGCCGGGGCCGCGCGCGGCGAGCTGCGCGTGGTGTCGGTGGAGACTGCAGGGCTGCAGCCCCGCACCGCAGTGCTCGTCTTCACGGCCCGCAATGCGGACTACGGCCAGGGGCTTTCCTACGAGTTTTCCCAGGCCGGCACCCAGCACCACGAAATCCGCAAGGCGACCGTGAGCCGCCAGCTCCAGGTGGTGCCCGATCTTGCGGCCCAGCCGGCCCAGCGGATGACCGCGGACAGCTGGAAGCAGCTGCTCAATCCGGCGCTCTATAATCAGCGCCGCCTGGCCAGGACCCCCGGCCAGTACCAGCTCAACCTGGTCTACGGCGATGCCGACCTGAGCGGCGGGGCCGCGCCGGTCGACCTGTTCGACATTCTGTACGTGGCGCAGGTCGTCGTTGCCACGACGAACCTGATCGATGCCACCAACCGGGATGCCGTCATCGCGGGCAACGTGTCGCCGGTCAACGGCGGCACCGGCGGCGCGATCCGTCCCGGCGCCGAACCCGGCAGCGCCAATCCGCAGGGGCAGATCGACCTGTTCGACCTGCTGGCCATCGCCAACAAGGTGGCCGGCAACACGGTCGCCGTCGTGGGCGATCTGATTCCCGGCCGCGGCCCGCTCCCCGGTGCCGGCGCCCGGGTCGTTATCAACGCCGACATCACTGCCAATCGCCTGTTCAACAAGGACACCGTCTACCAGATCGGTGACGCCACCAACGGCGAAGTGCACGTCCGCAACGGCGCCACCCTCACCATCCAGCCCGGCACCCGGATCGAGGGGTGGTACGGGACCCAGGTGTACGGCGCCGGCGGCGTCGGCGCCGGTCAGGGCACGCTCAACATCATGCGGGACGGGCGGCTCGTGGCGGACGGCACCGCGCTGCAGCCGATTGTGATGACCTGCGTGCTCCCCACGCTGCCTGGTCCCAATGGCGAGGCTGCCGGCACTCGTTTCCCTGGTTGCTGGGGCGGTCTCATCATCTTCGGCAACGCCACGATCAACACGGACAGCCCCACCTCCAGCACCACCACCGCGGCGACGGACGGCGTGGTGGCCGGCCGGAGCGCCGCCGGCTGTCTGCAGGAAGTCGATGAGTCCAACAACGCCGAGCGGTACGGCGGCTGCAATGATGCCGATTCGAGCGGCGTGCTGCGCTATGTCCGGAGCGAGTTCGGCGGCGCGCGCTTCACCGCCAACAAGGAACGCAACGGCATCACGTTCAACGCGGTCGGCAGCAAGACGCTGGTCGACTACATCCAGGCCTACGCCTCGCTCGACGACGGCACCGAGTACTTCGGCGGCACCGTCAACGTGAAGCACGTGTACCTGGTCGGCAACGAAGACGACAACTTCGACTGGGTGCTCGGCTATCGCGGCAAGGCGCAGTTCATTCTCGAGCAGTCCGACTCGACGAACGGCGATCGCTGCATCGAGGCCGACAACAACGGCATCGACGCCGGCAATCCCGAAGCGCTGCCCCGTTCCAACCCGACCATCTACAACGTGACCTGCGTCGGCAAGGCTCAGCCGGCCCAGGGCCAGGCCGCGCTGGGGGACAACCTCACCGGCGCGTGCAAGACGCAGAACGGTTCGGCCAACTGCGTCCGGCAGGGTGTCATCCTCCGGCAGAGCACCGCCGGAACGCTGCGCAACCTGCTGATCTACCGCTTTGCCGCCGGCCTCGACTTCGACCAGCCGGATGGCGGCGCCAACGGCCCGGTGTTCTCGCAGTTCGGGCTCTGCACCCAGATCCAGACGGGCGCGCTCACCTTCCGCAACGCCGCCATCAGCACCGGGCCGGCGCTGCCGGCCGGTGGCAACGGCACGGGCAACTCGCAGGCCGGCGATCCGGACGGACGGGATCCGGGAACGGCGCCGAGCGGCACGGCCACGCCTTCCGACTGCGGGCAGTACACGGTTGCCGCGGGCGGTGCGTATCCGGGGCAGGCGGCCTACACCGGCTCCAACCTGGAAGCGATCTACATCGCCGACCCCGCCAACGCGATCACGGTGTACGGCGCCGGCGATCC
>DATEHG010000154.1:0-4102 GCA_035279705.1 Gemmatimonadales bacterium
CAAGTACCTGGCCTTCCTCTCCGGCGGCAAGGCGAACGGCGACCAGCCGCCGGTGCTCTCCCGCAAGTCGCTGGAGGAAATGTGGACCTCGATCCTCCCGGTCGAAGAGCGGGACGGCATCAAGGAGCGCATCGGGCTCTCGTTCTTCGAGTGGACCAGGGGGTCGAAGCGGGTGGTCGGCCACACCGGCAGCCAGCGGGGATTCCGCAGCTTCTTCTACATCGAGCCGGAGAGCGGGTACGGGGTGATCGGAGTGATCAATACGGCGCCGGAAGACGAGGAACACGTCGAGCGGTTCTGGAGTGGCGTGCGGACTCGGCTCTTCGACTCACTACTTAAGTGAGCCGAAAAGAAATCCACAGATTACACGGATTCAGCAGATGGCTCCCGCTCATTTTTGGACTGCGTCTACTCCAGCCAGGCTGCGGCTGTTGTTGTTGACCAACAAAACCGATGTTGCTGTGAGAGATGAGTCGAAGGTATGAGACACGACAATCTGCGTCATCTGTGTAATCTGTGGATGGCAGTTCTCCTCGGAGCCGGGGCGTGCGGGCCGAGGACGACGGCCAAGCTTGCCCCTGAACTGGAGCGGCGGTTCACCGCCGAAGTCATCCTCCGCCAGGCGGACGACCAGACGTTCCGCTACACCGAGAAGGGCTCAGGCAACTCCAGCAGCTGGGAGAATCGGGCAGCCTCGATCATCGTGACCAAACGGACGGTCTACCTGCACAAGAACGAGAAGGTCGGGATCGAGATCGTGGCGGGCGGCAAGAACGACGAGTGGGAGGTGCACAAGGACGGGGAGCGGGTGCTGATTCAGAACGGGGAGGGCCGTGGGCGCTACACCTGGTCCTTCACGCCGCCATCCGATCCGGGCGGGTGGACGGAGGATATCCGGGCGGTGATCAAGGCCGAGTAGAACAACAACAGCTATCCACAGATGACACAGATGATCCTGTCTCGTACCTCCGATGCATTTCTCGTGGCGAGACGGTCCGATTTGTAAACAATAGCAACAGCAACAACCTGACTGGAGGAGACGCCGTCCAGGGATGAGCAGGAGCCATCTCCGTAATCTGCATAATCTGTGGATTGCCCCTATTGATGCCCGCCCCGGGGCGTGTACTGCCGGAACTGCTTCAACAGTCGCCGCTGGCTCTCCCCGCCCCGGCTCGCAATGAAGATCGTATCATCCCCCGCCAGTGTACCGACGACATCACTCCACGCCAGCCGGTCAATGGCCACGGCCACCCGGTTCGCTTCTCCGGGCGGCGTGTGGACCACGATCATGGCGTCCCCCGCCGCCTCCGCGGTGAGTACCCCTTCCGCGATCCTGCGTTCATCCGGGTGCATCCCCTCCGGCACATTCCTCGGCGGGCGCTGGTAGGCGCCATCCACCTTGACCAGCCGCAGCGCGCCGATGTCCCGGCTCACGGAAGACTGGGTAACCTCCCACCCCTCCGCCGACAGCGCGTCGGCCAGCTCCTCCTGGGTCCGGAGAGGACGAGTGCTGATCAGCTCGAGAATCTTGAGCTGACGCTTGCGGCGGTCGACGCTCACCGCCCCTTCCCTCCGCTCTTCTCTCCCGACAGCCGCTGCATCGCCTTGCTGAAGCGGGTCCGCTCCCGGTCGCCCCACTGGCGCGCGCTCTTGAGGCGGCCACGCACCCCGGCCAGCCCAAGGTTGCCCAGCATGCCGGTCGACTTGCGGCGGGCGATGATCTCGCCGGCCGACGGCTCGCGCCAGAAGTCGCCCTCGCGGATCGCGGCCGCCACGGAGCGGTAGGCGGACCGGAAGGGCTGACCGGTCTCGACCAGCCGCATCACCTCGTCAGTGGCCAGCGCCCCTCCCGTCAGATTGTTGAGGCACTTGGCCCGGTCCACATGCAGCCTCGGCACCGCCACCGCCATCATGGAAAGCATCCCCTCGAGACGGTCCACCCCGCGCATGACCGGCTCCTTGAGCAGCTGGAAGTCACGGTGATACCCGCTTGCCAGCTTGCTCTTGAGCTGCAGTACCGCGATGAGATCGGCCTCCACGGCGGCGGCGCGCGCCCGGGTCAGCTCGAAGAGATCCGGATTCCGCTTGTGCGGCATGATGCTCGACCCGGTCGAGAGATCGGCCGGCAGCACCAGGAAGCCGAACTCGTCGGCGCTGAACAGGATCACGTCCGCCGACAGCTTGCTCACCTCGTGCGCCAGCTGGGTGCCCCAGAAGAGCACCGCGGCCTCGAGCTTGCCGCGCCCCGCCTGCACCAGCGCCACGTTGTGCTCGACCTGGGCAAAGTCGAGTGCCTTGGCCGCCGCTTCCCGCTTGAGTGGCAGCGGCACACCGTAGCCCGCGGCACTCCCCAGCGGCGACCGATTGACCTGGGCATACACGGAGGGCAGCACCTCGACGGTGTCCAGCAGACCTTCGGCGTACGCCGCCGCCCACAGCCCGGCGGACGAAGGCATGGCCCTTCGCTGGTGGGTGTATCCCGGCCACAGCGCATCGGCATGATGCTCCGCAAACCCGACCAGGCTCTCCACCAGGTCGAGTGCCCCGGCCTGCAGCAGCAGCAGCCGGTCCTTGAAGTAGAGCCGGAGATCGCAGGCGATCTGGTCGTTGCGCGATCGCCCGGTGTGGAGCCGCTCCCCCGCTGAGCCCAGCTTGCGGGTGAGCCAGTCTTCGACGGCGGTGTGGACGTCCTCGTGCTCGGCGCCGACCGCGAGCTCCCCGCTGTCGACCGCCCGGAGGGCGGCCCGGAGTCCTTCACGGAGCCGGAGATACTCACGCCCGGTGAGCAGCTTCGACGCCTTGAGCCCTTCGACATGCCCGAGACTTCCCAGGATATCCCACGCAATGAGCCTGGCATCCCACAACCGGTCTTCGGCGGCGGTGTAGTCGAGCATGCCGCGGTCGAGGGGGTGGCCGGCGGTCCAGAGCGTGGCGGGCGTGGCGGAGCTGGCTTTCGATCGGCGGCTCATCGGAGATACGCCTCGGCGAGACGGGAGTAGAACGAACGCGCGGCGGTGACCTCCGGGAGGTCCACGTACTCGTCGGCGGTGTGCGAACGCCGGCTGGTGCCGGGACCGCACTTGATGGCATCGAGGTGGCGCACGAACACCCAGTCGGAGCAGGTCGGACTGCCGAACCGGCGCGCGGCGGGACGAATGTACTCGGCGGCGCGGAGCAGAGGGGAATCGGCCGGCGTCTCGCACGGCACCAGGCGGTCGCTGGTGACCACCACTTCGCTTTCCATCTCCTCCTGCAACCGTCCCGCCAGCTCTTCGTGGGTCCAGGCCGGCGTGCTCCGGATATCCAGCACCGCCTTGGCAGACGGAGGCGTCACATTCCGGCTGATGCCGCCTTCGAGCATCGTCGGCGTCGCCGTCGCGACACCCAGGACGGGATGCGCGCGCTCTTCGAAGACGCCGTTGAGCCGGGCCAGGTCCCTGCCCAGGCGGACCAGGGCATTGACCCCGCCTTCGTCGGCGGCATAGGCGGCGTGGCGCTGGTCGCCGTGGGAAACCAGGTCCACCATGAGCAGCCCCCGCTGCGCAATGGCAATATCGAGGTTGGTCGGCTCCCCCACCACCGCGGCGTCGATGGGGCCGGCGCGCCTGACCGCGGTGCCCATCGTCGTATCCCGCGTCTCCTCGCTGTAGCCCAGGATCACGAGAAGGCGTCCTCGGGCCGGGCCCCCACCATGTTCGAGGTCAGCCGCCGCCATCATCATCGCCGCCACCGAGGCCTTGGCATCTCCCGATCCCCGGCCGTAGAGGCGGTCCCCCTCGACGGTCGCGCTGAAGGCCGGGCGGGTCCAGCCTTCGCCCGGCGGCACCACGTCGAGATGGGAGATGAAGGCCAGCGTAGGGCCGGAGACGGCACCGGTCACCTCGAGGGTGACCGAGGCGTCATCCCGGGTGGCCACGAGTCCCATGTCCCGGGCCCGGTGTTCCACGAAGCGGGCGATCTTCTCCTCCGAGCCGCTGAGCGACCGGGTGGAGACCAGCTCGCTCAGCAGTTGATACTCAGCCCGCGAGGTCGACGCCAAGGTAGGTGGCCTTTTCCTTCCGTCCCACGATCATGGTGCCGCAGCCGGCACCGGTGAAGACCT
>DATEHG010000155.1:0-18235 GCA_035279705.1 Gemmatimonadales bacterium
AGCTTCTTCCACCACCCCGCGGCGGCCGCGGCATCGCCGCTCTTCGTCGCCTGGGTGGCGACCTGCTCCAGCAGGCCGGCGTAGTCGTGGGCCAGGGCGTTGCGTTCGATCTCCGCCCAGTGCTCGAACTCCGCCGCACCGGGCAATCCGAAGCCATCGAGAAACGGCCCGCGATAGAGACCGGCGGCGCGCACCAGGTCGCCCTGTTCGATCAGGGCGCTGAACTCCGCCACATCGCTGCCGATGACTTCGGGATTGAGGCGGAGATCCTTGACCCCGAGAATCACCTCCTCGGCGCCCAGATCCTGCCGCAGGGCGTAGAGCGCCTGCGTGATGGCGCGGCGGGCGCGTTCTTCATCGGCGTCCGGCCAGAGCAGGGCCACCACTTTGTCCCGGGTAACCCCCCTGTCTCCCGCCCTGGCCAGCAGCGCGAGGATGGCCAGACGCCGGGGCTGAGCCGCGGCCCCAGCCGCCGCCGCCCCCAATCCGCCCACGGACAGCCCACCTAAGGTGTTGATCCGCAGCAAATTAGCTCAGGTGATTTTCAGGTGATTCCGGCCTGACTGGCCGGGCATTCCGGGGTGATTCGCTTCCGTATACTAGGCGCCATTCACCGGGGCGGCAAACTGCCCGCCCCAATCCAGCAGGACCCGGCGATTTACCACTCATGGGGAGGTTGGTATGAAGACGGTGTTGACGACTCTGGCCCTGGGCACGCTGGCGGTGGCCAGCACGGCATCGACGCCTTACCAGGCGGGCCGCACGATCGAGGCCCCGGCGCCGGCGGCCTTCCATGCCATCGTCAACGGCGCCGTGAATACCACCATCAGCGGCGACGCGCGCTTCGGCACGGTGCGCGGCGGGGAGAACATCCCGTCCAGCTTCACCGTTTCGCTGGGCGCCTACGGGGCGAACGGTTCGATCCTCTTCACCAGCTGGGGGCCGAACCGGCTGGAAGCGGGCCGCTACCAAGTGACCGACGCCATGAGTGACGAGGCGCTGCAGGCGCTGGTGGTCACCGGCTCCGCGCAGCAGCCGACCGGCAGCTTCCGGGTGCACAAGGGGTCGCTGGTCATCACCCGGTCGAGCGAATTCCGGATCGACGGCACCTACGATCTCGAGGGAACGGGGTTCACCGCGGATGAGCCGGAGCAGGAAGGCCGGACCATCCATGTGACCGGCAGCTTCACTGCGCTGGCCAACTGAAATGCGCCGGACCCGCCAGTGGTGGCCGGTAGCCCTGCTCGCGGCGCTGCTGATCGGACCCGCGCTGCTCGCCGGCGGGTCGGTTGGCGGGAATCGAGACACAATCGCGATATCCAAGCGGCCGGTATCCTCGTTCATCATGTCGATCGGGAACGGGAGCGGGACGACGGCGGTGGGTGAGGCGTCGTTCCGCCGCGGACCCGGCAACACCCACTTCTCGCTGGAACTCGGCCGGGGCAACGAAGAAGGGGCGGTGGTCTTCGCCACCGAGGGCGCCGGGCCGGAAGCGCCGGGCCGCTATCTGGTGAACGACGAGCCGATGAGCGGGTCGATCCACGCACTGGTAATCACCGGCAGCGCGACGGCCCCGACGGGCGTCTACCGCGCGCAAGCGGGAACCTTGACGGTGCGCGCGGTGGGGGACAACGAGCTCGAAGGCAGCTTCGAACTCGATGCCCTCGGATTCAGGGCGGACGACCCTGAGCAGGACCAGCAGTCCATCAGCGTCACCGGGTCGTTCCTGGCCACTGACCAGCCGATGGGCGCCGGAAACTGACTTTCGAACCGGGGAGTACCGACCTGTGAAACAGAATCTGACGATCGGCGCCGTGATGCTGGCCGCTGCCGCTTCCTGTGCCACCGAAATCTATGCGCCGACGAATGACGCCGACGCCACCCTGGCGGTCACGAACCGGAGTGGCCACGCGGTCTGGTACATGAACGTGCGCCCCTGTGGAACCAGCGACTGGGGACGTGACGTTCTTGGCACCGGAGTCGTCACCCTGGGTGAAACGGTCGAGCGGACCATTCCGTCCGGCTGCCAGGATGTGAGGCTGCGGACCGACCCCTCGCTCTTCGGCGAGGTGATCTGGACTCACGTCGACCTGGCGCAGGGGCACACGACGGCCCGCTCAGTGGATGCATGGCAGGATAGGCAGTAGCAGCAAGGGTCACCGCGGAAGTACGCGGAAACAGAAACAGCCGCGGATGAACGCGGATCGCTCCGAGTCGCAGCTGAATAGCGTTAAGCCAGGCCGGCGATGGCCTGTGGTAAGAAACAGAAAACCACTCACGGCTGGGGGAGACGGAGCCCAGGTGAGTACCGGACCGGTCCGCGGGTTTCCGCGTGTATCCGCGGCCAATGCGGTGTAGCGGCGTCATGAGAGAAGGATCGAGGAGGGTATGATGGCTGACACGAGGGAATACACGGGATATCCGGCCGGAGGCAGTCTCCGCCTGTCCGGCACGGTGCTGCTGTCGAGCGCGGAGTTCCAAGCCCTGCTCAAGCGCATCGGCGAACAGAAGGCGGCGCCGCACACGGCGCACCGCGCGGCGGGTGCTCACGCCCAGTACCGTGGTCTCTGGGACTGATGCCGACTCGGTCGCTCACCAGCCCCGCGCTCCGCTACCTGGTTCTCCGGGCGGAGGCCACGCGGCCCCGGGCCCGCCTGCTGGCGGCGCACCTGGCACCGGCCCAGATCAACTGGCGCCCAAGGCCAGGAGTCTGGAGCATCGGTGAGTGCCTGGAGCACCTGGTGATCACGGCCGAGGAATTCTATGAGACGATGCGGCCGGCACTCAGCCGGGGCATGCGCTCCCCGTCCGCCGCGGGCGTGGCCGCCGGAAGCGGCGCGTGGCGCCCCTCGCTGGCCGGAAGGCTGATCCTTCGCGCGATGGACCCGATGGCGCGCCGCCGGGTGCGGACGCCGCGGATTCTGCAGCCCGGACCGGTGCCCCGGCCCGCGCTGCTGGAAGCGTTTCTCTGGGCGCAGGATGAACTGATCGCGATGATGCGGGTTGCCGACGGCATGGACGTGACGCGGCTGCGGCTGCGATCCCCGGCAACGACTTGCATCCGGATTCACCTGGGCGACGCGTTCGAGATGCTGATCTGCCACGCCGAGCGCCACCTGGCGCAGGCGGAACGTGTGGCGGCGGACGCGGCGTTTCCGCGCACCTTCCGCCCGACCCAACTGGCCATCTGACCGAGAGCAGGAGACGACGAACATGTCCGATCGACTGGTGCGCCGGCTGCCGGCCCTCGCCTTTGTCCTCTTCGTGATCCGCGGGCGGATGCCGGGCTCCCTGCGGAGCTGACGGCAACAATCCGCGGAAGTACGCGCAAAGAGAATCTGCCGCGGAAAAACGCGGATCGCCCCGCACCGCAGGACGCTGACGTACCGCTCGGCGGGTGAAGAATTGTTGTTTGCTGGTTCCCCATGCTGCGGTAGCCATTTAGCCGGGTCGGGCCATATTTGAGCCCGATGCCACGCTCGCCCGAACTGTTCCGCCTTCTGCGCGCCATCCCGGCCGTCCTGGTGCTGGGTGGCGCGCTCTGGCTGGGTGGCCGCGGCGCCGGCCCCCTTCCCCCGCTCGGGCCCCTGCTGGATCCCTGGAACGGACTGTTCGCGGTAGCGGCTACGGCCGAGCTGCCTGCACGAGCCGCCGCGAGCGTGGCCGGGCTGGGGGATTCGGTCACGGTCCTCTACGACAGCCGCGGCGTTCCTCACATCTTTGCCGCCCGCGAGCGGGATGCCTGGCGGGCACTCGGCTTCGTGGTGGCAAGGGACCGCCTCTTTCAGCTCGAACTGCAGGCGCGGGCCGGCGCGGGGACCCTGACCGAGCTGGTGGGAGCGCGCGCGCTGCCGCTCGACCGCGAGGCCCGCGCGCTGGGAATGCCACGCTCCGCCGAGCAGAAGCTGGCGGGGATGGACACCACCTCCGACGCGTGGCAGAGCATCGCGGCCTACAGCGACGGGGTGAATGCCTGGATCGACCAGCTCGACCAGCGCCGTCTCCCGATCGAGTACCGCCTGCTGGGCCGGCATCCGGCCCGGTGGCGGCCGATCGACTGCATTCACCTGTTCAACCGGATGGGCCTCACGCTCGCCATGAGCGACGCGGAGCTGGAGCACCTGGCCGCGGCCCGGATCGTGGGACGGGCCGCCGCGGACGCGCTGTACCCCGTCAACGCGCCATTTCAGGAGCCGATCCAGCCCAACGGCCAGCATGCCACGCGGTTCGACCCGCAACGCATTCCGCCGCCCGCCACACCCGACTCCGGCGCGGTGCTGGCCTGGGCCGAGTTACGGGCCTCGGCGGCGCTCTCCGCCGTTGTACGCGATGGGGGCGACGACCGCATCGGGTCGAACAACTGGGCCGTGGCTCCCCGGCGCACGAGAGACGGGTACGCGCTCCTCGCCGGCGACCCCCATCTCGATTTGTCGCTCCCCTCGATCTGGTATGAAGCTCACCTGGTGGTGCCCGGCAAGCTCGATGTGTACGGGGTGACGATTCCCGGCGCGCCGACGATCGTGCTGGGGTTCAACCGGAACGTGGCCTGGTCGTTCACCAACACCGAAGGCGACGTGACGGACTACTACGTCGAGACGGTGGACGACCAGCGCTCGCCACGGCGCTATCAGCTCGATGGTCAGTGGCGGCCCCTCGAACTCAGGGTGGAACGCTACACGGACCCCAAGGGCGGAACCGTCGCCGTGGACACGCTGCGGTTCACCCATCGCGGCGGCCTGAGACGCCTTGCGGGAAGATGGATCTCGACTCGCTGGACTGTACTGGAGACTCCCTTCGACGGGTCGAAGCTGCTCAATGCGGCACGGGCGGGGTCGGCGCGCCAGTGGCTCGAAGCGATGTCGGGCTGGGGCGGGCCGGCGCAGAACATGGTGGTGGCGGACAAGGCGGGGACAATCGCCATCCGCTCGACCGGCCGCTTCCCGCTCCGCCCCGGCGACGCCAGAGGCACCTGGCTCCGCGACGGCAGCCTGAGCGCCAGCGACTGGATCGGCTACTGGCCACTCTCGGCGTACCCGCAGGCGATCGATCCCGCGCAGGGCTACCTGGCCTCCGCCAACCAGCAGCCCATCGATCCGAAGGTGAATCCCGCCTATTTCGGCGCCAACTGGGCCAGCCCCTGGCGGGCGATGGAAATCAACCGGCGCCTGCGGGCGGATTCGTCGGCCACGCCGGACAGCGTCCGCACCATGCAGCTCGACCCGGCGAGTCCGCGGGCCGACCTCATGGTGCCCGCCTTCCTGGCCGCGGCACGTATTCGAATGGCGGATACCACCCTGCAGCGGGCCGCCACGGCGCTGGCGCAGTGGGACCGGCGCTACACGAAAGCCAACAACCGCGCCATCCTCTTCGAAACGGCGATGAGCCGGCTCAATGACCTGCTCTGGGACGAACTGATCGCGCCAGCCGCTGGACGAGGCGCGGGCGAGCGCCCTCCCTATCCCTCACTGATGATTGTCGCCGAGTTGCTTCAGGACCCGACCAATTCCTGGTGGGACGATCATCGCACGACCGATCGGGTCGAGACCCGCGACGATGTCCTCGCGGCGGCACTGCGCGCCGCGTTCGAAGAGTGCCTTGCCAGCTACGGCGATCCTGACAGCCCCGGATGGCGCTGGTCGAACCGCTGGAAGCTGGCGGTTCCGCACCTCCTCGGCCTGCCGGGTTTTTCCTCTCCCGAGACGGCGGTGCAGAGCGGCCCATCGACCCTGAGCCCCTTCAGCCGCGGCCAGTCGTTCGGGGCCAGCTGGCGGATGGTCGTCCAGCTCGGTCCCGAGGTTCACGCGTGGGGCACGTATCCCGGCGGCCAATCCGGCAACCCGGCGAGCCGGCGCTACCTCGAGCACTTCGAGCAGTGGACGGAGGGCGGGCTCGACAGTCTGCGCTTCCCGGCTTCGCCGGACGGGCTCGGCAATGCCGAGACGAGCGCCCGGCTGACCCTGAAGCCCCGGCGATGAAGAGCGGAGCCGCGCTTCGGATCCTGGCAGTCACGGCGGCGGTCATCGTCGTCACGCCGATGCTGCCCTGGTGGTCCGTGGCCCTGGTTGGATTGACCGTCGGCCTGTTCTTCCCGGCGGCCTCCCCGCTCGAGGCAGGAGTATCGGGGCTGTTCGGATGGGCGGCACTTCTCGGCCTCGCCGCATGGCAGGGACCGATGGCAGCGCTGCTGGGCCGGCTCGGCATCCTCTTCCACCTGCCCGGGGCGGCGCTGCCTCTCCTGGCACTCGCGCTCGCAGCTCTGCTCTGCTGGAGCGCCGCGCGCGTCGCACGAGCGATCCGGATGATCCTTGCCGGCTCCGCCGGGCCGGCCTAGTCTCCCTGCACGACAGATTTCTCCAGGAGCACCACCATGTCTCCGGCAGCACCAGCCCTACTCCCTCCCGGCACCTCCGCTCCCGATTTTTCCCTGGCCACGGCACCTGACCAGCGCATCCGGCTGTCTGACTTGCGCGGCAAACCCGTCATCCTGGCTTTCTATCCGGCGGACTGGAGTCCGGTCTGCGGCGATGAGCTGGCCCTGTTCAACGAGGTACTCGAGGAGTTCGGCGAGTACGAGGCTCAACTGATCGGGATCTCGGTTGACGGTATCTGGTGCCACAAGGCGTATACCGAGATCCGCCATATCCGCTTTCCGCTGCTCGCCGATTTCGAGCCCAAAGGCGCCGTATCCACTGCCTACGGCGCCTACCGGGCGGAAGACGGGTTTTCCGAGCGGGCACTCTTCGTGATCGATGCCGGCGGCGTGATCCGCTGGAGCTATCTCTCGCCGGTCGGGGTGAATCCGGGAGCCAATGGCATTCTCGATGCGCTCGAAGCGCTGAAGGCCTCGAAATGAGCGACGAACTGACGCCGCCGGTCGGACCGGACGATCATGCGCAGGGGCCTGCCGATGCGCCCGTGACGCTGGTGGAGTACGGCGATTTCCAGTGTCCCTATTGCGGCGCGGCGTATCCGGTGATTCACGAGGTGCAGCGCGCCATGGGACGGAACCTGCGCTTCGTCTTCCGGCCTTTTCCCCTCAAGCAGATCCATCCCAATGCGGAGCATGCCGCCGAGCTGGCGGAGGCGGCGGCCACGAAGGGAAAGTTCTGGGAGATGCATGCGCTGCTGTTCGAGAATCAGCGGGCGCTCGGCGATCGGCACCTGCTGGAGTATGCGGAGCGGGCCGGGCTCGATACCGCCTGGACGGCCCAGGTGCTGGAGGAGGGAACGTTCGCGCGGAAAGTCAGCCAGAGCTTCCGCAGCGGGGTGAAAAGCGGGGTCAACGGCACCCCGACATTTTTCATCAACGGCGCGCGCTACGATGGGCCGGCGGATGCGGAGGCGATGATTGAGGCCTTAAGCCTTAAGCCGTAAGCCCTCAGCCAGAGGCGGCGCTCTTCACGGCATCGTGCGGCGCCGAGAGCAGCCGCTCGGTGAAGTCGGCGCGATTCTCGAGTTCGGCGATTCGCGCCGTCATCTCCTCCATCTCGGCCCGCTGCGCATCCAGCTCCCGCAGCAGGGGCTGGGGGTCGAACGCCGGGGCCGGGGCCGCATATCTGGCCCGCCACCGCCAGGAACGCCCCCGGCCGATCGACATCAGCCCGAAGATGATCAGGGGCCAGATGATCCAGGTCATCGAATGATCAATGACGATCATTGCCGCACCCACTCCTTCCGGATTCAGGCCGTTCCCCAGACCTTCTCGATTTCCTCGGTGGCCTTGCGGAGAATCTCCGCCACCTGCTTGAGGCCAGGATCGTCCGGACCCTTGCGCCAGGCGTAGCGGTAGGTGGCCTTGGCGAGGTGCCCGAAGGCGCCGTTGATCTCGCCCATGGCGCCGCCGGCGAAATCGCGCACGGTTTCACGAACCCGGTCGATGATCTCGTCCAGCACCGCCTTGTTCTGCTCGAGATACTGCTCGCCCTCGGGTGTGACGTGATAGACCTTCTTGCCATCGGTATCGACGGCCTTGATGTAGCCCTGGTCCTCGAGCAGCTGGAGGGTCGGGTACACGGTGCCGGCCGACGGCGTGTAGCAGCCGGCCATCTTCTCTTCCAGGGCCTTGATGACCTCGTAGCCGTGGCGGGGCTTTTCCTTGAGCAGGCGGAGGATGACGAACTTCATCTCTCCCGATTCAAACATGGAGCCCCGCCGGCGGCGCCCTTCATGGCGTCCGCCCCTGCCCCACTGCTCCCACGGCCCCTTCTCGAACTTGGCGAAGAATTCGCCTAAACCCCAGTCATCTCGGTGGTTATGCATACAGAATCCTCGGTATGTCTTGAGTGATAGCGTGCGATATATCGTACGACATGCCGGGAGATATGTCAAGAGAGTCGAGAGACAAGAGACGGGGAACGGGAAACGGGAAACGGGGAACGGGGAACGGGAGTACAGACGATGGCCTGTCTTGCTACCTCGCACTAGCTTCGCGGAGCGACAGACCTCCGACGAATCTCCCAGTAAGGTGACCGTGTTGCGACTGATCCAAGCCATGCGTCCAATCGCTGCTTCCACTCACATTCTGGCCGCGCCGCTGGCGTTCTCACTGCCCACCTTTGCCCAGGCCAAGCCGGCAAGACGCGAAATGCAGAAGCGCACCTGTCGCCGGGGGAACGGGGTGGGCGAGAACTACGGGGGCACCGCCGGCGCCTGCGGCAAGCGGAATACCGGAATCGGCATCATCACGGACGGCGAAGGTGGTGCCGCGGGGTCCAGCCATTGATCGGCGGATTCGACTCCGGTCCGTCCGGGCGGCCAGGTCCCGGCGAATACGCCCCCTACGCCGCGGACGATATCGGGTACGTCGCCGGCGACGATGCTGTGGCCGCCCTGCTCACCCAGGCGGACCGGGTCATGGGGCTGCTCACCCCGCTGAAAGAGGCGCGGATCAAGGGACTCCGCTACGCGCCGGAGAAGTGGACCATTCGGGAAGTGCTGGGGCACCTGATCGACGACGAACGGATCTTCGCCTACCGCGCACTCTGCGTGGCGCGGCAGGACGCCCGCCCGCTTCCCGGCTTCGACGAGAACGAGTACGTGCGTGGCGCCGGGTTCGAGGCGCGGCGCTGGGGCAGCCTGCTCGCGGAATACATGATGGTCCGCCATGCCACGGTGGCGTTCTTCGGCGGGCTGCCCCCGAGCGCCTGGCTTCATCGGGGCATCGTCAACGGCTACGAGGCCTCGGTGCGCGGGCTCGCCTTTCACGTGGCGGGCCACGAACTGCACCACCTCCGGGTGCTCGAGGAGCGCTATCTCCCCCTGATCGGAATGGAACAGAAACCCTGACTCCGCACGGCGGTCTTTACCGCCGTCGAGGTCCTTGCTACTCTCCGCTTCCACCTACCGGCGGATCCATCTCACATGATGAAACGCACCGCTCCGCTCGCCGCGGCGCTGCTGCTCGCTGTGGCCTCGCTCTCCGCGCAGACCGCCACGAAGCGGCCGATTTCCATGGCCGACCTGCATGCGATCCGCGACGTGGGCAGCCCGCAGGTTTCCCCGGACGGCAAGTGGGTGGCCTACACCGTCTCCCGCGCGGACCTGAAGGAGGACGGCCATGACACCGATCTCTGGCTGGCCGCCTGGGACGGGAGCCGCAGCGTACGGCTGACCAACAGCCCCGACGACGAATCCACACCGCGGTGGAATCCCGACGGCCACCGCCTGGCGTTCCTCTCCAGCCGGCAGAATGAGGATCATGCCGACCAGGTCTGGCTGCTCGACACCGACGGCGGTGAAGCCGAGCGGCTGACGAGCGTGAAGAGCGGGGTGGAGGACCTGGCCTGGTCGCCGGACGGGAAGCAGCTGCTGCTGGTGATCAGCGATCCGGACTCGGTCGAGGAAGGCGGCAGCGACAGCACCTGGAAGAAGACTCCGCGGCCGATCGTGATCGACCGCTACACCTTCATGTCCGACTACACCGGCTTCCTCGGCAAGCTGCGCAAGCACCTTTACCTGTTCGACCTCGCGAGCCGGAAGCTCACCCAGCTCACCAGCGATCCGCGCTACCAGGAACTGACGCCCGCCTGGTCTCCCGACGGCAAGCGGATCGCCTTCGTGAGCAAGCGGTCCGCCGACCCGGACCGCACTAACGACTGGAACCTTTACCTCATGGATGCGGTGGCCGGCGCCGAGCCGAAGGCGCTCACCACCTTCGAGGGGCCGGACAACGAACCGGACACGGACAGCCCGCTGGCCTGGAGCCCGGATGGCAAACGGATCGCCTACCTGCAGGGGGGCACGCTCAAGCAGATCTACTACGCCGTGACCAAGCTGGCCGTGGTGCCGGTTGATGGCGGGGCACCAACGGTTATCACCCCCGACCTCGATCGCGACGCCAACACGCCCGTCTGGTCCTCAGACGGGAGCCATATCCGCTTCATCGTGACGGATGACCGGACCCGGCAGGTGGCGGAGGTGGCCGCCACCGGCGGACCGGTGAGCCGGGTGGTCGCCGGGCGCCGCACGGTGACCGCGCTGAGTCGCGGGGGCGAGCACTGGGTGGTCACCAGCGGGACCGCCGACCGGCCGGAGGAGCTGTTCGCGATCGATGGCGACTCGCTCCGGACGCTGAGCCACCAGAACGATGCCTGGCTGGACAGCGTCCAGGTGGCGCCGACCCAGGAAATCTCCTTCAAGAGCAAGGACGGCACCGAGATTCACGGCTTTGCCATCCGGCCGCCCGATGGCATCGGCCAGAAGCCGTACCCTGCCATCCTGCGCATTCATGGCGGGCCGGTGTCACAGCATGAGGCCAACTTCGACATTTCCTGGCAGATCATGGCCGCGCACGGCTACCTCGTCCTCGCGGCCAATCCGCGCGGCTCGAACGGGCGGGGGGAAAAGTTCTCGACCGCGATCTACGCCGACTGGGGCAACAAGGACGTGCAGGATGTCCTCGGCGCGGTGGACTGGGCGGTGAAAGCGGGGCTCGCCGACAGCAGCAGGCTGGGGGTGGGCGGGTGGAGCTACGGCAGCATCCTGACCAATTACGTGATCGCCTCAGACAAGCGATTCAAGGGCGCGACGAGCGGCGCGGGGATTTCGAACATCCTGGCCGGGTACGGCACCGACATGTACGTGCAGGAGTACGAGCTGGAACTGGGCAAGCCCTGGGTCACCACGCAGACCTGGCTCAAGCTTTCCTACCCGTTCCTGCATGCCGACCGGATCACCACGCCGACGCTGTTCATGGGGGGCGAGAAGGACATGAATGTGCCGGCGCGCAACAACATGCAGATGTACGAGGCCCTCAAGAGCCTCGATGTGCCGACCGAGTTCGTCGTCTACCCGGGCCAGTGGCACGGCTTCGGCAAGCCGAGTTACGTGACCGACCGGCTGAAGCGGTACCTGGCGTGGTATGACCGCTTCGTGCTCGGGAGCCAGTAGCCGAAAAACCTTGACCGCAGAGACACAGAGGACGCGGAGAACAGATTGATTGCGAAGGGCAAAGCATCGCCGGAGTCAAGGAATGCGCCTCTGCGCACTCTGCGTCTCTGCGGTAACAGTTGCAGTTGAGGAGCAAAGATGAAATACGGTGAGTCGCCCACGGTGGCGGCGATGGGAAAGGTCGGATTGCCGGCCCCCGTGAAGACGCTGGCGGCGCAACGGTGGGACGTGATCATCGTGGGCGGTGGGCATAATGGCCTGGCCTGCGCCGCGTACCTGGCCCGGGCGGGCAAGCGCGTGCTCGTGCTCGAGGCGCGGGAACGGGTGGGTGGCGCCTGCACCCTGGAGGAGCAGTGGCCCGGGTACCGCGTGTCCCCGTGCGCCTATGTCGTCGGCCTGCTCCATCCGCTGGTCATGCAGGAGCTCGACCTGGCGGGGCGCGGCTTCCGCTGGACGCCCGCGAGCGGGGGATACTTCGTGCCGTTCGAAGACGGCAGCAGCATCCAGCTCTGGGATGACGAGGACAAGGCGGACGCCGAGCTGAAGAAGTTCTCGCCGAAGGACGTGGCGGGCCGCCATGCGATGCATGCGCTGATGCGGAAGGTGGCCGACGCCGTGCGTCCGATGGGCGACGGCGACAGCTGGATCGGCCGGGCGCCGACGCGGGAGCAGCTGGAGGAGCGGCTGGGGCACGACCGCGACGGCATTGGCCTCCTGTTCGAGTGGTCCCAGGCCGAATTGCTGGAGCGGTTCCTGGTGGACGAGCGGATGCAGCTGGCCTACATGGGGCAGGGTGTCGTTGGTACGTTCGCCAGTCCGTTCGATCCCGGCACCGCGTCCATCTATTTCCATCACTACTGCGGCCGGATGGACCACGATTACCCGGGCGACTGGGGTTACGTCGAGGGCGGCATGGGCACGGTGTCGTTCCTGATCTGCGATGCGGCCCGCGACGCCGGCGCCACCATTGCCGCCGGAGTACCGGTAAGCCGGATCATTCCGGGTGAAGGGGTGGAACTCGAGGGGGGCGAGCGGATCGGGGCGCCGATCGTCGTCTCGAATGCCGATCCTGTCGTGACGCTGCGTCTCCTCGGCAAGGCGGCCGATCCAGCCTGGCGGGCGCGTGTCGAGGCGATTCCGATCACCGGCTGTACTCTCAAACTCAACGCGGCGCTGAGCGAGCTGCCCAATTTCACGGCCCGGCCCGGGACCCGGGAGCCTCACCACCTGGCCACCATCAACACGCCGATTACCAAGGCGGAATGGAAGGCCGGGTACCAGGCGGCACGCGAAGGCCGGATGCCCGAGCGGGTCTGGACCGAGATCTACCTGCAGACCGCGTACGATCCCAGCGTGGCGCCGAAAGGGAAGCACGTCCTCAGCGCCTTTACCCAGTACGTGCCGCACACGTTCAGGCAGGGCACCTGGGATGACCATCGCGAGGCCGCGGGAAGGATGGGAGTTGCATCCATCGCCCGGTTCTGCAGCAACCTGCCCGAGGCCATCATCGATCTCGATGTGCTGGGCCCGCCGGACATCGAGCAGCGCGTCGGCCTCACCGGCGGCCACATCTTCCAGGGTGAGTGCCTGCCGAATTACATGTGGAGCCGGCGGCTCGAGCCCGTGACCCCGATGCAAGGCGTCTACCTCTGCGGGGCCTGCACCCATCCGGGGGGCAGCGTGATCGGGATCAACGGGCGGAATGCGGCGATGGAAGTCCTCGGCAAGGCGGTATGACGAGGATCAGGGGAACAGGGAACGGGGAACAGGGAACGGGACCAGCAGTGCCCCCCGTTCCCCCTTACCCGTTCACCGTTCCCCCGGCAGTGTCGCGCCGCCTCCTGCCGTTCCTGTTCCTGGTCTACGTCGTCAACTTCCTCGACCGGGTCAACGTCTCCTTCGCCGCGCTGCAGATGAACCGGGACCTGGGCTTCAGCGCCACGGTCTACGGCTTCGGGGCGGGCGTTTTCTTCGTCGGCTACGTGCTCTGCGGCGTCCCGTCGAACGCGCTGCTGCTCAGAGTCGGCGTGCGCCGCTGGGTCGGGGGACTCATGGTGGCGTGGGGCCTCGTGTCCGGCCTCACTGCCCTGGTCCACCGCCCCTGGGAGTTCTATCTCCTCCGCGCCCTGCTGGGTGTCGCGGAGGCCGGCTTCTTTCCCGCGCTCATCTTCTATCTCTCCCGCTGGTACCCGCTGGGCGAGCGGGCCCGCGCCGTGGCGCGCTGCATGATCGCGGTGCCGCTGGCGGGGGTGATCGGCGGGCCGCTCTCCGGTGCCATCCTCGGACTCGACGGCACGCTGGGCGTGGCCGGGTGGCGCTGGCTCTTCCTGCTCGAGGCGCTGCCCGCGGTGGTGCTCGGCCTCGTGACGTGGGCGCGGCTTCCCGAGGGGCCGCGCGATGCCGCCTGGCTTTCGCCTGGCGAGCGCGACCTTCTCGCCGCCGCCATCGCCGACGACTCGGCCGGTGCGACGCCGATGTCCCGCCACACGATGGTGCACTTCCCGCCGGTCCTCTGGGTGCTGTCGCTGATCTGGTTCGGCGTGGTGCTCGTGGGCTACGGCTGGAATCTCTGGCTGCCCCAGGTGCTGGCGGAGCGGTCGCACGGCACCGTCCTGACGGTCGGCTGGCTCGCGGCGCTCTCCCAGCTGGCAGGCATCCCGGGCGCACTCTGGTTCGCGGATCGCTCCGATCGCAAGCGCGAGCGGCGCCTGCCCATTGCGATTGCCGCCGCGATGGTCGTGCTCGGCCTGTTCGGGCTGGCGCTCTCCAGCGGGCTCTGGGCCGGCGTGGCCGCCTTTGCGTTGATGGCGGCTGGACAGTGCGGCCTCTGGGGCCCATTCTGGACCCTGCCAGGGGAGCAGATTCGCGGCCCCGCGCTCGCCACCGCCGTCGCCATCATCAATTCCATCGGGAATATCGGTGGGTTCCTCGGGCCCTGGCTGATGGGAGTGCTGCGGGACCGGACGGCGAGCTACGAGCAGGGGTTCCTGGTGCTCGCGGCAATCCAGATCGTGGCCGTACTGCTGGCGGCGGGACTCTGGCGCCGCGGCCGAGTGACGGTTCCGGCCTGACGCCACCAGAAGTCTCCAGCCGAGAGGAGCAGTTGTGCCCAATCCGCACCATCTCAAGCTGACCGAAGGGATGGCCCGCATGCCCGGGCCGGACCGGGACCAGTACGACGTGCTGCTCCGCGCCGGAGCCGTGGAAGTCGGCTTCTACGCTCCGCGCGGGATCGACGACCAGACGCCGCACGACCGCGACGAGGCCTACGTCGTGATGAAAGGGACCGGCTGGTTTCGCAACGGAGACACCCGCGAGCGCTTCGGGCCCGGCGATGTGCTCTTCGTGCCGGCCAGGGTCGAGCACCGTTTCGAGGAGTTCAGCGACGACCTGGCGCTGTGGGTGTTCTTCTGGAGTTGAGGAGGAGGGAGGAGGGGGAGAGGAGAAAAGCGAAAAGGGAAAAGGGAAAAGGGAAAAGCGAAAAGAGAACAGCGAAAGGCGAACGGACCGACGAGCCGCCGAGCCGCCGAGCCGCCGAGCCGCCGAGCCGCCGAAACAACGAACCGACCAACCGACCAACCGACCAACCGACGCAGACGGGGCTCGGAGGATTGACGCAAGCTCAATTTGGTGCTATCTGGAACGCGCTGGACTGTAGGTGTCTCCCACCATCCCCGTGCCAGGACCAGCCGGTGCCACCCTGGCGCGGTCACCCAAAGGGGAAAACGCCATGTCACAGCTAGTCGCTCTATCTCTGAGTATCGGGCTGCTCGGCGGGATCTTCACCTGGCTGGTCTTTGGAACGCTGTCGGTGTGGGCCGGGTTCATTGCGTGGGCTTGTTTCTTCCACAATGGCGGGGACACCAACGCCCTCAAGCAGACCATCGTTGGCAATATCGCCGGCGCGTTGCTGGCCTGGGTGGCGGCGTACGGGGTCCTGCAATTCGGGCTGCCGGCCGGCGTGGGCGTCGGGATTACCGTGTTCATCCTGTGCATGGCCGCCCACATCAAGCTGCTGTCGTCGATCCCGACCATGGTCTATGGCTACGCGTCCACCTTCGCCATCATGCTGATCGATACGCAGCGTTTCGCGATCGCCTCCCTGGTGGACATCAACTACCACAGCAACCCCATGCTCCAGGTCACCGCTTCGATGATCGTGGGCGCCTTGTTCGGCTTTGCCTCGGGCAAGCTGGCGGGAGTGCTGACGAAGAAGGCCTGAGAGAACAGGATGGGGGGATGGATGATGGGGGGATTTGAGATTGCCGTCTGAAGCAGTCTCGTATCCCCCCATCCCTCCATCTCTCGCTGTTTTTCCCTCCGATCCGATTCGCAGGTTATGAGTCACACCCCGCTCGCCAGCGCGCTCCGCCGAATGGCCGCTTGCTCGCGCCGGGCATCCCGCGCAGGCCGCGCTATCGAGGAAGAGTGGGCACTGGCCTCGGCACGACGCCAGTCGCGGCGGGAGTTCGTGGCGGCGGGCGCAGCTGCGCTCCCGCTTGTTGCATCGTGGCGCCGCCTGGGGCGGCGGTCACCTTCAAAAGAGCAGATCGTGATCGTCGGCGGAGGGCTGGCCGGCCTTACCTGTGCCTACCGGCTGAAGCAGAAGGGGATCCACGCCGATCTGATCGAGGGCAACACCCGCCTCGGCGGCCGCTGCGCCACCCTGCGGGGCGCCTTTGCGGAGGGACAGATCGTCGAGCGCGGAGGCGAACTGATCGACACCCGGCACCGGGAAATCAGGACACTCGCGGAGGAGCTGGGACTGTCCCTCGACGACCTGCAGGCCGACCAGCCGGCCGGCACCGACCTGCTCGGATTTTTCAGCGGGTCGCGCTACAGCTGGACCGAGGCCACCCGGGATTTCGGCCAGGTCTTTCCGGCAATTGAGCGGGACGTGTCGGCCCTCGAAACTCTGGGCGGAGCCCACGCCGCCCAGCGGGCCCTCGACGTCGACCGCATGACCGTGGCCGCCTGGATCGAGCACGAGGTGCCTGGTGGCCTGGGCAGTCGCTTCGGCAAGCTGCTCGACGTCGCCTGCACCACGGAATTCGGGCTCGATTCGGCGGAAGCGAGTGGCGCCAACCTCATCTGGATGCTGGGCGGCTCGCCGCAGGACAGGCTGGAGATCTTCGGCGACTCCGATGAGCGCTACCACATCCGGGGTGGCAACGACCAGCTGGTCAGCCTGATGGCGCAGGCGCTCGACGGGCAGATCACCACCGGCTGCCGCCTGGAATCGCTGGTCCGGACTCCGGCGGGGCGCTACGAAGTGAGCGTGGCCGGCGACATGAGCCACAAGACCATCGTGGCGGATCGGGTGGTTTTGGCGCTGCCCTTTACCACCCTCCACCGGATGGTGGACTACCGCAAGGCGGGATTCGGCCCGCAGAAGCGGACCGTCATCGCCGAGTACCGTCTTGGCACCAATGCCAAACACCACCTGCAATTCCAGTCGCGGCACTGGCGCGCGCAGGGCTCCACCGGTGAGACGTTTGCCGACACCGGCTACCAGAACAGCTGGGAAGTGACGAGGAGCCAGCCCGGTACCGCGGGGATCCTCGTCGACTACACCGGCGGCGCCATCGGACTCGCCAGCAATGCCGGCACCCTTGAGGAGCGCTCCCGTGCCGTGCTTGCGCAGTTCGAGCCCGTCCTGTCCGGCACCGCGCAGGGATGGAATGGACAGGCCGCGCGGGAGTACTGGCCGGGAAATCCCTGGTCGCTCGGTTCCTACAGCTGCTACACCCCGGGGCAGTATCACCGGTTCGGCAACAGTGCCGCGGCCCGCTCGCACAATTGCCACTTCGCCGGAGAGCACACCTCGATCGAATCGCAGGGCTTCCTGAACGGCGGAGTGGAGTCCGGAGAAAGAGCGGCGCGTGAGCTGCTGGCCGGGTGAGGGATGGGGGGATGTACGATGGGGGGATGGAGGCCGCCCATCTGATCCGATCACACATCCCCCCATCCCCCCATCCCGACATCGCCGCATCCCCAATAGAAATTCGAAGAGTAGATTGCTTCCCATGCCTCTCGAACCGACCCTCCCCCGCGACGCCTACCTCGACGCCTCCCACTACCGGCGGGAGCAGGAGCGGATCTTCTGGCGCGAGTGGTTCTGCGCCGGCCGCGAGGAGGAGATCCCCGGCGCGGGAGACTATCTCCTGGCCGACGTCGCCGGCGAGAGCGTCCTCATCGTGCGGACCCGGGACGGCGGGATCCGGGCACACTACAACGTCTGCCGGCACCGCGGGTCCCAGCTGATCCACGAGCAGCCGCCCCGGCATCGTTCCGCCAGCCGGGCAGAGCCGACCGGCACGTTCGCCAGCGGCATCAAGTGCCCCTATCACAGCTGGACCTACACCCTCGAGGGCGCGCTGCGCACGGCGCCGTTCCTCGAAGAGGGCGACGACTTCGGCAAGGACGGCCTGGGACTTCACCCGGTGGGCGTCGAGTGCTGGGGCGGATTCATCTTCCTCAAGCTGACCCCGGGCCAGGGCCCCTCACTGCGGGAACAGCTGGGTGGCGCTCCCGAGCGCGCCGCCCGCTATCCACTGGCCGAACTGCGCACCGCGCGGCGGATCCTGTATCCGGTCGCGGCCAACTGGAAAGTGATCCTCGAGAACTACAACGAGTGCTATCACTGCGGCCCGGTCCACCCGGAACTCTGCCGAGTGGTGCCCGCGTTCAAGCAGAGGGGTGGCGCCGACCTGGACTGGGATCGCGGCGTGCCCCACAGGGATGGCGCGTGGACCTTCACCTTTTCCGGCACCACGAACCGCAAACCGTTTGCGGGGCTCAACGGCGACGAGCTGGTCCGTCACAAGGGCGAGCTCATGTATCCCAA
>DATEHG010000156.1:0-7863 GCA_035279705.1 Gemmatimonadales bacterium
ACCTGGTCCGGCGCCATGCGGGTCTCTTCGTCGAGCGCCGCGATCGGGCTCCCCGGCGTGAGCCGCATGAGGAAGAAGGCCAGCGTTACCGCGAGCGCCCACGTCAGCGCCGCCTGGCCGATCCTGCCGAGCAGGCGCCGCATCGGCTAGTGGCTGTCCACCGAGTCGCGGGGGAGGGCCGCTTCGGGGCGGAGGCGCCACTGCCAGAGATCGAGCCACTGCGACTGCGGGCGGATCGACACCCGGTCAAACCGCCGGTGGACTAGGGCCACATTGGTCAGGCTGAAGACCCAGACGCCGGGGGCGTCGTCGACGATCTGGCGCAGCGCCTCCTTCCAGATGGGGCCGGAATCCTTCGACCGGATCGCCTTCTCGTAGAGACTGTCTACCCTCGGATTGCAGTACTTGCCGAAGTTGGTGCCCCCGGCGCAGCTCCACCCCTGCGTCAGCCCCGACGGCGTAGGATCCTGGCCGGTGGTCGGGAAGGTCATGTCGAAGTTGCCCGACAGCGCGCGCGGCCCGATCTCGACCGGGGCGAGCACCAGCAGCTGCAGGTCAATGCCGACCTGGCGGAGCGCCTCCTGGGCCGCGGTGGCCATGAGCCGCTTGGGCTGGCTGGTGGCTGGCACGATCAGCGAAAGCCTGAGCGGCACACCGCCCTTCTCCAGCATGCCGGTGCCATTCTCCTTCCAGCCCGCCGCCGCCAGCCGACGTTTCGCCGAGGCGGGATCGAACGGGAAGCGGGCCAGCTTGCGATCGAACACCCAGATCGCCTGGCTCACCGGACCCGGCGGCACCACGCCGCTGGGCCCGAAACCGAGGCGCGCCAGGGTGTCGCGGTTGATGGCCTCGGTGATGGCCCGGCGCACCTCGACATCGCCCAGGATCGGGTGCGGCTTGCTGGTGTCGGCCGGGTTGCGGGCGTTGAACAGCAGGAAACCGAGGTTGAAGGTGGGGTACGGGACGCCTCGATAGGCTGGAAGCGCCAGCAATTCTGCGGCATTCGAGTAGTAGTAGGCGTTCTCCACCACGTCGGCCGCGCCGGTGAGCACCAGGTTGGCCCGCGCGCCGGCGTCGGCCACCGCCTGGAAGATGACCCGACCGATGCCGGGGCGGCCAAGGAAGAAGGTAGTGTCTGCCTTGAGCTCGATGGTCTGCTGGTCCAGCGCCCGGCGCACCCAGCGATACGGACCGTTGCCCACCGGCGCGCGGGCAAAGGCGGAAGTGCCCAGCGAATCCGCAGGGATCTGCGCTACGAGATGGGAGGGCAGCGGCGGGGCGTGATACGTCGCGTCGTAGAGCTGCTCGGGGTACGACTGGTCAAATGTGAAGACGACGGTGCGCTCGCCCTCCGCAGCCACCTTCACGATGTGGCGCAGCAGGCCGGCGACCTGGCGGCCGTAGGCGGGATTCCGCGCCCGGTCCATTGTGAACACCACGTCCTCCGCCGTGACCGGCTTGCCGTCCTGCCATCTCGCCCTCGGATCGAGCTCGAAGACGAGCGTCAGCGGGTCGCGCCGCTTCCAGCGCCGCGCCAGTCGCGGTTCGAACGCCGACTCATCGCCGGTGCGCAGCGTGGGGCCCAGTTCGGCCAGCCGAAGGAACAGCAGGTCCCCGAGTTCGCGGGTGGCGCCGTCATTGGCGTAGAGCGTCGGCACCGGCACGTTGGCAAGCGTCGGGAGGACGATGACGATGGTGCCCGCGGGTGGGGTACCTGGTGGAGCGGTGGGGTTGTCGAGGCCGGCCGGTTGCAGGGCCAGCAGGAGTGCCGCGGCGAGGCTGCGCATCGGTGTCCGGTGAGGAGTTGTCCTAAGCTACCGGATTCAGCGCCTCCACGTCCAGCGAGGGTCGAGAAAGCGCTCGACCTGCGCCGGGGCCGGGGTCACGGCCTCGACGTGTCCGTTGGTGACCGGGTCGCCCCAGCGCCGGGTGGCCGCGGCGGAAACCGCCGTCGCCGCCTCGGACCACTCGACGACCCGGTCCAGGATTCCGCTCAGGTGCGCGCCGGGGGCATGGGTGACTCGGGCCGGTCCGAGTTCCGCGAGAAGTGACTGCCCGTCCTGCAGCAGCACGCTGCCATGCTGAAGAAAGGCGCTCCCCTGGGTCAGCTGCGCGCTGCCCACGATTTTGACCCCCGACACCAGGAGTTCGCCTCCGGCCGAGGTGGCAAAGCAGGCGCCGGCGCTGAGAGAAGAGGCCCGTGCCGGAGGGGGCGCCAGGGTGGCCTCGGCCCCCAGTTGCTTCAGGGCATCGGCCAGGAGGAGATGAATCTCGCGGTACGCGCCGGCCAGGCCGCCGAAACGGGACAGCGGAGCGGCCACCGCATACGTCAGTTCGCGCGCATGCCAGACCGCACGGCCGCCGGTGGGCCGGCGAACCGTGGCGATGCCGCGTGCTTCGATGTGGGCCCGATTGTAGCGCTTGAGCGCGGGCTCGTTCCGGCCCAGCGAAAGACAGTGGGGGGACCAGCTGTAGAGCCGGAGCGTGGTGACTCCTTCACGCTCGGCGCGATCCAGCAGCGCCTGGTCCAGCGCCATGTTGAGCGCGCCAGTGGCGGGAGGATCCAGATGAAGATGCCATGGCGCGCTGGGGGGCAGGGGGGCAGCGGGGCGGAGAGATTCCGCGATGAGGTCAGTCGCCTCTTCGATTTCGACGCGCGACCTGACGCTAGCCTCATCCACGGATCAATCCCCCCATCCCTCCATCCCCCCATCCGTCAATCCAAAAATTCTTCAATCCGCCGCCGCTCCGTACTCCTCCATCGGCGGGCAGGTGCACACCAGGTTGCGATCACCGTAGGCGCCATCGATACGGGACACCGTCGGCCACACCTTGTGCTCGCGGGTCGCGGCGCTCGGGAAGGCCGCCTGTTCCCGGGGGTAGGGGCGGTCCCACTTGTCCGCGATGACCTGGACCAGGGTATGCGGCGAGCGGGTGAGCACGTTGTCCTCCTTGCTCGCCCGGCCTTCCTCGATGTCCCGGATTTCCTGGCGGATCGAAATCAGCGCGTCGCAGAAGCGGTCCAGTTCCTCCTTGGGCTCGCTCTCCGTCGGCTCGATCATCAGGGTACCCGCCACCGGGAACGAGACGGTCGGCGGATGGAACCCGTAGTCGATGATCCGCTTGGCGATGTCCTCGACCTCGATACCCGCGCTCTGCTTGAAGGGGCGGGTATCGATGATGCACTCGTGCGCCACCAGCCCGTTCTTGCCGGCGTAGAGCAGGTCGTAATGACCCTTGAGCCGGCGGGCGATGTAGTTGGCGTTGAGGATCGCGATCTTGGTCGCTTCCGGCAGGCCATCCTGGCCCATGAGGGCGATGTAGGCCCACGAGATGGCCAGGATCGACGCGCTGCCCCACGGTGCTGCCGAGATCGTGCCGCAGCTCTCGCTGCCGGAGACGGCGACGACCGGGTGGCCGGGCAGGAACGGAACGAGGTGCGCCGCGACGCCGATCGGGCCCATGCCGGGGCCGCCGCCGCCGTGCGGGATGCAGAAGGTCTTGTGGAGATTGAGGTGACAGACATCGGCGCCGAAGTCGGCAGGCCGGCAGAGCCCGACCTGCGCGTTCATGTTGGCACCGTCCATGTAGACCTGCCCGCCGTTGTCATGCACGATCTGGCAGATCTCGCGGATCGACGACTCGAACACGCCGTGCGTCGACGGATAGGTCACCATCAGGCAGGCCAGGGTGTCCTTGTGCTGCCTGGCCTTGGAGCGCAGGTCCTCGACGTCGATGTTGCCCTTCTCGTCTGAGCGGACCGCCACCACCTGGAGCCCCGCCATCACAGCCGACGCGGGGTTGGTGCCGTGGGCCGACATCGGGATGAGGCAGGTCGTGCGCTTGTCGTCGCCGTGCGAGCGGTGGAAGGCGCGGATGACGAGGAGGCCGGCGTATTCGCCCTGGCTGCCGGCGTTGGGCTGCAGCGAGATTCGGGCAAAGCCCGTGATCTCGGCGAGCGAAGCCTCGAGCTGGCTGAAGAGCAGCTGGTATCCCTGTGCCTGCGACAGCGGCACGAACGGGTGGAGCCGGTTGAGCTCGCGCCAGCCCACCGGCATCATCTCGGTGGTGGCGTTGAGCTTCATGGTGCAGGAACCCAGCGGGATCATCGCCTCGGTGAGCGAAAGATCGCGGGCCTCGAGGCGCTTGATGTACCGCAGCATCTCGGTTTCCGAGTGGCAGCGGTGGAACACCGGGTGCCCCATGAATGCCGACGTCCGGGTGAGCGATGCCGGGATGGCCCAGTCCTTGTGGGGCACCGTGTCCTGGATCATGAACGGCAGCGCCACGTCGAGCGAGAAGACGGCGATCAGGTCCGACAGGTCTCCGATGGTGACGGTTTCGTCCAGCGCGATGCAGAGCGTGGTGGGGCCGAGCACCCGGAGGTTGATCCGCCGGGTCCGCGCGGCATCGAGGATCCGGGCCCGGTTGGCGGCCTTGACCTCGACGCAGACGGTGTCGAAGAACGCCTCGTGCACCACGTGATAGCGGAGCTGGCGCAGCGCGTCGGCCAGCATCTTGGCCTGGGTGTGCACCCGGTTCGCGATCTGCTTGAGGCCCTCAGGGCCGTGATAGACGGCGTACATGCTGGCCATCACCGCCAGCAGCACCTGGGCAGTGCAGACGTTGCTGGTGGCCTTGTCCCGCCGGATGTGCTGCTCGCGGGTCTGCAGCGCCATGCGGAGCGCCGGGCGACCGCTCGAATCCTTGGACACGCCGATGATGCGGCCCGGCAGGTGGCGCTTGTAGGCGTCCTTGGTGGCGAAGAAGGCGGCGTGCGGACCGCCGTATCCCATCGGCACGCCGAAGCGCTGGGAGTTGCCCACCGCCATGTCCGCCCCCCACTCGCCGGGCGGAGTCAGCAGGGTGAGCGCGAGGAGATCGGTGGCCGCGGTGACGAGCCCGCCGGCCGCGTGCGCCCGCTCGCAGAAGGCGCGGTAGTCGTGCACCCCGCCGTCCGTGGCGGGATACTGCACCAGCGCGCCGATGATGCGGGGAGTGAAATTGAAGGTGAGCGGGTCGGCCACCACGATTTCGATCCCGGCATATTCGGCCCGGGTCTTCACCACCGCGATGGTCTGCGGGTGGCAGCGCTGGTCCACCATGTACACCGGCGATTCCTTCGACTTCGACACCGCCAGCGTCAGGTTCATCGCCTCGGCAGCAGCGGTGGCCTCGTCGAGCAGCGAGGCATTGGCGATCGGCAGGCCGGTCAGGTCCGCCACCATCGTCTGGAAGTTGAGCAGCGCTTCGAGCCGCCCCTGTGCAATCTCGGCCTGGTACGGGGTGTAGGCCGTGTACCAGCCCGGGTTTTCCATGATGTTCCGCTGGATGACCTGCGGCGTGAAGGTGCCGTGGTATCCCATGCCGATATACGAGCGGAAGAGCTGGTTCTGGCCGGCGATGCCGCGCAGCGCGCTCAGCACTTCGCGCTCGTTGCGGCCCGTCGGGAGGTCCAGCGGGCGGCGGAGCCGGATGTCCTCGGGCACCACATTGTCGATGAACGCATCGAGCGAGTCGTAACCCAGCATGCCGAGCATGGCGCGCACGTCGCTGCGGCGGGGACCGATGTGCCGGTCCACGAAGCGGTCGGTGCGGAGCCGGGCGTAGGGAGCCTGGGTTCCCGGCGCGCTGCCCTGGGAGGGAGTGGCGGAGGCGGAAGCGAGTGTGTCGGTCATCGATAGGTTCCCATCCGTGAAATCAGCATTTCAATCTGCGCAATCGGTCTCGAAAAAAAGGCGCTCCCCGTTTCCGCCGAGGAGCGCCATCCGTGCGTTCGACCCGGCCAACAGGGGTTACTGGCCGATCTTCTTCTGGTAGTCCGCCGCGGACAGCAGCCCCGCGGCCTCTTTGGGGTCTGACAGCTTGAGCCGGATCATCCACCCGTCGCCATACGGGTCCCGGTTGATCACCGCCGGGTCCGATTCCAGGGCCGGGTTAACCGCCACCACTTCACCGGCGAGCGGGGAGAAGAGCTCCGACACCGCCTTGACCGCCTCGATGGTGCCGAACACATCCATCTTGCCGAACTTGGACCCCACCTTCGGCAGCTCGACGAATACCACGTCTCCGAGCTCCCCCTGGGCAAAATCGGTAATCCCGACCGTGACCACCGCAGGGTCCGGGGTGGTCTTCACGTATTCATGTTCAGCGGTGTAACGCAGGTCGGCGGGGATGTTCGACACGCGGGCTCCGGCGGTGGTGTTGAGGGGGGGTAGAATAGACTCTGCGACCGGGGGGGTCAAGGCGACGGGCTGACTGCGTAAATATGCAGGTTGCCGAGTGTTGGCCGTAAGCCATAAGCCTTAAGCCGTAAGCTTACGGCCACCAGCTTATGGCTTACGGCTTATGGCTTAAGGCTACCTCGTCCCAAGCCCGCCTGGCAGCGGCCTCGAGTTCCCCCGTCGTCCCCGCGTTGTCGATGATCACCACCGGCCTCGGCGGCGTTCCGCCCACCCATTTACGCTTTTCCGCTGACGGCATCTGGGCGGCGATCAATGCCCGCGCGTGCTTCTCGGGAAGGCTTCGGCTGGCCATGAGGCGGGACAGGCGGAGCGGCTCGGGGGCATCCACCAGGATCACCCGGTCGAATTGCCCGGGATCGAGTACTTCGAAGAGCAGGGGGATGTCCTGCACCAGCGTCTTCACTCCCCGCTTCTTCGCGGCGGCCTCCTTGGCGTCGCGGAGCTGGGCCACCGCGGGGTGCACGATGCCCTCGAGATCATGCCGGGCCTTGTCGTCGGCCAGGACGATCTCGCGAAGCTTCGGGCGGTTGAGCGAGCCGTTCTTCTTGAGGATATCGGTGCCGAACCGGGCCACCATGGCGAGGAGGGTCGGAGTCCCGGCCTTCTGGACTTCACGCACCAGCTGGTCGGCGTCGATGATCGTCGCACCCCAGCGGTGGAACAGCGTGGCCACCGTCGATTTGCCGGCGGCGATGTTGCCGGTGAGGGCGAGTCGAAGCATGCCGAAACCTAATAAGGGAGCAGGGAGCTGGGAGCAGGGAGCAGTACCAGCAGTTCCCGCTCCCCGCTCCCTGCTCCCCGCTCCCCCCTACAGCAGTGCGGTCTGATCCTCGTCCTTACGGGGAACGCGGTGGCAATGCCGGCAGCGGGCCTCGTAGCTCTCCCGGCCGCCGACCAGGATCGTGGGGGAGTCATAGCGCGCGGGGCGGCCATCGACGAGGCGCTGGTTGCGGGTGGCCAGGTCGCCACAGACGACGCAGATGGCCTGCAGCTTGGTGACGCTTTCCGCGACACACAGCAGCTCGCCCATCGGGCCGAAGGGCTCGCCGCGGAAGTCGGTGTCGGTACCGGCCAGGATGACCCGGATGCCACGCGCCGCCAGCGCCGACGCCACGACCGAGATCTCGGCGTCGAGGAACTGGGCCTCGTCAATGGCCACGATTTCGGTGTCGGGACGGACCTGGCGGAAGATCTCGGCGGCGTTGTCCACCGCGACGGCTTCGATTTCGCGGCCATCATGGGTGGTGACGGTCTGCAGCCCGCTGTAGCGGTCGTCGAGGTGGGACTTGAAGACCTGGACCCGGCGGCGCGCGATGACCGCGCGGCGGACCCGGCGGATGAGCTCTTCGCTCTTGCCGGCGAACATCACGCCGGAAATCACTTCAATCCATCCGGGACGGGCGCCGTGGTACATCGGGGAACCTTTCAGGCGGTCGGGCGGACTGGCGGGCAGGCGGACAGTGGGACCGTCTCTTGGGACTGGCCGGTTCACCGTTCACTGTTCACCGTTCACTGCTTCTGGCGCGTGACGTTACTTCCTCTCGGCGCCATGGTCAAGCGAAGGTCACGGCTTGCGGCGGCTGCGATCCGCGATAAATATTTCCCCCCCCCCCCCCCC
>DATEHG010000157.1:0-3841 GCA_035279705.1 Gemmatimonadales bacterium
GTCCGGCGCCGAGGGCCGCGATCCGCGCTCCGATCCCCCGGGAGGTGATTGCCTGTTGCATGTCCCTTCTCCTTTCGAAGGTGGCGGTCGCGGTGGTCACTTGGCGGCGGCGCGGGCCGGGGTGAAGCGGGGCGCGAGGAAACCCCAGATGATGTAGGTCAGCCCGATCACCAGCATGCCACCGAGAACCGCATCCTTGCCGGACGCATAGATGGCGTAGGTGCTGTAGAGCGTTGCGACGAGACCGATCGCCGTATTCCGTTTGAAGACTGCTTCGCTCACCGCATTGCCCTTCATCATGACGGTCAGAGCCGAGAGGGCAATGATGTAGGGCACCACGTTGGTCACCACGGCGAGATTGACCAGGGCGCTGAACTGCTCGCTCAGCGAGGGGGAGATCGTGCTGAGCGCCATGATGGACTGGACCACCCCCATCACGATCATGCCGGTGATCGGTGCTCCCATCTTGCTCACCTTCGTGAAGAAGGCAGGGAACATCCGCTCGTCGGCCGCGGACTTGGCGGTCATGGAGATGGTGAACTGCCAGCCCAGGAGCGAGCCCAGGCAGGCCAGCACCGCCAGCGCCATGATGATCGACCCGATGGTCGGGTTGAACATGTGCGCGTACGCCAGGCCGAAGGGGCCGGTGGACTTGGCCAGCTCGGCATTGGGCACGATGCCCTGGATCACGGTGGTCGACAGGATGTAGATCACCGCGGCGCCCAGGGTGCCGAACATGCACGCCAGCGGCACGTTCTTCTTGGGATTCTCCACCGCGTCCGAGTTCTGGGCGGCCGATTCCATGCCGAGGAAGGCCCACAGCGTCAGCGCAATGCTGGACCCCATCCCGTGCCCCAGCGACAGCCCCTGCGGATTCCACGCCTCGGCAAAGGTGGCGCCCTTGAACCAGAACCAGCCGAAGAAGGAGAGCAGCCCGACCGGAATGATCACGCCCCAGACCGTGACCGAACCGATCTTGCCGGTCAGCGAGGGGCCGCCGAAGTTGGCCACCGTGGTGAGCCAGAGCAGCGCGATGACCCCGATGCAGGTGGCGATCGGTGTCGAAGAGAGCCACGGAATGAACGAGGCCAGGTACCCGACCGCCGAGATGGCGATGGCCACGTTGCCGATGGCAAGCGAGAGGAAGTACAGGAAGAACACCATGAAGTAGCCGGGTTTCCCGTACGCCTCCTCGGCGTAGGCGGACATGCCGCCGGGCCGCTGGTTGAACAGCCCCGCCTGGGCAAAGCCGTAGGCGATGGCCATCGAGCCCAGCGCAGTGACGATCCAGCTGAGCAGCGAAATCGCGCCCACCTGGGCCATGTTCGTGGGCAACATGATGATGCCCGAGCCCATCATGTTCACGGCCACCATGAACGTGAGCTGCATCAGGCTCATCTTCTTGGATTCTGCCACGGTCTGCCTCCTCCGTCCGGATGATCGACGAGTCCGGCCATGCGGCCTGGCGCCGGCGGTGCGCTATCGCTTCAAGCAGTACACGTGATAATGTCCGTCACGTTCCTCGGTTCCTTCCACTTCCTTGGCGAAGCCGGGGAAGGCTTCGCCCCACTCCTGCAGGGTGCGCAGGAACGTCAGCCACGGTCCGTCGGCCTTGCCCAGGTTCTCGCCGGGCATGACGATCGGAATCCCCGGCGGGTACGGGATCACGCCGACGGCGACGACCCGGTTGGCCATCCGGTCGAGCGGCACTTTGTCGACGTCTCCCGCCATCAGCTTCTGGAAGGCACGCCGCGGCGTCATTTCCGGCACCGGCATGGTGGCGTAGGCCTGTGCCTGCCAGTAACCCTGGCGGCTCTGCCGCAGGTGGGCCCACATGGCATCGCCCAGGTCCTTGAGGCCCATCCCGTCGTACTTCCCCTTGCCCGCGGCGGCGATGTGGGGGAGGACTTCGGCGAGCGGTGCGTTGCGGTCGTAGTCCGCCTTGAAGTCGAGCAGGGTGTTGAGCAGCGTGCCCCACTTGCCCTTGGTGATGCCGACCGAGAAGAGGAACAGCACCATGTGATCGGTGGTGCGCGAAGGGACAATGCCGTGGCGGCCGAGGTAGGCCGTCACGATGTCGGCCGGGATGCCGGTCTTGCCGAGCTCGCCGTCGTTCTGCATGCCGGGGCAGACGATGCCGAACTTGATCGGGTCCAGCATGCACCAGCCATCGGGGATGCTCTCGAACCCGTGCCAGCTCTCGCCGGGGTGCAGCACCCAGCACTCCGGATCGGTGGCCAGCAGCTCGGCCGGCGCCTTGTGGAACGGGATCTTCTTCTTCGTCTTCGGGTCGGTGACGTGCTCGGCGTTCCAGGGCGCGAAGAACCAGTCCTTCTTCGACTTGAACTCCTGGTGCGCCTTGGCCACCGCCAGGCGGCAGGCCACCGATTCGTCGATCACCTCCTGCGTCAGCGTGAGGCCGCCGGGGCCGTCCATCATGGCGGCGGCCACGTCGTTGGAGGCGATCAGGGCATAGAGCGGGGACGTGGTGGCGTGGGCGCAGTAGGCTTCGTTGAAGCGGCCGTGATCGATGGCGCCCTTGCCGTCACGGATATGGATGAAGGACGTCTGCGAAAGCGCGGCGAGCAGCTTGTGGGTCGAGTGGGTCGCGAAGACCGTCGGCCCGTCCTCGGGATGCTCCGCCGGATCGCCGCGCATGGCATGGCGGTCCCGGTACATCGGGTTGAACCGGGCGTAGCCGTACCACGCCTCGTCGAAGTGCACCCGGTCGCTGCTCTTGGCCAGCGCCTTTTCGGCGTCGGCCGCGTGGTAGCACATCCCGTCATAGGTGCAGTTGGTGACCACGGCATAGACCGGGCGCTGGCTCACCGCCTGCCTGGCCAGCGGATTGGCCGCAATGGCCTTGGAGATTGCTTTCGGCGAGAGCCCTTCCGGCGGGATCGGCCCGATGATGCCGAACCGGTTGCGCGTCGGCGAAAGGAAGACCGGAATCCCGCCGGTCGTGACGAGGCCCTGCTCGATCGACTTGTGGCAGTTGCGGTCGCAGAGGGCGATTTCGTTGTCCCCGACGCACGCCGTCATGATCGAGCGGTTGGCGCCCGAGGTGCCGGCCAGCACCGTGTACGAGCGGTGGGCGCCGAAGATCCGGGCGGCGTTGCGCTCGCTCTCCCCCACGGGGCCGCTGTGGCTGAGCAGGGAACCCAGGGCGCCGCGTTCGATGCCCATGTCGGTGCGGAAGAGATTCTCGCCGTAGAAGTCGAAGAAGATCCGCCCGACCGGGGACTTGAGGAAGGCGACCCCGCCCTGGTGCCCCGGCGCGGCCCATGAGTACTCCCGGTCGCGATCGTACGCCGCCAGCGCCTTGGCATACGGCGGCAGCAGCCCCTGCAGGTAGCGCTCGATGGCCGCCTGCGCCCGGCCGCCGACGAACGCCGCGGTGTCTTCCAGGATCCAGACGAACTCGTCGGCCAGCGTGGCCACTTCGACGGTGACCGTGCCGGCCACCTTGCGGTCAGCGGTGAGGAAGATCGGAATGGTGGCATTCCGCTTCCGCACGGCGCGCAGAATGGCGGTGGCCTGGTCGTGTGATTTCCGGTCGTTCCGGCCCAGCGTCCAGTTGACGAAGATGCAGTGCAGGCCGGCATCCGAGGTCACCGTGGCCATCCCGTCCTCGAGCGAGAACGCCTCCACCACCTCGATGCCCCGTGCCTTGAATTCCTCGGCCAGGTTGCGGACGGCGCGGCCGCCGGCCGTGGTGGCTTCGGCCAGGTCGTCATCCACCATCAGCACCCGGCGGACCAGGGCGCGTGAGCTGCGTTCGATCATGACCGTTCTCCCGTAGCCGCCCGCTCAGTACGAGTAGGCGACATAGATCATCCCG
>DATEHG010000158.1:0-15073 GCA_035279705.1 Gemmatimonadales bacterium
GGGCGGAGCGAGAAGCCGGCGTCAAAGGCGCGCCCGACCGGGTCGGCCTCGAGGCCCCGGGTAGTAAACAGCTCGTCGATAGCCTGTTCGCGGCCGGCGGCCCGGCTGCGGCGAGCATGGCGCATGCGATCCGATGGGTGAACGGGGAACGGGGAACAGGGAACGGGGAACTCACCGACCCGGATGAAGTATACCAAGCCCGGGAGGAATTCCGTGCCCGGCTCTCGACCCTCGACCCTAGACTCTCGACCCAACCCGGAGAGTTGAATCGCACCCCATGCGCCAGTATTCTTAAAGGCTTATGGCGGAAGAATTTCTGGTCGTCCGCGGGGCCCGCGAACACAATCTCAAGAACATCTCGGTAGCCATCCCACGGGACCGGCTGACGGTCATCACCGGTCTGTCCGGATCGGGGAAGTCTTCGCTCGCGTTCGATACCATCTACGCCGAGGGCCAGCGACGTTACGTCGAGTCGCTGTCAGCGTACGCCAGGCAGTTCCTCGGCCTGATGGAAAAGCCCGATGTGGACGCCATCGAGGGGCTGTCCCCCGCGATCTCGATCGAGCAGAAGAGCGCCAGCCAGAACCCCCGCTCCACCGTCGGCACGGTTACCGAGATCTACGACTATCTGCGCCTCCTCTGGGCCCGGGTCGGCGTCCCGCACTGCCCCAACGACGGCAGCCCGGTCGAGCGTTCCAGCGCGGCCCAGATCACCGATTCCATCCTCGAATGGCCGGAGGACACCCGGATCGAGATCCTGGCGCCGCTGGTGCGCGGGCGCAAAGGCGAATTCAAGGATCTCTTCGAGGATGTGCGCCAGCGCGGCTTCGTGCGGGTGCGGGTGGACGGCACGGTGTACGACCTCGGCGAGGTCCCGGCGCTCAACCGGCGGCAGAATCACGACGTGGCGGTGGTGGTGGACCGGCTGGTCGTGCGGCCGGCCGACCGGAGCCGGCTGGCGGATTCGATCGAGACGGCACTCAAGGCGGCGGACGGCATCGTGGAAGTGGTGGTACACGGGGGAGCAGGGAGCAGGGAGCAGGGAGCGGCGGGGAAGGGGGAGGCCCGTTCCCCGCTCCCCGCTCCCGGCTCCCACATGTTCTCGGAGCGCTTCGCCTGCCCGGTCTGCGGCCTCTCGCTTCCCGAGCTCGAACCGCGCCAGTTCTCCTTCAACAGCCCCTTCGGCGTCTGTCCCGAGTGCCACGGCCTGGGCACCCGGCGGGAGGTCAATGCCGGGCTGATTCTCGGCGATCCGACCATTTCGATTCTGGAAGGCGTCGTGCTGCCCTGGGGCGAGCCGAGCGGCTATCTGCGCAAGGCGGTGCTGCCCACGCTGGCCAAGGCGTTCAAGTTCGATCTCTCGGCCCCGTGGAAGGATATTCCCGAGGCCGCGAAGAAGGCGCTTTTGCATGGCGCGCCGGGCCGGACCTTCAAGTTTGCGGTCGAGGGCGCCCGCCACCGGGACGATTACGAGAGCGAGTGGGAGGGCATCCTCCAGAACATCGAGCGCCGGTATCGCGAGAGCACCAGCGACGCCGTTCGCGTGGCGCTCGAGGAGTACATGATCCTGATGCCGTGCGCGGCCTGCGGCGGCAAGCGGCTCAAGCCCGAGAGCCTGGCGGTGCTGGTCAACGGCCGCAGCATCGGCGATGTGGTCGATCTTCCGGTGGGCAAGGCGGTGGAGTTCTTCGAGGGACTGCCACTCAAGAAGGGCAGGGGGAAGGGACTCGATCCGGAGGTCGCGGGCCCGATCCTCAAGGAAGTGGCCGACCGGCTCCGCTTCCTCCGGGATGTCGGTCTCGACTACCTGACCCTCGGCCGCTCCGGCGGATCGCTCTCGGGGGGAGAAGCCCAGCGCATCCGGCTGGCGACGCAGATCGGCTCGCGACTGGTGGGCGTGCTGTACATCCTCGATGAGCCCAGCATCGGCCTCCACCAGCGGGACAACGAGCGCCTGCTCGGCACGCTGCGCGGACTCCGGGACCTGGGCAACACCGTGATCGTGGTGGAACACGACGAGGATACGATCCGGGCCGCGGATCATATCATCGACCTGGGCCCCCGCGCCGGCCGCTTCGGCGGCGAGGTGGTCACCGAGGGCACCCTTCCCGCGGTGCTCAAGCACCCCACCTCGCTCACCTCCCGCTACCTCCGTGGCGAACTACGGGTGCCCACGCCGTCCGGGCGCCGTACCGGGGCGGCGGATCACAAGCTCAAGATCGTCGGCGCCAAGGCCAATAATCTCAAGAACCTGACGCTCGATGTGCCGCTGGGACGGTTCGTGGCGGTGACCGGCGTCTCGGGATCCGGGAAGTCGAGCCTGGTCACCGACATCCTCTACCAGGCGCTGGCCCGCCACTTCTACCGGGCCAGGCTGGTGCCGGGCGCGCATCAGCGGATCGAGGGGCTCGACAAGATCGACAAGGTGATCGACATCGATCAGAGCCCCATCGGCCGGACACCGCGATCGAATCCCGCCACCTACAGCGGGCTGTTCACCCCGATCCGGGAGATCTTCACCCAGCTGCCCGAGGCCCGCATGCGGGGTTACGGCCCGGGCCGCTTTTCCTTCAATGTGAAGGGCGGGCGGTGCGAAGCCTGCCAGGGCGACGGGCTGGTCAAGATCGAGATGCATTTCCTGCCGGACGTCTACGTGCCGTGCGAGGTGTGCAAGGGACGGCGCTACAACCGGGAAACGCTCGAGGTCCGCTACAAGGGGAAGAGCATCGCCGACGTGCTCGACCTGACCGTGGCGGACGGGCTCGATTTCTTCGCCAACCAGCGCCGCATCGCCGAAAAGCTGGAACTGCTCAACGACGTGGGCCTGGGCTACATCCACCTCGGCCAGTCGGCCACCACCCTCTCCGGCGGCGAGGCCCAGCGGGTGAAGCTGGCCACCGAGCTGGCCAAGCGGGACACCGGGCGCACACTCTACATCCTCGATGAGCCGACCACCGGCCTCCACTTCGAGGATGTGCGCCTGCTGCTCGAGGTGCTCCACCGGCTGGTGGACAAGGGCAACAGCGTGGTGCTGATCGAGCACAATCTCGATGTCATCAAGACCGCCGACTGGATCATCGACCTCGGTCCCGAGGGCGGCGAGGCGGGCGGCCGGGTGGTGGCGCAGGGCACACCCGAAGAAGTCATGGAAGTGGCTGCCAGCCACACCGGCCGTTTTCTCAAGCAGCACCTCGACCGGCGCTGAGGGGACCGAAACTCCGACACCCCGAATTACGTTCGAGCGGCGGACGCTTTCCTTTCATAGATTCGACGCCGCGCCTGGCCTGACCCCGGGAGGCATTTCGTGCAGGGTCCCGAAGTCCTGATTCCCATCTCCCTGTTCTTCAGCATTGGCGCAGTGGTCATTCTGCGCGGACCGCTTGGCAAGGCCATCGCCGACCGGATCGCCGGCCGCACCGGGCATGCGGAGGACGACCTCCACGGCCTCAGGGCCGAGGTCGACGAACTCCGTACCCGCCTGGCAGAAACCGAAGAGCGCCTCGACTTTGCCGAACGGCTGCTCAGCAACCCGAATTCGCCTGCCCGCGAAACCCAGGGCCCGAGGAGCTAGCCGTGCTTCGTTCCCGTTCGCCTTTCTCCTTTCGCCTTTCTCCTCCTTCCCGACCTCTCCCGTGAACCGATCCGCCTCATTGCTGCTGGCCATCGCGGCCACGCTCACTTCCCGGCTTCCGGCCCAGACCGCCGACTCGACCCTCCTCACCGTCAACCGGATCTACGGCTCGGCGGAATTCCGGCCTGAATCATTCGGACCCGCCCGCTGGCTCGCCGGCGGCACCGCCTACACCACGCTCGAGCCTTCGGCGGAAACGAAGGGCGGGATGGACATCGTCCGCTACGACGCGGCGAGCGGCGCCCGCTCGCTGCTGGTGCCGGCGGCCCGGCTGGTGCCGGAGGGGAGCGCCAAGCCGCTCGACATCGAGGACTACAGCTGGTCGGATGACGAGAAGCAGCTCCTCGTCTTCACCAACAGCAAGCCGGTCTGGCGCACCAACACCCGGGGCGACTACTGGGCCCTCGACCTGGCCACCTGGAAACTCCGCAAGCTGGGCGGGGACGCGGCGCCTTCGACGCTGATGTTCGCCAAGTTCGCGCCCGATGGCCGGCGGGTCGGTTACGTGCGGGACTTCAACCTCTACGTCGAGGACCTGGACAGCGGCACGCTGACCCAGCTGACCAAGGACGGCTCGCGCCAGAACATCAACGGCACCTTCGACTGGGTGTACGAAGAGGAACTCGGCCTCAAGGACGGCTGGCGCTGGAGCCCCGACGGAAAGAACATCGCCTTCTGGCAGCTGGCGGCGGACAGCGTCCGCAATTTCGCGCTGATCAACTACACCGACTCGCTCTATCCGGTCGTGACTGAAGTGCAGTACCCCAAGGCCGGAGAATCGAACAGCGCCGCGCGGATCGGGATCATCCCGGCGTCCGGCGGCAGCACCACCTGGCTCCAGCTCCCCGGCGATCCCCGCAACTACTACCCGGCACGGATGGAATGGGCGGCGAGTTCGGAGCAGGTCGCGGTGCAGCAGCTCAACCGGCTGCAGAACGCTGACGTGGTCTTCCTGGGTGATCGCACCACCGGCGCGGTCCACCCGGTGCTGACGGAACGGGACAGCGCCTGGGTGGAAGTCGTCAACGACATGGTCTGGCTCGACGGGGGCAAGAGCTTCACGTGGGTCAGCGAGCGGGACGGCTGGAAACACGTCTACGTCGTCTCACGCGATGGCGCCTCCACCCGCCTCATCACGCCGGGCAAGTTCGATGTGGCGGACGTGCTGTCGGTGGACGAAAAGGGCGGCTGGGTCTACTACCTGGCCTCGCCGGACAATCCCACCCAGCGGTTCCTGTATCGCACCCGCCTCGACGGCAAGGGCGCGGCGCAGCGGATCACCCCTGCGGGACAGATCGGCACCCACGGCTACAACATCGGCACCGGCGCCAGGTTCGCGATGCACAACTGGTCGAGCTTCGGCGTGCCCGGCGCCACCGACCTGGTCCGCCTTCCTGATCATGTGAGCCTGCGTCCCCTGGCGGCGAACACGGCGCTGAAGGCGAAGATTGCTTCGCTGAAACACGGCACCGCGGAATTCTTCAAGGTGGATATCGGCGACGGGATCAGCCTCAACGGCTGGATCATGAAGCCGCCGGGCTTCGATGCGTCGCGCAAGTACCCCATCCTGTTCACGGTCTATGGCGGGCCCGGTTCGCAGACGGTGCTCGACGGCTGGGGCGGGGCCAACTACCTCTGGCACCTCATGCTCACCCAGCAGGGCTACCTGGTGGCGAGCGTGGACAATCGCGGCACCGGCATGCGCGGCCGCGACTGGAAGAAGATCATCTACGGCCAGCTCGGGGTGATCGAAACGCACGACCAGGCCGCGGCCGCCAAGGCCATCGGCCGCTGGAGCTATGTGGACTCCACCCATATCGGCATCTGGGGCTGGAGCTACGGCGGGTTCATGACGCTGAACACGCTCTTCCAGGCCAACGATGTCTACACCATGGGCATGGCGGTGGCCCCGGTGACCCAGTGGCGGTTCTACGACAACGTCTACACCGAGCGCTACAACGGGCTGCCGAAGGACAACGCCGCGGGCTACGACAAGGGCTCGCCGCTGAGCTACGTGAACCAGCTCAAGGGCAAGCTGCTCCTGGTCCATGGCAGCGGCGATGACAACGTCCACTACCAGAACTCCCAGTCGCTGATCAACGCGCTGGTCAAGGCCGACAAGCCGTTCGAAATGATGGAATACCCGAACCGCAATCACGGCATCTTCGGCGGGAACACCCGGGTCCACCTCTTCGACCTGCTGACCCGGTTCCTGCACGAGAACCTGGGCCCCGGCACGATGGACCGACCCAGCAGCTGATCCAGAGGGCAACGATGGACATGCGGCGGCTCTTCTCGAGGACGGCTGTTCTGGCAGCGCTGGCCCTCCTCGGGCGGGCCGCCGTCGTCTTTGCCCAGGAGCCGGCGGTGGTCCGCCTCGAGCCCGGGGAAATCCGCCAGGGCACGGTCATCCGAGTCACCCTCGCGCCCCGCTCGGCCGCGGCGTTTGCGGCCTTCCTCGTCACCGGCCGGCTCGCCGGCGAGCCGCTGCATTTCGCGCCGGGAGGGGAAGGGAGCTGGTCGGCGCTGGCGCCGGTGCCGGTCGGGGCTGCCGTCGAGCTCCGGGGGCGCATTGCGATTATCGGTGCGAAGCGGAGCGACACGCTGACCTTCGTTGTGCCGGTGGCGGATGGCAAGTTCGCGGTGGATCGCGAGCTCAAGGTGGCACCGAAGTTCGGCCGGGCGCCGACATCATCCGAGGCCAAGCGCATTGCCGCCGACAACGCCAAGGCGCGGGCCACCGGGCGGGCCGCCCATGACACGCCGCGGCTGTGGCGTGAGCCCTTCGCGCTGCCGCGACCCAGCCGGATCACCGCCCGGTTCGGCGACGGCCGGGTCTTCAACGGCCAGGTCCAGAGCCGCCACCTCGGCACCGATTTCAAGGGGCAGGTGGGTGAGCCGATCTACGCGGCCAATCGTGGCGTGGTAGCCTTGGCCACCGATTTCCTGCTGGCCGGCAGCGTGGTCTACATCGATCACGGCGAGGGCCTCACCACCGGCTACTTCCACATGAGCCAGACGCTGGTAAGCCTCGGCGATACGGTTGAACGTGGCCAGCTGATCGGCCGGGTGGGAAACTCGGGGCGGGTCACGGGTCCGCACCTGCACTGGGTGTTCCGCTACGGCGCCACCAACGTGGACCCGCTGAGTCTCGAAACCCTCGGCCTGCTCACCGTCCCCCCCTCGCAGGCGCCGGACACGGGCGATAGCTTGAAATCGTCCCCTACCGGACGGTCGCCATGAACTACGACGAGATTCTGGCCGTGCTGCGCTACGCGGGTGACCATGATTGCCAGGTCCGAATCGTCACCTCTGCCAGGACCGAGGTGACCGGGGTGCCCACCAGCCTCGATACCCACGTCACGGCGCACGAGGTCTACCTGAGGCCCGAGGCGTCGGAGGACACCGAGATTGCCCTGTCGCTCGCCGAGATCCGAGAGGTGGCGCTGGTCTGAGCGCAGACGGGGGAAACTGCGCATCCGCCAAGTGCTGATGCTGCAGCGACATAGCCTCCCGTTTCGCCGTGAAACATTTTGTTTTCGCGGTGCGTAGGACGCTCGTTCGCAGGATTCCCCACCCAGGTCGCGGCTGAAAAGGCAGAGGCATGCAAGCGCTTGATCCGCTGTTTCACGTCCTTGGCGGCATCATCACCTCGGGGTTCCTCTTCTGGGCCCTGGTCCGGATTTCACAGGGGGAAATCGGCTCGGCCGTGGCCCGCTGGATCGCGAGTCACCACGGCCCGGCGGTCTCGCCCCGGCTTGAGAGCGAGATTGCCGGGCTCCGGGAACAGGTGGAGCACCTCGAGCGGCAGCTCGCTGATGCGCATGAACGGATCGATTTTGCCGAACGGATGCTGACCCGGGGCGGAGCGGCTGTCGGGGGAGGCGGAGCCTGATGGAAGACATACTCGCGATCATCCTGATCTTCGGCGGCGGCACCGCCATCGGACTGGCGTTCAGCCCGGTGGGCCGCGCCCTGGCCGAGCGGATCCGGGGCGGCGCCCAGGTCGGCGCGACCGACCCGGTCGTGTTCGAAGAGCTCGAGCAGATGCGGCAGGAAATGGCCGAGCTCAACGAACGCGTGGACTTTACCGAGCGGCTGCTGTCGAAGGCCCGTGAAGCGGGGCAGCTCGGGGCGGGGAGCGAATGAATCCGGACCAGCAGTTCGGCATCATCATGACTTTCATGATCCTCACGATCGTGCCGCTCGTGCTGGTCTTCGGCATTCCCGTGGCCAAGTCGTTCGCCAGGCGGCTGGAGCGAGGGAGTCAGCCGGAAGATCATTCCGCTGAACTGGAGGAGCTCCGGCACCGGGTGGCGGAGCTGGAGGAGCGGGTGGATTTCAACGAACGGCTGCTGGCCCAGGTGCAGCAGCAGGATCAGTTGAAGGGCTGAGGAGAGTATGGATCCGTCCACCATCGCCTTCGTCAAAGGCATCGTTGCCATCGTCGTGGCCGTGGCGGTTCCGGTCGCCGGCTACGCCGCGGTCGTGGCGGCGCGCGCCATCTGGGTCAAAGGCGAGCCGGGAAAGCTGGGAGACGTGGGCGCCATCCAGGACGAGCTGGAGCAGCTCAGGGCCCGGGTGGCCGAGCTCGAGGCGATGCCGGGGCGCGTCGCGGAACTGGAAGAGCGGGTCGATTTCAGCGAGCGCCTCCTCGCCCGTCAGCACGAACCCGATCGGCTTCCCGGAGGGCGCGCATGATGGCTTTGCTGCAGGTGGTCGTCCAGGTACCGCCGCCGCCGCCCGCGCCCGTGATCGTCGGGATGCATGGCAATGCGATGCCGCCCGAGGCGATCGCCGTGTTCATCCTGGTCAGTATCATCGCAGGCACGCTCCTGCTGTGGCCTCTGATCCGTGCGTTCGCCCGGCGCATCGAGACCAAGGGGCAGCTTGGCCCGGGGGCGCAGGAGGAGCTGGAGCAGCTGCGCCAGCGGGTGGCCCAGCTCGAGGAGCTGCCGCACCGTGTCATGGAGCTCGAGGAACGGGCGGACTTCGCGGAGCGGCTGCTGACGCAGACGCGGGAACCGGAGCGGCTGCCGGGACGGGGGCAAGTGTGATGCTCCTCCAGACGCCGACTTCGATCCCTGACATCCAGATTCACGAGTTTCCCTCACCGCCGTTCTGGGTGACGATGCCGCCAGAAGCGGTGACGCTGATGGTGCTGGGCGTCGTGGCGGGAGTTGTCATCATCACTTGGCCGCTGATCCGGGCTCTGGCCAAGCGGCTCGAAGGCCGCCAGGGCGCGGACGCAATCGCGCTGGCTGAGGTCGAGCAGTTGCGAGTCCGGATGGCCGAACTGGAGCAGCTCTCCCACCGGATGGCGGACCTCGAGGAACGCCTCGATTTCGCCGAGCGGCTGCTGTCGCAGAACCGCGAAGTGCCCAGGCTGGAGGGGGGCCGGAACTGATGGACCTCACTGGTTTCGCCTTTTTCCTGGCGATTGGCGCGATCGGCGCTTCCCTGCTGCTCGGGCCGATGGGGAAAGCCATCTCCCGTCGCATCGGCGGGCGGGAACCGTCCGCCGCAGATCCTGAGGCCGCCGAGCGGATCGCCGAACTGGAGCATCGGCTGGTGGACCTCGAAGAGCGGCTCGATTTTGCCGAGCGGATGTTGTCACAGGAGCGGCCACCCGAACGTCTGCCGGGAGCGAAGGGATGAATGAGCGCGAAGTGACGGGTGAGAAATCCCTGGGCGTGGCCCAGTCCCGGGACACTGCAACCGTGCTTGTCGGCATCGCGGCCATCGCCGCCTATGTCTTGCTGTCGCTCAAGATCGGGGCCGGGTTCGCGATCGTTGTCGGTATTCTCGGCGCCTGCGGCCTGACCGCTCTGGGTGTGCTTCGCGGCCCGGTGGGGAAGGCCTGGGCCCGGAAGATCGAGGGAGAGGCGGGGGGAGCGACCGCGGCAGAAATCGAGGCCCTGTACGCCCGGATCGAGCACCTCGAAGCCGGCCAGGAGCGGGTCGCGGAACTCGAGGAGCGGGTGGATTTCGCCGAGCGGCTGCTGACCCGGCAGAAGGACCAGGAGCAGCTCTCGCCGGGGCCGCAGTGAAGCGCATCCGGATCATCGGCCTCGATTGGTTCGACGTTGTTGTCCATGTCGGGGCCACGATTGCCGTGGCAGTTGTCGGGGCCACGCTTTTCAACGGGCAGGAGGGGGACATCGCGGTGTCGGTAGTCCTGGGCAGCTCGCTGGTGCTGCTGGGGTGGCGCCGCCAGCGGGCCCTGGCCGCGATGCGCGAGATGCCCACCGATCCGGGGCGGGCCGACGAATTGGAGGTCCGGGTGGCGGAGCTGGAGCAGTTGCACGATCGGGTGGCCGAGCTCGAGGAGCGCCTGGATTTCGCGGAGCGGATGCTGGCTCGGCAGAAGGAGCAGGAACAGCTTTCCCCGGGTGGGCGATGAGCCGGTTCCGCATCGTCGGGATGGACTGGTTCGACGTGGTCGTCCACGTCGGCGTCACCATCATGGCGTGCGTGGCTGCCGACGCCCTCTTCCCGGGACGGGATGAGGACGTTGCCATTGCCGTGGTGCTGGCGGCCTCGCTGGTCCTGCTCGGCTTGCGGCGCCGCAAGGCGCTGGCGGAGCTGCCCGATTCGCCGGTCGGGCACGCCCGGATCGAGGAGCTGGAGGCCCGGTTGGCGGAGCTGGACCAGGTGCATGACCGGCTGGTCGAGCTGGAGGACCGGCTCGACTTTACCGAGCGGATGCTGGGGCAGCAGCGGGAGCAGGAGCGGCTGCCGAGGGTGTAGGAGACCGGTTTCCGCGCCATCGCGGGGACGATTACATTTGGCGCAACAGGGTCGGCACCGGTGGGTGCGGGCCCGCAACGGATCCGGGCGGATCAGCCCGGCTCGACGAGGTGATTCCGGACATGGGGATCTTCGATCGTTTGTCGACGTTGCTCAGGTCGAACATCAATGACCTGATCTCCCGGGCCGAAAACCCGGAGAAGATGCTCAATCAGCTGATCGTGGACATGAAGAGCTCCCTGGCCAAGGCCAAGCAGGAGGTCGCGTCCGCCATCGCCGATGAGAAGAAGCTCCAGTCCGACGCGGAAGCGCTGAAGAAGCAGTCGGAGGACTGGGAGCGCCGCGCCATGCTGGCCGTCCAGGAGGGCCGGGACGACATGGCCAAGCAGGCGCTGGTGCGCTACAACGAATCGCTGCAGGGCGCCCAGCAGCTGCACGAGACCTGGCTCAAGCACCGGGCGGATACCGAGTCGCTCAAGGCCTCGCTCCGCTCGCTCAACGACAAGATCGAAGAGGCCAAGCGGAAGAAGAACATCCTGGTGGCGCGCGCCAAGCGGGCGGAGGCCCAGCAGCGGATCCAGGAAACGATGTCCGGCATGTCGGACAAGAGCGCCTTCGAGTCCTTCGAGCGCATGGCCGAGAAGATCGAGGCCAACGAACGGAAGGCCATTGCTTCCGCGGAGCTGCAGGAAGAGTTTTCCGGCGACCTGCTGGCCAAGCAGTTCGAGCAGCTCGAGTACAAGGGCACCATGGATCAGCAGCTGCTCGAGCTCAAGGGCAAGATGGGCCTCCTGGGCGCCGGCGGCGGACAGGCCGCCAAACAGATCGGCGCCGGGGAGCCGGTGCACGAAGCCGAGATCGTCGACGACCATGATGAAGGAACCACGAAAGGTACCTGACCTGGCATGCATGGCAGCCGCTTCCTGATCCTCGCCGACGGCGAATTCGGGCCTCTCACTTCCAAGACCGCCAACTCGATCATCCGCTACCTCCCCGACCGCACGGTCGGGGTGGTTGACCAGGTGCACGCCGGCAAGACCGTCCAGGATGTCCTGGGCTTCGGTGGCGCCATCCCGGTGGTCGCCTCCATGAAGGAAGGCCTGGCCTTCCGTCCCGACGCCATCCTGATCGGCATCGCGCCGGTGGGAGGCAAGCTTCCCGAGCGGTGGCGCACCTGGCTGGCGGAGGCCATCGATGCCGGCTGCGCCATCTGGAGCGGACTCCACACTTTCATCGGGGACGACTCGATGCTGGCCGAGCGGGCCCGGCAGAAGGGGGTCAAGATCCATGACCTCCGCCGTCCGCCCGCCAACCTCCCGGTGGCCTCGGGCAAGGCGAAGAGTGTCGAGCCGTTCGTGATCCTGACGGTCGGCACCGACTGCAACGTCGGCAAGATGACGTCGCAGCTGCAGATCACGAAGCAGCTTAATAGTCGCGGGGCGCGCACCCGCTTTGTGGCGACCGGCCAGACCGGGATCATGATCGAGGGGTGGGGCATCGCGGTGGACGCGGTCGTGGCGGACTTCATCGCCGGCGCCGCCGAAAGCCTGGTGCTGGAGGGGAGCAAGGACGCGGACATCGTGCTGGTGGAAGGGCAGGGGAGCCTCAATCATCCCGGCTACTCCGGGGTCACCTGCGGCCTGCTGCACGGCTCCTGCCCCGACGCGCTGATCCTCTGCCACCAGGCCACCCGCACCTACATCGGCGACTACCGCGAAGCGGCCTGGCTGCGGATCCCGTCGCTGTCGGAATACGTCAGGCTCTACGAGACTGTGGCCGGCTTCGTGCACCCTACCCGCACCGTGGCCATCTGCCTCAACACCTACGACCTCTCTGACGCCGAAGCCCGCGCCGCCTGCGAAGCCGCCACCGGGGAGACGGGGCTGCCCTGCACGGACCCGGTGCGCTTCGATCCGGCACCCCTGGTGGACGCGGTGCTCGAGGCGCGCCAGAGATATCTGGCACAACGGCGGCGGGAGCCCCAGCCGGTGTGACCGCGGCGGTCCGGATCGCCGGGCTGGAAAAGGTCTATCCGCCCGGGGTGCGCGCCATCGGCGGGCTCGACCTCGAGGTCCGCCAGGGCGAGATCTTCGGACTGCTGGGACCGAACGGCGCCGGGAAGAGCACCACCGTCGGCGTCTGCACCACCCGTATCCTCCCCACCGCTGGCCGGGTCGAAATCGAGGGCATCGACGTGGTGAGCGATCCGGTCGCCACCCGCCGCCGCATCGGTGTCGTCACCCAGTACAACACGCTCGACCGCGCCTGCACCGTCCAGGAAAACCTCTACTATCACTGCCGCTACTTCGGGATGGGAGGCGTGGAGTCGCGCCGGCGCGTGGCGCAGCTCCTCGAACAGTTCCGACTCGGTGACCGGGCCGACCAGTTCCCCGCCCAGCTTTCGGGCGGCCTGGCCCAGCGGGTCCAGATCGCCCGGGCCATCGCCCACCAGCCGCGGGTGCTCTTTCTCGACGAACCGAGCGCGGGGCTCGATCCCCAGAGCCGGCTCGCCCTCTGGGACCTGGTGCTGCAGCTGCGCGATGAAGGGCTGACGGTCCTGCTCACCACCCACCAGATGGAAGAGGCGGACCGGCTGAGTCACCGCCTGGCCATCATCGATCACGGCCGGGTGCTGGTGAGCGGCACCCCCGAAGAGCTCAAGCGCCAGGTCGCGGCGGCCACCGTCCTCGAGCTGCACCTCGAACGCCCGACGGCGGCGCTGGCCGAACGGCTGCGGGCCCTGCCGGGCGTCGCCGAGGTGGCCCTGCTCGAAAAAGGCATTCGCGTTATGGCCTCGACGCGCGCGCTGCTGCCCAAGGCGGTCGAGATCGCCCAGGAAGCAGGACTCCACGACCTGAGCATCACGGAGCCGACGCTGGAAACCGTCTTCATCACCCTCACGGGCCGGGAGCTGCGTGACTGAATTGCGGCTCGACTACGCCCGCGCCTTCTACGGCCTCATGCTCCGCGATCTCCGGGTGCTGCGCCGCGGGCTGGCGCCGTTCATCACCCGGACCGTGATGAATCCGCTCCTGTTCGTCTTCATCTTCACCTACGTCTTCCCGCACATCGGCCAGCAGATCCAGGGGGCCACGAACGGCATCAGCTATGCGACCGTGGTGGTGCCCGGGCTGGTGGCGGTCGGCATGGTGTTCCAGGGCATCTCGGCGGTGGCACTGCCGCTCTCGATGGAACTCGGCGCCACCCGCGAGATCGAAGACCGGGTCCTGGCCCCTCTGCCGGTGGCGCTGGTGGCGATCGAAAAGCTGGTCTTCGGCGCGCTGCAGGGAGTGCTGGCGGGCGTGGTGGTGTTTCCGCTCGTCGTCCTGATTCCCGCCTCGCCGGTGCAGGTCGAGGTGAGCAGCTGGCCGCTGCTCATCGTCGTCATTCTCCTCGCCAGTCTCACCTCCGGGGCCCTGGGCCTCGCCCTCGGAACGGTCGTCCGCCCGCAGCAGATCGGACTGATGTTCGCCGTGGTCGTGGTGCCCATCACGTTCCTGGGATGTGTGTATTACCCATGGGCCGTGCTGCACCCCCTGCCATGGCTGCAGTACGCCGTGCTGATCAATCCCCTGGTCTACATGAGTGAAGGACTTCGCGCCGCCCTGACCCCCGGTCTGCCGCACATGCCGGTTCCGCTTGTCCTGGCCGCGCTCGCGGCGGCCACCGCGGTGCTGGGCGGCATCGGCGTCCGCATGTTTCTCCGCCGCACGATCGCCTGACCCTCCGTGATACAACCGACTGAAACTCCTCCGGTCGAGCGCCGCCGGCGGGGGCCGCTCCGGCGAGTGCTCGGCGCGCTCGGTCCGGGTGTGATCGCCGGTGCCGCGGACGACGATCCCTCCGGCATTGCCACCTACTCGATCGCCGGCGCCCAGCTTGGCACGCGGATGCTCTGGTGCTCGCTCCTCACCTGGCCGCTCATGGGCGCGGTGCAGATGATGTGCGCCCGCATCGGCATGGTGACGGGCCGGGGACTCGCCAGCGGACTGCGCGCCAAGCTGCCGCGCGGGGTGCTGGTATTCCTGGTAACCGGCCTGCTGGTGGCGAACACGGTCAACGTCGGAGCCGACCTGTCCGGCATGGCGGATGCCGGCGAGATGCTGACCGGGGTGGATTCCCACTCACTGGTGGTGCTGTTCGCCGTGGGCATCGGGTGGGCCACGATCCGGCTGCGCTACAGCACGATCGCGCGGACGCTCAAGTGGCTGGCCGCTGCGCTGTTCGCGTACGTCGTCACCATGGTGCACGTCAAACCGGACTGGGGTGCCGTGATCGGGGACACCTTCATCCCGAGTTGGCCGTCTTCCCGCACGGAATGGGCGACGCTGGTGGCGATCCTCGGCACCACCATCAGTCCCTATCTCTTCTTCTGGCAGGCCTCGCAGGAGGTCGAGGAGATCCGTCGCATTCCGGAGGACAAGCCGCTGCGCCATGCGCCCGAGCAGATACGGCGGCAGCTGCGGAGGCTGCGCCTCGACACGATCGCCGGCATGGGCTTTTCGAACCTCATCGCCTTCTTCATGATCACGGCCACTGCCGCGACCCTGCATGCGCACGGCCAGACCCAGATCCAGACCACCGAACAGGCGGCCGCCGCGCTGCGGCCGATCGCGGGCGACGCGGCTTTCATGCTCTTCGCGCTGGGCATCGTCGGCACCGGCATGCTCGCACTGCCGGTGCTCGCCGGAT
>DATEHG010000159.1:0-17330 GCA_035279705.1 Gemmatimonadales bacterium
CTCGGCGTAACAGAGCCCCGCCAGCAGGCAGCCGATCGCCGCGATGATCATGGAAATCACCAGAGCGGGACCGGCGTGAAGTGAGGCCGCGGTGCCGGTCAGCACGAAGATCCCGGTGCCGATCACGGAGCCGATGCCGAGGGCCGTCAGCTGCCACGGGCCCAGCGCCCGGTTGAGCGTGTTGGACTCGGCCTCCGCCTGGAGGCGCGCAATGGACTTCCTGGTCCACAGACTCATGGTCGCTCCGGTAGGGGATGTCTCCCAAGCTGGGAGAAATCGCCCCGACAGGGGGTCCGAGTCGTGTCAGGAAATGGTCAGAGCGGTTCGGTGGGGGATATCAGGCGGTAGCCGGCCTTGCGGACGGTGAGCAGCAGGCGGGGATTGGCAGGGTCGTCCTCCAGTTTCCGGCGCAGCTCGGCAATGTGGGTGTCGACCGTGCGGCTCTGCACCTCATCCTGGTAGCCCCAGACCTCACGCAGCAGATCGAGCCGCCCGGCCAGTTGTCCTTCACGCCGGGCCAGCGCCACCAGCAGCTCGTACTCCTTGGGCCGCAGCGAGACCGGAACACCTCCTCGGGTCACCACACGCGTTCCAGGCTCGATCCGGACATCCCCGAACACGATGGGACGGGAATCGCCACCGGAAGGTCGCGGCCGGCTCCGCCGGAGCAGGGCCTCCACTCTCGCGATCAATTCCATCAGGCCGAATGGCTTGGTGACGTAATCGTCAGCGCCCGCCCGGAAGCCGCGGACCTTGTCGGCCTCATCGGCGAGCGCGGTCAGGATCAGGACCGGGGTTCCGACACCACGATCCCGGAGGTCGCGCAGCAGGCGCTGGCCATGGCCATCGGGCAGCATCAGGTCCAGGATGATGAGGTCGGCATCGCCGACGCTCGCGGCCGTCATGCCGTCCACCGCAGTGGCCGCCACGGCAACGCTGTGTCCCTCGAACTCGAGGTTGTTGCGGAGCCCCTGCGCCAGCGTCGCATTGTCCTCGATGACCAGGATCCGGCTCATGCCCCACCGCCTCCGTTCGTCACGATGCGGGGCAGCGTCACCGTGAAGCGGCACCCCCGCTCGCCATTGGCGGCCGTCGCTCGGCCACCCTGCGCTTCAGCCAGGGCCCGCACCACGGCCAATCCGATACCGCTGCCACCGGAAGAGGCGTGCAGTCCGGCCGCGCCCCTGGTGAAGGGGAGCCAGATGCGCTCCAGGTCGCCCTCGGCGAGACCCGCTCCCTGGTCCTCCACCCACACCTGCGCTTCGCTGCCGTTCCGTTCCAGGCCCAAGGTGACCGGTGTGCCGGGGGCATACTTCCCTGCGTTTTCCAGCAAGTTGAGGACGATCTGCCGCAACGCGCCGGCATCCACGTTGGCGGAGACTTCCGGTTCGAGTCTCGTCGTCAGCTTCATACCTTCTGCCGCCGGCAACCGGCGGAAATCTTCGGCGATCCGGGCAAGCTCCGGCGCGAGGACCACGGGGGCGGGACGGACCGTTGGCACACCCCGCTCCAGCCGCGACAGGTGCAGCACATTCTCCACCATGTGCATCAGGCGGCGGGCCTCAGCCACGATAGTCCCGGCTGCCTGTCGCCGCTCCTCGTCCGACCGCGCGCGCCCCAGGCTCAGCGTCTCCCCGAAGAGAAGAATCTGAGCCAGCGGTGTCCTCAGTTCATGCGACACGCTCGAGGTGAAGTCAGACCGGAGCCTGGCGAGCTCGTGCTCCCGCCGGAGCTGCAGCACTCCCACGACGGCGAGACCGCCCGTGAGGACCAGGAGTCCGAGCAGAAGCGGAAGCCGCGCGGCCTGCGGTGGGGCGACCGCCAGCCGCTCGATCGCACCGCGGCGCAGCGAAACTCTGGCCCGCAATCCGCCGCCGCCACCCAGCGCAGTCCCCGCCTCGAACGGCGAGGTCTCCGGGGCCGGTGACCGGTAGAGGGTATCATCTGACGGCGTGGTCACCGCCACCGAAAGCACCGAATCGTTGGGCAAACCGGCGAGCAGCGGTGACGGGAGGAGCGGCGCTCCCGCCAGCACCTCGCGCAGCAGCGATTCGGTCATCTCCCTGGCGCACGTGAGCACACCGTACGCCGCAATCGCCGCTCCCGGAATTGCCGATGCTCCCGATTGGGCGGCCCGGAGGCCATACACCACCACTCGGCCGGGTTCGGATCCCACCAGCCAGAGCGTGTGGTACCTGGCGCCGGCAGTACCGGGCCGTCCCGCATCTGCCAGCAGGGTGTCCCGAAGCCATCGCTGGTCCTCACCGGGAACATTCTGAGGAATGGTGACGAGGCTTCGGTCCCGGAGATCGATCCGGAACACCACCCGCTGGCCCTGTCCCGATCCACAACTCGGCACCGGAGTGGCCGCCAGGTTCACCAGCTCGAGCGGCGGCAACCGGTCGTAGGGCGAGCTGGCCAACCCTCCGGTGACCTGGCCAAGCATGGTCTCGAGACGGCCACTGAGGACGGCGTCGCTGCGGGTGGCCAGCTCCCATGCCGCGATCGTCGCATAGTCCCTCACCGTCCGCTCCGCTGTCACCCGCCGCGACCGGGTTGCCTGGATGGCCTCGTAGCCCAGCAGCCCGGCAAGCGAGAGCGTGGCCACCAGGAGCACGACGAGGATCGTAGCCCGGCTGGGGCGGGAGGGGGTGGGGAGTGACGGCATGCTTCAGAGTAGCCCGGCCGGGCGACGCTGCGCAAAACAAAGCGCCGGTCCTGAGTGCGGGACCGGCGCTGGAAATCTCTATCGGCGTTCAGCGGATCAAACGTTGGCCCACTTGCTCCGGCCGTCCCGGTGCAGGCCGTAGGCCTTGAGTCGCCGCCAGAGCGTCGTCCGGCTGATCCCGAGGTGGCGAGCCGTTTCGGCCAGCTTCCAGTTGTTGGCGTCGAGGGTCCTGACAATCGCGTCCTTCTCGCGCTGCGCGAGCGTCGTCGGCCCTTCGAGTCCCGGAATGAACATCGCTTCTCCCAGTTCCAGGGACCCGACCCGGAGGGGGCGCAGCCTGCCGCCCATCGCGGCGAGCCTGGGCTGGAGAGTGGTGGCGTCGTCACCAGGCTCCGACATGGTTGAGATCGCTTCGCGGGCCTGGTGATTGGCGTAGAGAATCTTGCCCCCGGAATCGAAGACGATCACGCCCTCGCTGAACCCGTCGAGCAGGGCCTTGGCGAGTGGCGAGAAGACTGAAGCCTGGGGCGGAGCGGATGCTGTGGCGTGCTCGGGCATGCTGGGAATACGCGGCGTTCCGTCCGATGGTTTCAGGGGGGAACTACGGCGTGAGGATGGCGTCATCTTCTATCACCATGTCATATCGGTACTTACGATAATTCGACCGGGATCTGACCGGCACCGGGAGGGGGTGGGGGGCTCACCCCCTCCTTCCACTCGGCCAGAATCACTTGTCCCAGGCCGGCAAAGATCAGCAGCGCCGCGCCCACCGTTCTGAGAGTCAGCCGCTCCTCCGGGAGGAGCACGACCGAGGCGATCGCGGCGAAAACCGGCTGCAGGTAGATGTAGCTCGCCACCGCGTGGGACGAGACCCGGCGCAGCGCCCAGATGTTCAGGAAGTACGCGAGCAGCGTCGGCCCCAGGACGATGTAGCACACCAGCAACCAGGTTCCGGCCGGAACCGACCCGAGGTCGAATTTGGCAATCGCCGGCAGCCCGATCGGGAGCACGCCCAACGCACTCGCGGCCATGACATAGGTGACGACGGTGCGCGGCCGATAGCGCACCAGCAGCGGCTTGGCGAAGACGAGATACGCCGCATAGCAGAGCATCCCCACCAGGAGGAACACGGTGCCGAGCGCCGAATCGGGTTCGTGACGGACCCGATCGGGGCCCACCAGGTAGATCGCCCCCGCTCCTGCCACCCCGATCCCGACGAGCTTGAGCATCGAGGCCCGCTCCCGGCCGGCGAGCAGCGAGATGAGCACGGTGAAGACGGGGATGGTGGTGATCAGCACCGCGGCCGTGACGGCCGAGGTCCGGGCGAGCCCCATGAGGAACAGCGTCTGGTTGGCCGTGACACCAAGCCAGCCGACCGCCGCCAGCCTCAGCAGATCGAGCGGAGCCCGTACCCGCTCGACCGGGCGGCGCCAGGCCATGAGCAGCAGCACCAGCGCCGCTCCGGAAATCCGGAACAGCACGAGGACCGCTGCGGGCACGACCGGGAGAACCAGCCGCCCCAGGACGGCGAGGCTGGCCATGATGAGCTGGACGAGTACCAGGACCAGATTGACGCTCACCGATCCATCTCGGGAATTTCGACTTGACTGACTAGTCGGTCAATCATATATTCTGTTGTCATATATGAAGATACAGATTGCGGATGCCGCTGCCCAGCTGCTCATCGAGCACGGTCTCGATGACTGGACTCTGGATCGGGTGGCCGCCCGGGCGCGCTGCGCCAAAGGACTGGTCCTCTACCACCATCGGAACCGAGCGGCCCTGCTCGCCCAGGTCGCCGGAGTGCTGCGTCGACGCCGGGCAGATCGAAGACTCAAGGCACTCAGTCATTCGGGTCCGGATGCCATTGACGCCCTCTGGCGGCTGATCGAGGAAGAAGTGGCCTCGGGAGAGGCGACGGCGTGGCTCGCGCTGCTCGCCCTGCGGGAACCGGATGTCCTGGAGGCCACGGGCCGAGTCTCGGCAGAGGAGGCGGCGCTCGGACCCCTCTTGGCGAAAGCGCTCGAGCTGGAGGGCGAGGCCGAGGCTCTGGTCGCCTCGACGGTCGCCGCCCTCGATGGTTTTGCCATTGCCCTTCTCCGGCGGACGCCCAGGGCGGTCGTCCGGGAGGCCTATCACCGGTTCTGGCTCGGGCTCCTGGGATAGGCCCGCTACCGCCGGCGGCGCTGATGCGGCTGGCGGTAGTGGCTGCGGCCGCGCTTCGGCTCGGGCCGGCGCTGCAGCAAGGTTCGCAGCTCGTCGAGCGTGTCCGCCTGGACCGCGCTCTCCTGGCCGCGCACCGCCGCAAACCGTACCGGGCGGTCGAATTCGGGGAGCATCTCGGACCGCACCCTTCTCACCTGTCCCTCGCGCATCCGGATCCGCACCACCCCCACTCCCGCCTCCACCTCGTAGTCGAGTGGCACCACGTCGCCGAGGATCCGCACGCTCGAGGGCAACTGGTCGAGTTGCCGCCTGGTTTCCTCCGGCACCGATTCAACCAGCCGCAGTGAAAGTGGAGCGGCCAGGAATTCCTCCCACGTCGAGAGCGGCCGCACCTGATCGGCGAGCGCCCGGCGCGCCGCCTCCGTCGATACGGCCGCCAGCGAGCCACCCGATCGCCGCCAGAGCTCACCGGCCTCCTCCAGCGCGCGGCGGATCCTGGCCTGGTGGGGGTGATGGCTGCTCCCCGCCATCAGGGCGTCCACCAGCGCCTCCCGAAACGCGGGCCGGAGATCCTCGGGGATGCCCCCTTCGAGATCCTCCTGGATCACGTCGAGGTCGAACCCGAAGTAATTGAGCCCGCGCACCAGCACCGGGCGCTGGTGTTTCTTGCCACCACGGAGTTCGATGACCGGCCTTCCTCGCCGCGCGTGGCGGCGGATCTGGTCGTAGCTCAGGGTGGTGCCTTCGATCCCGGCCCGGGCCACGCCGAAGCGATCGGCGAAGTAGCGCAGAGTCCCGGCAACCGCACCCCAGCTTCCCGCCACCGAGGTTCGGGACACCCGGGCCTCCTGGCCATCGGCAGTCCGCTCATCGATGACGAGGTCGAACGGGCCCACCTTGGCCACCAGGTCGGCAAACGCTTCATGCAGCTCTGGAGAAACCGTCGGTAGCTGGCGAGGCAGCGGCTGTTCCGTGGCGCGATAGACGGAGGCCATACCGAGCGCCATGTCTTCGATCGAGCGGATCAGGACTCCCCGCCGCTCGGCCCAATCGTCCAGTCCATCCTCGAAGAGATGGCGCGGCAGGCCATGCACTTCCCCGAGGAAGCCGTGCCGGTTGACCGCCTCGGCATACAGCGCATAAGCCGTGAGGTGGTCGCTGCCGGGAACGATGACGCCCCGCAGATCGCGCTCCTCCCGGGTCATCCGGTGCAGCGAGTCCACGCTCGAACAGACTGCGAGCACCGGCAGCAGTTCGGGGCCGCCCTGGACCAGCAGCTCGCCCCAAGGCCGCTCCACCGGCATGGCCTCCACCTCGCGGCCATAGGTGGTGAGCTTCCCGCCGTCGATGAGACCACGCTCGGTAAGCAGCTGGACGGATCGCCGGTAGGCCGTGTGATCGAGCGCCACCGGGAGATCGAGATTGCCGGCATCCACGCCGATCGCCGCGCAGGTGATGGCGACCCGCTCGGCGTCTCCGGCAAGCTGGAACTCCGGAGGGGTCGGCCGGAGCTTGTCGAAGTGGAGATCCCGATCGCTCAGGATGTAGACCTCGCCGCCTGCCACCCGCCCGTGGACCCGCCCCGCCATCTGCAGGATTTCATTGGCCCCCAGATGGAGCCGGTGCAGGACGTTCCGGCCGCGTTCGACGACGCTGCCGTAGCGCGCATCATAGATCACCACCGTGTCCAGCCCGCGAACATTGAGCGCCGACTGGCCGGCGGCGGTCATGGCGAGGAGGAAGGGATGCTCGACCTCCCCGTCGAGGTACGGCCGGATCACCCTGATAGGCTCGCCGCCGTGATAGAAGGCGGCGTTGAGGCGGTTCCAGCGGTGGCCCAGGCTCTCGGCCAGCTGCTCGACCTCGGCCCGGGTCGGCACGAAGACGGCCACACCCCGGCGGTCTTGGATGATGCGGCGCATGAAGCGCTCATCCAGGAACTCCGCCGCCTTCTGCGCCACGACCTTGACCCTGGCGCGGAGCGCAGGATCGAAGGCGGAGGTTTCCAGGACCTCGCGGCTCTCGAGGTAACGGGCGTAGAAGGCGGGGTCGACCGTGGCGCTGAGCCAGATGAAGCGGCAGCGGGCCCGCTTGCCCAGGGCCAGGCAGAGTTCCAGCTCGGCGGATGTCTGGTGGATCTCGTCCACGACCACCGTATCGTGGCCGGTGATGAGATCGTCCTGGAACCAGCGGCGCGCGATGCCGGTGGTGACGATCACCACGTTCCAGGCCGGCGTTTCGGGGGTGGCTTCACGCTCGCGATTGACCACGCCGTAGCGCAGCGGTTCCTCGAGGATCGCCTCGGCGATGGTCCGGATGCCCAGCGTCTTGCCGGTACCCGTCCCCGCCACGATGCCGAAGGGCTTCCCCGCCCCGGCCCAGGCGCGGAGTTCATCCCCGTGCTGCCGCTCGAGCAGGGTCTCGACGTGAAGCCCGAGGGCGATCTCGATGGTTTCGCAGGCGGCGCGGGTGGGGGCGATGACGATGACACGGCCGCGGGGATGAAAGGCCTTTCGGTAGGCCTCGGGATCCGGCGGGAGCTGATGATTGCGTGGCGGAATCACGCCCGGAAAGGAAAGCCCCCCCAGTGCGAAATGCTACCGCACTGGAGGGGCACCGGGCCGGGCCGTCACCCGGAGACAGAGGATGTCTGGCCGGTACTGCGAACGGCTCGCCCGGGGGGCTGCGTTATTCAGCGGTCGTAACGGTCATCCCGGCCGCGACGATCGTCGTCATCATCCCAGCGACGGTGGTCGCTGTCGTAGGGCCGGTAGTACCCGTTGTCGTCCTGGTAGATCACGACCGCCCGGAGGCCGGGGAACCGAACGTCAGGCGCCGAGTAGTAGCAATCGCGCCGGTCGTCGTACCAGACAGTGACCTGGTTGTACCCATGGTGCTTCCACCAGCCGCGGCCGCGGTGACCCACCGGCTGTACGACGACGACGGGGGGGTACCGATGCACTACAAGGACCCGGGGCGGGGGCGGCGGATACCAGGGCCGCTGGCCGATAACGACATGGGCACTCACCGGTCCTGAATGCACGACGAAGCCGGCAGTGACTGACTGGGCGCTGAGTGTGGTGACGGGGAGCGCGGCCAGAGCGGCGAGCGCGAGTGACGTGGCTTTCATTGGGCACCTCCGACTTATGGCTTGAGGACACCCACCACAGTGCGAAGGCCGTGCCTGAGCGCAACCTGCTACATACCAATGACTTGGCTGATAACCCCCCGCCGCGGAGCGTCCCCGGAAGGAGACGCGGAGGGAATTCAGGCGGACATGGCGACGCGCTTGACACCCCGGATGAGGGGTCTCATACTAGTGGCCCCGGAAGTCCACGCTGCAACACCGAGCTACCCGCTCCCCGCGGGACCGCGTGTTTGGAGTGAGCTCAGGCTCCCCACGTCGCTCACGCAGGTGTTCCTCTTTCCGAGGGCCTGATCATGTGGCAGCAGATTCTCTCATTTTTCAAATCGCAACCGGAGGGAGACATGGCAGCGAATTTTTTCCTGGGTGAGTCGCTGGTGGGCGATGGCAACGAAATCGCTCACATCGACCTGATCATCGGTGAGAAGAGCGGGCACGCGGGGGCCGCCTTCTGCAACGCGCTGTCGAACAACAAGGACGGGTTCACCACCCTCCTGGCCGTCGTGAGCCCCAATCTCCCGGCCAAGCCCGACACCATCATGTTCAACAAGGTCACGATCAAGGGCGCCAAGCAGGCGGTGCAGATGTTCGGCCCCGCGCAGGCCGCCGTGGCCCGCGCCGTCGTCGACTCCGTCTCCTCGGGCGTCATCCCGAAGGACAAGGCCAATGACTGGTGCGTCCTGGTCGGGGTGTTCATCCACTGGATGGCCGCCGACGACAAGAAGATCTACCAGTTCAACTATCAGGCGACCAAGGAAGCCCTCGAGCGCGCCCTCAAGGGCCAGCCGACGGTGGATGCCGTGATCAACGGCGCCAAGACCGCCAAGCACCCGTTCTCCGGCGTGGACGGCGTCTGATTGCGGCGGTGCACCAGCTGAACCACGGGAGGGGCGGGGCCACCCCCCGCCCCTCTTTCGTTTCCTTCCCTACCGGCCGGGACCTCAAGTCCCCGTCACTGACTCCGGAGAGCGGTAGCTGATGCGGAAGCTGCTCCTGCAACTCGATTCCTCCCGACTGCCCAGCGTGTTCGACCAGGTGGTGGCCTACGACGCCGGGGCGGATGAGATCATGAGCTACGGCAGCGTGGCGCCCGAAGACGTCCGCGACCTGATCCACGGCTGCATCTTCACCCGCGGCCCCAAGGACCTGAAGAACACGGCCGTCTGGATCGGCGGCAACAACATGTCCCAGGGCGAGCAGCTGCTGGCCATGGCCCAGGATGCGGTATTCAAGCCGTACTCGGTGTCGATGATGCTCGACTCGAACGGATCCAACACCACGGCCGTGGCCGCGGTGGTCAAGATCGAGCAGGCCCTCGGCAGCGTGAAGGGGAAGAAGGTCGTGATCCTGGCGGGCACCGGGCCGGTCGGGCAGCGGGCGGCGGGTCTTCTCGCCCGCGGTGGCGCCGACGTCACCATCACCTCCCGCAAGCCAGAGCAGGGCGAGAAGGCGCGCCAGTTCATCAGCGCGCGTTTCGACGTCGAGGTCAAGGCGACCACGATGTCCGACCCTGCGCAGGTGGCCGCCGTACTGGGCGGCGCCGAGGTACTGCTCAACTCGGGGCCGGCGGGGGTCCAGATGGTGTCGAAAGCGGCCTGGACGGCGCAGAAGTCGCTCAAGATCGCGGTGGACCTGAACGCCGCGCCGCCACTCGGCATCGAAGGCATCGGTGTGAACGACGCGGGCGAACTCCGGGAGGGCGTGATCGCGTTCGGGGCGTTCGGCGTCGGCAACCTCAAGACCAAGCTCCACAAGCGCTGCGTGGCCCAGCTCTTCGAGCGGAACGACCAGGTGCTCGACGCGGAGTCGATCGCCGACATCGCGCGGAGCATGGCCACCGCCGGCTGAGCCGGTCTGGCGGCCGTCGCTGCGGTCCGCATGCCTCGCGTCACGGGACTCGACCCCGGAACCGTCTCGCTGGACGGCTGCGTTCTGGAGGACGGGCGCGTAGTCGAGGAGTGGAGCCTCCCGACCGGCGAGGCACTGGCCGATCCGGAAAAGCTCAGGGCGCGGCTGGCCGCCTCCGGACCGATCGACCTGATCGCGGGTCCCTCCGGCTACGGTCTTCCGATGATCCGGGCCGGCACCCTCAGGGCCGAAGACGTCCGACTCGCCCTGCTTCCCGATCCGGATTCGAGCGGCGGGCTGGGTGGACTGGGGCAATTGATCAGGCTGCTGGCCGAGTCGGGCCTCCCAGTGATCTTCACTCCGGGAGTCATCCACCTGCCGACGGTGCCAGCGTACCGAAAGCTCAACCGGATCGACATGGGCACGGCGGACAAGGTCGCCACTGCCGCACTCGGCATCGCCGAACAGGCGGCGGCAGGATCGCTGGCCCCGCACGAGGTCTCCTTCATCCTGCTCGAACTCGGCGGCGCATTTACCGCCGCCCTGGCCGTGGATGCGGGCAAGATCATCGACGGCATCGGCGGATCCGCCGGACCGATCGGTTGGCGCTCCTCGGGCGGCTGGGACGGGGAGGTAGCATTTCTGGCCGGCGAGATCGGCAAGGCTGCGCTGTTCCAGGGCGGGGTGGAGTCGGCGCTGAGCGCCGGTCGGTCCAGGGACGAAGCTGTGCTCGCCTACGTGGAAGGGGCGGAGAAGGCCGTGCGGCAACTCGAGGCCAGTCTCCCTGCGCCGCGTGAGATCCTGGTTTCCGGTCGCCGGGCCGATGAGCCGGGAGTCATGGCGCAACTGGAGGCGAGGCTCCAGCGGCTGGCCCCGCTCCGGCGGCTGGGTGCCCAGGGAGCCGGCGCCAAGGCCGGCGCCCGCGGGGCCGCCATCATCGCGGATGGGATCGCCGGCGGGCGGCACCGCGATATTACCGATGGACTCGAGCTCAATGGGGCATCCGGCACCGTGCTCGACTACCTGGTAGCCATCGATCGGACGAACGCCATGCGGCGGCTGAAGCTGGCATGACCATGCGGCAGCGGGTGATTCTGGCCGGGATGACGACTCGTGCCATGGCCTCGTCGGCGATTGCTGCGGGGCACTCGGTGATCGCGGTGGATGCCTTTGGCGATCTGGACCACCCCGCCGCCGGCTCGCTGACAAGCCTGCCGAGGGATTTCGGTGTAGCGTTCACCGCGGCGCGTGCCGCGCTGGTCGCCAGCCACCTGCCGGCTGGAGCGGCGGCCTACGCCGCTTCGTTTGAAAACGACCCGGAAGCGGTTGAGCGGCTGGGTCGTGGCCGCGCGCTCTGGGGCAATTCCGCCGCTATCCTGGACTCCGTTCGAAACCCCCTCCTTGTCAGCCGCGCCCTTCGCGAAGCGGGACTTCCCACCCCGGCAGTGAGAAGTTCCGCTCCCCGATACGGACGCGGCCACTGGCTGCTCAAGCCCCGGCGCTCGGGAGGCGGCCAGCGGATCCAGCCGTGGCAAGGCTCCGGATCGGTGCCGCGCTGGGGGTACCTGCAGGAGGCGATTGCGGGCACTCCGGGATCACTGCTGTTCGTGGCCAATGGGCGCCGCATGGTGCCAATCGGCCTGACGCGCCAGCTGATCGGCGACCGGCGATTCGGCGCAACCGGATTCCGCTACGTCGGCAACCTGCTCGGCTCGGCGCGCTCGCCACTGTTTCCGCGCGAATCCGAATTGCTCGCCCGCATCGTTGCCGCAGCCGAGGTCGTCACCGAGCGATTCGGCCTGGTGGGTGTGAACGGCATCGATTTCATCGCGCGGGGCGGAATCCCGTATCCGGTCGAGGTCAATCCGCGCTGGACCGGGGCCATGGAGCTGACGGAGTCGGCGTACGGCCTGCCGCTCTTCGCCTGGCACCGTGACAGCTGCGCCGGGGCGTTGCCCGCCTTTGCCCTCGACGAAGCGCGCGAGGCCCATCCCGTGCACGGCAAGGCCATCGTATTCACCCGAGAGAGCATGACGGCGGGTGACACGCGTCGCTGGCTCGGTGAAACGTGGATCGCGGACATTCCCCAGCCGGGCGAGACGATTCGTGCCGGGCACCCGGCCTGCACGGTGTTCGGAACTGCTGCCACGGGTGGGGAAACCGTCCGCCGATTGCTCGCCGGCCAGCGGCAATTCCTCGACTGGGCGCGGAAGCGCCGGCGGAGCGCCGCATGAGCAGCGCCGGGCGCATCGTCGAGGCGGTGACCTGTCTCGGGTGCGGTTGCACCTGTGACGACATCCGCGTCACGGTGACCGGCGATCGCATCACCGCCGCGGACCGGGCCTGTCGGCCAGGCCAGCAGTGGTTCGGAGACGGCACCACGCCGGCCCTTTGTCGCATTGGCGGCAGGACGGCCGACCGGGCCGCGGCGGTCGCCGAACTCGGCAAGCAGCTGACGGCGGCGTCCGCGAAGGGGCGAGCGCTGATCTATCTCTCCACTGACCTCAATACCGATGGGCAGCGCGCCGCCGTCGCGCTGGCGGACCGGCTCAAGTCGCGAATCGACAGCGTGAGTTCGGACAGTGTACTTCAGGGCATCCTGGCTTCGCAGCGGCGAGGCCGCTCGGCGGCGACGATGGGCGAGCTCCGGAACCGGGCGGATGTCGTGGTCTTCTGGGGATGCGATCCCGCCGAGCGCTATCCGAGATTCCGGGAGCGCTGTGTGCCGGATGCGGCCGGGATGGATGTACCGCTGGGGCGCGCCGGCCGGAAGGTGATTGCGGTCGATGTCGGCTCGGGCCGGGGGCCGGCCGACGCGGACGCTCGCGTGGCCGTCGCGCCAGCGGAGGAAGTGTCGGCCCTCTCGCTGCTTCGTGCCGCGGTCGGTGGCCGCTCACTGGAAGGATCCGGCGCCCTGGGGGCGGCGATGCAGGGACTGGCGGGGCAACTGACCGGGGCAAAGTACTGCGCGGTGATCTTCGACCCCGAACCGGGAACAGATTTCGTAGATCCCCATCGGGCGGAAGGACTCATCGCGCTCACCCAGGCACTCAACGCGCCGACCCGCGCTGCACTGTGTGTGTTGCGTGGTGGCGGCAACCGCCCGGGCAATGAGCAGGTGCTGACCTGGCAGACCGGTTTTCCCGTCGCCGTGGATTTCCGGGGCGGTGCCCCGTCCTACGATCCGGGGCGCCCGGCCTCCGCACTTCTGGAGGCTGGTGCGCTCGATTGCGTCCTCGTCGTCGGCGATTTCCGCTCGGTGCCCGCGGCGGTCTCCAGCCGCTTCGGCAAGGCGGCCATCGGTGTGATCGGGCCTGCCGCCTCAGCCCTGGCCCCGGCAGGCGCCATTGCCATCGATACCGGGCGGGCAGGCATTCACGAGGGTGGCACGGTGTTCCGTCTCGACGAAGTCCCGTTGCCGCTCACCCCGGTGCTTCCCGGCCCCGCCGGTGTGGCCGAGGTGCTGCGCGAGCTGAACGAGGCGAGGCGATGAGCTCGCTCAGGATCACCGGCGGCAAGATCTACGATCCCGCCAACGGCGTCGACGGCGAGGTCCGCGACCTGTGCATCGAGAACGGCTCGATCGTCGCGACTTTACCTGACAGCGCTCCCCGCCTCGACGCCCGCGGCCTGGTGGTGATGGCGGGGGGCGTCGACATCCATTCGCATGTGGCGGGGGGCAGCTGCAATCACGTGCGGCGGCTGCTTCCCGAGGAGCATGCGGCCGACCCGGTGCCGGCACCAAAGCTCGTCGAAGGAGAAACGCCGGCGCGCTCCGGAACCGGCGGTACGGTCCCCACCACGTTCACCACCGGCTACCGCTACGCGGGGCTTGGATACACCACGGCGTTCGACGCCGCGGTGGCGCCGATCGGCGCCCGGCACACCCACCTCGAGCTCAACGACACCCCGATTCTCGATACCGGCTTTTTCGTGCTGATGGGCAACGACCGCTTCCTGCTCGACCAGGTCGGCCGGGGGGAAGGCGAGCGGGCCCGCCAGTACGTGGCCTGGCTGCTCAAGGCCACCGGCGGCTATGCCGTGAAGATCGTGAATCCCGGCGGAGTCGAGCAGTGGAAGAACGGCAGCCGCAACGTGACCGGGCTGGACGATGCCGTCGGCGGCGGGAAGGCGACCCCGCGGCGGATCCTGGAGACGCTCACCGACGCCGCGAACGCGCTCCAGCTGCCGCACCCGGTGCACATCCACTGCAATGGCCTGGGTCAGGCCGGCAACGTCGAGACCACGCTGGCCACCATGCAGACGCTGGCCGGCAGGCGGGCGCACCTGACTCACCTGCAGTTCCACGCCTACGGCGGAGGACCCGGCAAGGGATGGAGCTCCGCCGCGCCGAGACTGATCGAGTACATCAACGGCCACGCCGAGGTGAGCGTGGATGTGGGCCAGGTGATGTTCGGCGCGGCCACGACGGTCACGGCCGACGGGCCGGTCGAGTTTCTGCTCTCGACCAGCACGGGGCGGAAGTGGGTCAATGTGGATCTCGAGCTCGAGACCGGCTGCGGCATCGTGCCGTACACCTACAAGGAAAAGGCCGCGGTGGCGGCGCTGCAGTGGGCCGTCGGCCTCGAGCTGTTTCTCCTGGCCAGTGACCCCTGGCGGGTGGTGCTTTCCACTGATCACCCCAACGGCGGCACCTTCCTGAGTTATCCGGAACTGATCCGCCTGCTGATGGACCGGAGCTGGCGCGATGACGTGCTCAAGCGGGTCAACCCCAAGATGCTGGCGGGAAGCGCGCTGCTCGATGGCCTGGCACGCGAATACACCCTGGGCGAAATCGCCATCATCACCCGGGCCGGACCGGCGCGACAGCTGGGGCTGACACGCAAAGGCCATCTTGGCGTGGGCGCGGACGCGGATGTGACGCTCTACAGCCCCGACCCGGATTACTCGAAGATGTTCAGCACCCCGCGTTACGTCCTCAAAGGCGGCGTGCGGGTGGTGGAGGAGGGCCAGCTCCGCCGCGCCCCTGCCGGGCGGCGGCTGACGGTGAGCCCGGAGCATGACAGCGGCATCGTTCGTGACCTGGCGGCTCATTTCGACAAGTTCGGCACCGTGTCCTTCGCCAACTATCCGGTGAGCCGGGAGCTGATGGGTGCGGCGGGAGGCGGCCGGTGAAGATCCGCGGCGTCGAGATCGAGGACACGTTCGCCGAGGCCTTCACCATGCGAGTGGCGCGGGTGATCGTCACCGCCCGCAATGCGCGGTGGGCCGGGCATGCCGCCGACAAGTTCACCGGTTTCGCGACGTCCGTCATCGCCTGCAAGTGCGAAGCAGGGATCGAACGGGTGGTGCCGGCGGCGGAATCGCCGGACGGGCGGCCGGGACTCTCGCTCCTCCTCATGACGATGGGCAAGGACGATCTCCCCAAGCGGCTCATCGAGCGCATCGGCCAGACCGTCCTCACCTGTCCCACCACCGCCTGTTTCGACGGACTCCCCGGCGCCCCTGACCGGGTCGGCGTGGGCAGCAACCTGCGCTTCTTCGGCGACGGCTTCCAGTCGAGCAAGGTGATCGGCGGCGAGCGGTTCTGGCGGATTCCGGTCATGGAAGGAGAGTTCCTGGTCCAGGAATCATTCGGCATGCAGAAGGCGATCGGCGGCGGCAATTTTCTGATCGGCGCCGAATCGGCGGATGCCGCCCTCGAGGCGGCGGAGGCCGCCGTCGAGGCGATGAATCCCCTGCCGGGCATCATCATGCCCTTCCCCGGCGGCATCGTGCGGAGCGGGAGCAAGGTGGGGAGCCGCAAGTCGAAGACGATGATCGCTTCGACCAATGATGCCTACTGCCCGACACTGCGCGCCGTCACGACCACGGCGCTGCCCGAGGGAGTGAACTCGGTGCTCGAGATCGTGATCAACGGCCTCGACGCCCCGCTGATCGAGGCCTCGATGCGCGCCGGCATTCTGGCCGCCTGCCGGCCGGGAATCCGGTTCATCACTGCGGGCAATTATGGTGGCAAGCTCGGGCCGCATCATTTCCCGCTGCACAAAATCCTGGCGGGGGCCGCGTGAGCCACGCGATCACCCTGACACCGAAGAGCCCGTTTTCCGGACGGGTAGATGCCAGGGCGCTTGCCCCGGACCGCCTCGCCGGGCTGGATGCCGCCTCCATTGCCAGGCTGTCGCTCGGCCTCGAGGGACACGGGATGGTCCCCCTCGGGGATCTCTGCCGCATCGACGGAATCAACCACGCGCGCCTCGTCTGCGAAGGCGACTGGAGCCGGGCGGATGGCCTCGGCGCCGGAATGAAAGGCGGCCACCTGGAGGTCAGCGGCTCGGCGGGAGCGGATGTCGGGATGGCGATGCAGGGTGGCGCCATCGTGGTGCGGGGCGACGTCGGCGGCAACGCCGGGGGCGCGGCGCCGGGCGCCAGCAAGGGCATGATTGGTGGCGAAATCATCGTGCGCGGCAGCGCCGGACGCGAAGCCGGCGCGCGGATGCGGCGCGGGATGATCTTCGTCGCCGGCTCCACGGCCGAAGATGCGGGCCGCTCGATGATCGCCGGCACGCTGGTGATTGGCGGCGCTGCGGGAGCCAACGCCGGCCTCTGGAACAAACGTGGCACTATCGTGGCTCTCGGGAACATCGACCTGCTCCCGACTTACCACCTGGCCTGCCGCTTCCATCCTCCGGCTATTCCACTACTGTTGGGCCGGCTGATCCGAGTCTACGCTGCCGCGATTACTCCGGCGCAGGCGGCCGGCGAGTACCGGCGCTACTCCGGCGATCTGGCCGAGTCGGGCAAGGGAGAGATTCTGGCATGGATGGCGGCGTGACGGGCCTGAACATGAACGAGCGATCATGGGCGCTGGCCGACCTCATGGACGAGGAGGCCGAGGCGCTGCGGGTGCGGGTCCACCGGTTGGCCGGCGGGGCCCGGGTGATCGACGCCGGAATAGAGGTGCCGGGCGGGCTCAGCGCCGGCGTCATGCTGAGCGAGCTCTGCATGGGCGACCTCGGCGAGGTCTCCGTCACCTCGCTCAGCCTGGGCGGCAAGAACTGGCCCGGACTCCTGGTCCGGACCGATTTTCCCGCCATCTCCTGCATGGCATCGCAGTATGCCGGCTGGGCGGTCAACCCCGAAGGGTTCTTCGCCATGGGATCGGGACCGCTCCGGTCCCACGCCCGAGTGGAGAAGGAACTCTTTGCCAAGCTGGGTTACGCGGAGCAGGCAGACCGCGGGGTGCTGATTCTCGAGGGACGCACGCTGCCCACGGATGCGGTGGCCGAGTGGGTGGGACGGAAGGCCAACCTGGCGCCGGCGCAGCTCACCTTCGTGATCGCGCCGACGGCGAGCCTCGCGGGTCTTACCCAGATCTCCGCCCGGGTCGTGGAAACGGGGCTCCACAAGATCGAAACGCTCGGCTTCGACCTGAAGAAGATCGTGCACGGCATGGGCACCGCGCCGCTTTCGCCGGTGGCGAAGAACGACGGGCGCGGCATCGGCCGGACCAACGACTGCATTCTCTACGGCGGCCAGGTG
>DATEHG010000160.1:0-2436 GCA_035279705.1 Gemmatimonadales bacterium
CACCTGGCCAATTCCGGTGCTCTTTCATGCCGCGGGGCAGCACGACAATCCCGCCCTGACCCGGCTTCTGCTCGAGGCCGGCGCCAATCCCGTCGATGGTGAGGGGATCTGGCACGCGTCCGACGAGGGTCACGAAGGCGCCCTCGCGGTCTTTGCGAAACTGGTGCCGAAGGACGTCCTGGCATTGGAGGCGAGTCGCTGTCTCGTCACTCAACTCCGGTTCCGGAAGGCCCGCGGTGCGCCGTGGCTGCTCGCTCACGGCGCCGACCCGAACTACCTGGAAGCCACCACGGGTGATGCGGCGTTCCACGCCGCGACCCGGGCCAACCTGGGTCCGAAGGTGATCGCCCTGCTGCTCGAGCACGGCGCCAACCCGCGCCTCAAGAACCGGGACGGCAGGACGGCGAAGGAACTGCAGTTCCGCAAGTGACGCGAACGAAAAGGGTGAGCGGCGGCCGCGATGCTGGCACGCCACTCACCCTGTTCCCGTCCGATGCTTGAAGCCGGGTCAGCTTCGGACGATCCCCTCCTCCAGCCACGGGTAGGCGCCATCCAGCACCCTCCGGGCGACGGCATACGCTGCCACGTCGTCGTTGCTGAAGACCGCCCCGAAGCGCTCCTTGACCCGCCGCCGCGCCTGCCGGGCGAAGAGATCCGCCAGCTCGAGGGGGGAGCGATCGGCCGGGTTCTTCGTGACCTGCGCCTGCGCCCGTGAGCAGACGGCGGCGATGGCGAGGAGTTCGGCGCCGATTTCGACCAGCCGGCCCAGCACCGCCTGGCGCTTTTCCAGCTTGGGGCCGAAACGAATCATGCAGTGGAAGAGAGTGCGTGCCAGCTTTCGGCAGGACCGTTCCACGAACCGTTGATGCCGGGCCAGGGGCCCGAACTCCCCGTAGCCGAACCATCCCTTGAAGGGGATCCACAGCTTGGGATACCAGACGCCGTAGAAGAGCGCCGATTTGACCAAGGCGTTGAGCTTGGCGGAGCCGCTGCTCTTGGGGTCGATCAGTGCGCCGGCCACCTTGAGATGGGTGTCGACCGCCTCGCGGGCAATGAACAGGCGCATGATTTCCGACGACCCCTCGAAGATCAGGTTGATGCGGAAATCGCGCAGCATCCGCTCGACCGGATCGGGTTTTTCGCCGCGGCTGCGCAGGCTGTCGGCGGTTTCATAACCGCGCCCGCCCTTGATCTGCAGAGTATCGTCCACCACCCGCCACCCCACCTCGGTGTTCCACATCTTGGCGATCGCGGCCTCGAGGCGGATGTCGTAGCCGCCCTTGTCCGCCATCAGGCTGGCGAGATCACTGACCGCCTCCATGGCGTACGTCTCCGCCGCCATGCGACCGATCTTCTGGGCCACGGCGTCGTGCTTGCCGACCGGCTGACCCCACTGCACCCGGGAGCCGGCCCATTCGCGGGCGATCTCGAGGCAGCGCTTGGCCCCCGCCACACAGCTGGCCGGCAGGGTCAGCCGTCCGGTATTCAGGGTGATCAGCGCGAGCTTGAGTCCTTTGCCTTCGCCCCAGATCACGTTCTCCACCGGGATCTTCACGTTGGTAAAGCGGATCAGACCGTTTTCGATCCCCTTGAGCCCCATGAAGTGAAGCCGTTGCACCACCTCGACGCCGGGCCAGTCGGCTTCGACGATGAAGGCCGTGATCTTCTTGCCCGTGGTCCGGGCCATCACCACCATCAGCTCGGCGACAGTGCCGTTGGTGCACCAGAGCTTCTCGCCATTCAGGACGTAGTGGGTTCCGTCGGCCGAGAGCTCTGCGTGCGTGGCCAGGCCGGCAGGATCGGAGCCGACGTTGGATTCGGTCAGCGCAAAGGCCGAAATGGCGCCCTTGGCGAGCCGCGGGAGGTATTTCTTCTTCTGCTCGGGGGTGCCGAACAGCTTGAGCGGCGTCGGTACGCCAATGGATTGTGCCGCGGACAGCAGCGCAGTGAGGCTCCCGTCCTGGCTGGTGACGAGGCCGATGGCTTTCGTGTAGGCCACCTGGCTCAGGCCCAGGCCGCCGTACTCGGTGGGGATCTTGATGCCGAAGGCGCCGAGCTCTCGAAGTCCCTGGATGACTTCCGGGGGAATCTTCCCGTCGCGATCGATCTTGTCGCTGTCCACCTTGTCCCGCATGAACTGCTCGAGCCGATCCATGAACGGGCGGGCCCGTTCCACCTCGGCGGGGTCGGGCTCGGGGAAGGGGTGGATCAGGCCGATCTGGAAATTGCCCTCGAACAACTGGCGGACAAAGCTGGGGGCCTGCCACTCGGCCTCCCGCGCCGCTTCGGCGACTTCGCGGGCTTCCTTCTCGGTGACATCCACGGCGCCGCTCGAAGGGCGGCGGGGCGGGGTCTGCGTCATCATGTCGGTCATGAGGTCTGGGCTCCGGCAGTCGGCTGAGCAGCCAGCCGTCCCTTGAGGCCGTGCACCACGAG
>DATEHG010000161.1:0-3280 GCA_035279705.1 Gemmatimonadales bacterium
GTGATTGAATGGCCGACCGGGCCGGACTGCGCTCGAGCCACGCGGCCGTGAGCGCATTCTGCGCGTCGGTCCAGGCCCGGACTTCGTCGCTGTTCCCATCCTCGAGCCAGCGGTATGGGTCGGGAACGGGAACGCCGTGGACGGTGTCGACGAGATCCTGGGTGCGGCTGGCGGGGTAGGTTGGGCGCAAGGGCTGGAAGTCGCGAGTCGCGTGTCTGAAGTCACGAGTCTAAAGTCACGAGTCTGCAGTCAGGAATCAGGACAGGGCTCTCGTGTTGACAGCCCGGGATTGCACATGGAGCACGGACTCGCGACTCGTGACTCGCGACCGCTTGCTAATGGCTTAAGGCTTATGGCTTATGGCTTAAGGCTTACAGCTAGTCACCCAGGCTGATCCCCAGCGCCCGCGCCGTCGCGATCGTATCGCTGTCGAGTGGCACGTTGTGCGGCTTGCCGATCACTTCGTCGAGCGGCACCCGGACGATGGTCGGCGGCCTGAGCCCCACCATGACGCCGAAGACGCCATCCGCCACGGCCTGCACCGCCGCCACGCCGAAGCGGAGCGCCAGCAGGCGGTCGAAGGTGGTGGGAGGCCCGCCCCGCTGGATGTGCCCCAGCACCAGGCTCCGCGTCTCCTTCCCCGTCCGCTCGCCGATGGCGCGCGCCACCATGCTGGCGATTCCGCCCAGCCGGTCGTTGCCGCCCACGGTGCGCCGCTCGATGAGCTGCACCTCGCCGCCCTTCGGCGTCGCCCCCTCGGCGACGACGACGATGCTGAAGTGCCGCCCCGCCGCTTCCCGCCGGCGGATCTTCTCGCAGACCTTGTCGATGTCGAACGGCAGCTCCGGAATCAGGATCACGTCGGCGCTGGCCGAGATGCCGCTGTGCAGCGCGATCCAGCCGGCGTTGCGCCCCATCAGCTCCACCACCATGACCCGTTCGTGGCTTTCGGCGGTCGAGTGCAGCCGGTCGATGGCCTCGGTGGCAATGCTGACCGCGGTGTCGAAGCCGAAGGTGGCCAGGGTGCCGGTCACGTCATTGTCGATGGTCTTGGGGACGCCGACGACCGGCAGCCCTTTCTTCCAGAGGTCATAGCCGATCTTGAGGCTTCCGTCGCCGCCGATGGTGACCAGCGCATCGAACCCGCTCGCCTGGAAGGCCGCGATGAGCTCGTCGGACCGGTCGACCTCGACCTCGTGGCCGGCGTCATCGCGCGAGATCCAGCGGAAAGGGTTACCGCGGTTGGTGGTGCCCAGGATCGTGCCGCCCAGGTGCGTGATGCCGCGGACCCGGTCGGGGGTGAGGTGGAGAATCCCGTCGTCCCCCAGCAGTCCGTTGAACCCTCGGCGGATGCCGTAGCACTGCCAGCCGCGCTGGTGGGTCGACAGCACCACGGCGCGGATGACGGCGTTGAGGCCGGGGGCATCACCGCCGCCGGTGCTGATGGCTATGCGCATGGGGAGAAGGTAAGAGGTGAGAGGTGAGAGGTAAGAGGGGAGAGGGAGAAAAGAGAAAGGCGAAAGGAGAAACGCCCCCCTAGCGCCCCGGTTTGAGGAGACCGACCACCTCTCCCTGGGCTGCGTGGCGGCCGAGGGCCTTCTTGGAGAAGACCAGCCGGCCATCGGCGGTCACCTCGAACACCCCACCCGAGGAGGGGATCAGGGTGACCTCCACTCCGGGAAACGCCGCCTTGAGTTCGGCCGCCAGACCGGTGGCCCGTGGTTCGTAGTTTCAGACGACGCAATACTGGATGGCAATCTGCATGGGGGTCCTCCGTGCCCGTATCGTAGCCGTGCCCCCAAGTGCTGCCAAGAGCGCTTTTCCACGGGGGTATGTTTCATGCTCACGAACCGGCCATGCACTCGAATTCCGGACCGCTGATGCGCCCTCTGCTGCTCTCCCTCTTCGCCGCCGCCCTGCTGGCACTGCCCCTGGCCGCCCAGGAGCCGCCCGCCTGGGCCGACGAAATCCGGGCCATCAAGGTCCCCGACGGTCGCCTTCCCGACTACGCCTCCCGCCCTCCCGTGGCCGTGGACTGGCCCCCTCCGCCGCTCACCACGGCGCCCAAGCCGGTGCGCGCGCTGTACGTCAACGCCTGGGCGTTCGGCACCAAGAAGTTCTATGAGCTGATCCGGCTCATCGAAGGCACCGAGGTCAACAGCCTGGTCATCGATGTGAAGGATGACACGGGGTACCTGAGTTACCAGACCACCGTGCCGACCGCGATCCAGATCGGCGCCAACAAGCAGCTGCGGGCGCCCGATGCCCGCGAGCGGATCCGCACCCTCATCGCTCACGGGATTCATCCCATCGCGCGGATCGTGGTGGCCAAGGATCCGCTGCTCGCCACCCGCAAGCCCGAGTGGGCCATCCTCAAGGCCGGTGGCGGGGAATGGCACGACCGCCAGGGCCGGGCCTGGGTCGATGCGTTCAACGATTCGGTCTGGATCTACGCGGGTCAGCTGGGAGCGGAGGCCGTCAAGCTGGGCTTCGCCGAGCTGCAGTTCGACTACGTCCGCTTCCCCGACGAGCCCAAGGGCCGGATGGCGGACGCGGTGTTCACTGCGCGGAAGGGGAAGGAAACCTCCCAGGACGGCGTCACCCGCAACATCCGCATGCTGCGGGAGCGGATGAAGCCGCTCGGCGTGCCCTTCACCATCGACATCTTCGGCCTGACCACCAGCGCCGAGAATGACATGGGCATCGGGCAGAAGTGGGAAAACCTGGTCCAGAGCGCGGACGCGGTGCTTCCCATGGTGTACCCCAGTCACTACGGGCGCGGCTCCTATGGCTTCGACCATCCCAACTCGGAGCCGTACCTCGTCATCAAGCACGCGATGACCGACGCCCTCCGGCGCTCGGCGCCCTACAAGAATTCCGCCGAGATCCGGCCGTACTTCCAGGCCTTCACGCTCGGCAAGCCGCGCTACACCCCGGCCCATGTGCGCGAGCAGATCCGCGCCGCCGATGAACTCGGCATCCATGGCTGGGTGCTGTGGAATGCCCGGTCGGCCTATGAGCGGGCGTACCTCAGGGATGCGAGCGGCAAGCTGGCGGCGGGAGCGGGCGCGCGGGTGGATACGACCGACAGACGGACAGACGGACAGACGGGCAGACGGACAGACGGGCAGGTGGACACAATGGCAAAGGCGGACGCAGTCATCAAGGCGGACTCGAGCGCCAAGCCGGACTCGACGGTCAAGCCGGACTCGATCGTCAAACCGGATAGTGCCGCGAAGCCGGACTCTGCACCCTGTCGGTAGTCGTTGGCGGGCGGGCG
>DATEHG010000162.1:0-8991 GCA_035279705.1 Gemmatimonadales bacterium
CCCCCCCCTGCCTACACGTTAAACCGGAACAACAAGACATCCCCATCCTGCACCACGTACTCCTTGCCTTCCGCCCGGGCCAGCCCCTGTTCACGGGCCGCCTTCCAGCCACCGAGGCGCACGAAATCGCCATAGGCCACCGTTTCGGCGCGAATGAAGCCCTTCTCGAAATCGGAGTGAATGACGCCCGCGGCGGCCGGTGCGCGGTCACCGCGGTGGATCGTCCAGGCCCGGACTTCCTTCTCCCCCGCGGTGAAATAGCTCTGCAACCCCAGCAAGTGGTAGGCGGCATGGGCCAGCCGGTCGAGTCCCGATTCCGTCAGTCCGAGGGAAGCAAGGAACTCGGCGCGGTCCCCGGCAGGGAGCTCGGCCAATTCCGCTTCGACCTTTCCCGAAAAAGTCACGACTTCCGCCTCTTCGCCTTCCGCGACGATGGCCTTCTGGAGAGCCGCGACGTGGGCGTTGCCGCTCACCACTTCCTCTTCGAGCACGTTGGCCGCGTACAGGACCGGCTTGGCCGTGAGGAGATTGAATGCCTTCCAGGTCGGGCGTTCCTCCTCGGTCGGCGTCACGCTCCGGGCAGGCTTGCCGGCGGCCAGGGCCTCCTGCAGCTGACCCAGCAGGCGGGCCTCGAGCTTGGCCTGCGCATCTCCCGACTTGGCCGCCCGGGCACTCTTGTCCAGCCGCTTTTCCACCGCCGCCAGGTCCGCGAGCACGAGTTCGATGTTGATCACCTCGCGGTCCCGGGCGGGGTCCACCGGTCCCATAACGTGCTGCACATCGGGATCCTCGAAGCAGCGCACCACGTGCACCACGGCGTCCACTTCCCGGATGTTGGCCAGGAACTGATTGCCCAGCCCCTCGCCCTGGCTCGCGCCTTTCACCAGGCCGGCGATGTCCAGGAACTCGACCGTGGCAGGTACCGTCCGCTCGGGCTTCACCAGTCCCGCCAGCACCTCAAGCCGCGGGTCGGGGACGGTGACCACGCCGGTGTTCGGCTCGATGGTGGCGAAGGGATAGTTGGCCACCAGCGCGCCCGCGGACGTGAGCGCGTTGAACAGGGTGGACTTGCCGACGTTTGGAAGACCGACGATGCCAAGCCGGAGCATGATAGAGACGTACCCTGAAAAAGTGTCCAGCTCGGCGCCATAAGCCGTAAGCGATACCGGATCGGGCTTATGGCTTAAGGCCCTTGGCCTAAGGCTTCTTGTTGTGTTTCGACATGGCCTTCTCGATACCCTGATCCAGCCAGGTTTCCACCGCCTCGGCCATGGGGTCGAGCAGCTCGTCGAGGGCCGGCTGCTCGCTCTTGTGAAAGCCCCCGAGCACGAAGTCGGCGGGGTCGTCGCAATCCGGGGGCAGGGGCCCGATGCCGATGCGGAGCCGGGCGTAGTCCTGGCGCCGGAGCACGCCCTCGATGCTCTTCAATCCGTTGTGACCGCCGGTGCCGCCGGCTCCCCGAAGCCGGAAGCTGCCGAGCGGGGTCGCGTAGTCGTCGACCAGCACGAGCAGGTCGGCGGCGGCATCGAACCCCTCAAACGAACGGAGCGGCGCCAGTGCGGCTCCGCTCCGGTTCATGAACGTCCATGGCTTGAGCAGGCGGACATCGTGACCCTGCACCTGGCCGCGGACTTCCCGCGCATCGGTGGCACGACGAAAGGGGCCGAGGTGCCAGCGCGCCGCGAGATGATCGGCCAACAGAAACCCGGCGTTGTGCCGGGTTCCGTCGTACTCTGGACCCGGATTGCCCAGGCCAACGATGAGCCGCAGGGGTTACCCCTTCTTCTCGGCCTTCTTCTCGCCCTCTTCGCCTTCCTCGCCCTCTTCCGGCTTGGCCTTGCGGATCAACTCGGGCTCGGCCGTGGCAGTAGCTTCGGCAACCGGCGCGGCCACTTCCTCGGCGCGCGGCGCCACGACAGTGCAGACCGGGAGGTTCGGGTCCATCAGGACCTCGGCCTTGGTCACCACCACGTCCCGCACGTACATCGAATGGCCGATGGTCAGCGCGGTCACATCGAGGTCGATGTGCGAGGGCAGGTCACCCGGCAGCACCAGGATCTCGAGGTCGCGGATCACGTGGTCGAGCACGCCCCCGAAGTTGCGCACGCCGTCCGGCGTGCCCACCAGGTGGAGCGGCACCCGCACCGTGATCTTCTCATCGGCCCGGACCTCGTACAGGTCGAGGTGGATAATCGCGCCGTGCTGGATCATGTCGCGCTGGATTTCCCGGATCAGGGCCTTGACCGGCGCTCGGCCCGCCACCGCCACGTCGACCAGGGTGCTGGCCGCCGAAATCCCGAGCAGCGCACGGGAAAGGGCCCCCGCGTCGATGCTGAGAGATTCGGGTTCGCGGCCGTGGCCGTAAATGACCGCGGGGACCTGGCCGCCGCGGCGGAGCGAACGGGCAGCGCCCTTGCCTTTCTGCTGGCGGGGCTGAGCTTCGAGAGTAACCTGGGGCATCGTTTCGATCCTTCCGTCAGTCGAACAGCGAACTCACCGAGTTGTCGCTGTGGGTGTATCCGATCGCCTTGGCCAGCAGGCCCGCGATCGAGAGAATCTTGAGCTTGTCGAACTTCCGCTCCGGCGGCAGCGCGATGGTATTGGTCACCGCGATCTCCGTCACCGGGCTGTTCTGCAACCGCTCCACCGCCGGTCCCGAGAGCAGGGCATGGGTGGCGCAGGCGTAGATGTCCTGGGCGCCCAGCCGCTTCAGGGCATGAATGGCTTCGGACATCGTGCCGCCGGTATCGATCATGTCATCGGGGATCAGGCAGTCCTTCCCCTCGACATCACCGACCACGTTCACCACCTCGGCCACATTGGCCGACGGACGCCGCTTGTCAATGATCGCCAGCGTGGCATTGAGCCGCTTGGCAAAGCCGCGGGCCATCTTGGCGCCGCCCACGTCGGAGGCCACGATCACCAGGTCCCGCAGCGACTTCTGCCGGTAGTGGTTCACGAACACCGGCATGGCATAGAGGTGATCGACCGGCAGGTCGAAGAATCCCTGCAGCTGGTGCTGGTGAAAATCCATCGCCAGCACGCGATCGGCCCCGGCCATCGATACCATGTTGGCCATCAGCTTGGCGCTGATAGCCACGCGGGGCTGGTCCTTCCGGTCCTGCCGCGCGTAACCGAAATACGGAATGACCGCAGTGACCCGCGCGGCGCTGGCCCGCCTCGCCGCATCCATGAGGAGCAGGAGCTCCATCATGTGCTCGGCCGGCGGATTGGTCGGCTGGATGATGTACACATCCCGGCCGCGCACGTTCTCGTCGATCTTGACGAAAATCTCGCCGTCGGCAAACCGCCGGTTCGTGACCTGACAGAGCGGCTGCCCGAGATGGGCGGCCACTTCCTCCGCCAGCGCACGGTTGGCCGTACCGCTGAGGAGGAGCATCTGGCTCCGGGTCATCGAAAGGTCATTCATAATGACAGCCTGCAAAGATAACCCGTGGGGCAAGGGGCGGTCAACTAACGAGTTACGGAAGGTGGGCGGGGTCCAGATCTGGACGGATGGACGGGCAGACGGATGAGACGGACAGGCTTATGGCCCAAGGCTGACGGCTTATGGCAGATTTCCCATTGCCCCTGGTGGACTCGAACCACCATTGACGGATCCAAAGTCCGCTGTCCTGCCATTGGACGAAGGGGCAGTGCCTCAAAACGTAACGACCTAAACCCGTAATTATGAAGGGGTAAGCCGGTCCCGTCCGGCAGCCATTGACTGGGAAGGTCAAAGCCCCGACGATTGAGGGTCCATTCCCCCGCCGAACAGCCGTCCGACCGCCCGCTCTCCCGGGAGGATTCATGCCTGACCGCCGTTCTTTCATCGGCTCCCTGGCCGGCGCGAGCCTCGCGCTCCCCGCCTTCCGGCCACATGCCTTCCGGAACCTCGCAAACGCCAACTGGGCGGCAAAAGGGAAATCGGCAGGCCTCCTGGCCGATGACGAGGACTACTGGGGCGAAATCCAGCGGGCGTTCGACAACGACCGCACCCTGATCAATCTCAACAACGGCGGCTGCAGCCCCACGCCGACCCACGTGCTCGAGCAGATGATCCGGGATCTCAGGTTTTCCAATGAGCTGCCGGTCGACCATATGTGGCGGGTGCTCGAGCCCCGGGTGGAGAGCGTGCGCCGCGACCTGGCCCGCGAGTTCGGCTGCGATCCCGAGGAAATGGCCATCACCCGCAACGCCTCCGAGGCCAACGAGATCATGATTTTCGGTCTCGACCTCAAGAAGGGCGATGAGGTGGTGGTCACCAACCAGAACTACGGGCGAATGATCACCTCCTGGCAGCAGCGCGTCCGCCGGGATGGCATCGTGCTCAACCAGATTTCGTTCCCCGTTCCGCCGAAGAACCAGCAGGAGATCGTGGACCGGTTCAAGGCTGCGGTGACTCCCCGCACCCGGGTCATCGAGGTTACCCACATCACGAACCTGAGCGGCCACATCATGCCGGTGAAGGAGCTGGTCGCCTTTGCCCGGCCGCTCGGCATCGAAGTGTTCGTGGACGGCGCCCATGCCTTTGCCCACTTCCCGTTCAAGCGGGATGACCTCGACTGCGACTACTACGGCACCAGTCTCCACAAGTGGCTGCTGGCGCCGGTCGGCACCGGCTTCCTCTATGTCCGGAAGTCGAAGCAGCGGGCGCTCTGGCCCCTGATGGCTGCGGCGGCCACCCAGGACGAGGATATCCGGAAGTACGAGGAGATCGGTACTCATCCGGCCGCCAATCACAATGCGATCGGCACCGCCCTCGCATTCCATCGCACCATCGGCGGCGAGCGGAAGATTGCGCGGCTCCGCTATCTGCGGGACCGCTGGGCCCGGCAGCTGATGGCGGACAGCGACCGGGTCAAGATTCTCACCCGGCTGGACGGCAACTTTGCCGGCGGCATCGGCCTGGTGCATGTGGACGGGATGGATATCGGGAAGCTGGGAGGCTGGCTCTACGACAAGTACAAGATCGTCTCGACGCCGATCGGCCACCCCGAGTTCACCGGTCTCCGGGTAACCCCGAACGTGTATACCACGCTCGACGAGATCGACACCTTCACCGCCGCGATGCGGGAGGCCATCCGCAAGGGCGTGGCCTGAACCCCGTGCCCCAGGTCGATCAGGCGGTGTCGACCGGGATGAGCTGGCCGAGCTTGCGGCCGAGGGACATCTGCGCGTCCTCGCGCTCAGCCGCGGACCGGTAGACGGCAAAGAGGGCCGATCCGCTGCCGCTCATCCGGCAGAGAAGCGGATGGGTGCCGGCCAGCCGCTCGAAGGCAGCCCGGAGTTCGGGCCGCCGACCGAACACCGCCGATTCGAAATCGTTGCCGGACAGCCTCCCGATGTTCCCCCAGTTCCGTACACTTTCCCCTTCCATGGCCACGGCACCGCGCCGGGTTCCCGGCGTGCGGTCCTCATCCACCCACCGGTAGGCTTCGGGAGTGGAGACCCCCTCGCCGGAAACGAGCAGCAGGGCGGGATGTGTAGGAAGCGGCGGGAGGGTCAGCATTCGTTCACCGTGACCCCACGCCAGCGCCAGGGATGACCCGCTCAGGAAAAAGGGAACGTCGCTTCCCAGCCGGGCGGCAAACTGCAGCAGCTCGTGTTTGGGAACGGGGTTGCCTGCCAGCTGGTTCACGCCGAGCAGCGCGGCGGCCGCGTCGCTCGAACCGCCACCCAATCCCGCCTTGACCGGAATCCGCTTCTCGAGCGTGAGATGGACTCCGAACTTTCCACCCGTGGCCTCCACCACCATCCGCGCGGCTCGAACCGCGAGATTCTGATCGGCGGGTCCGGTCTCCCCGCCGGTGACGTCGATCGAGATTCCGCCGGGACGCCGTTCGACGGTGAGGCGGTCGGAAAGACTGATCCGGCAGAAGAGGGTCTCGAGGCCGTGGAAGCCGTCCGACTCCCGGGCGAGTATCCGGAGGAAGAGGTTGAGCTTGGCCGGGGCGTCGAGGGTGAGGGTGTCACTCATGCCGCGCGCACCCCCGCATCCTTGAGTCCGAAGCCGGTACGCGCCACCGACCAGAGTCCGAGCGCGGTAATCGGGATGAATGTCGTAAAGTGATAGGTAAAGGCGTACGAAACCGCGACCGCCGCGGGAACTCCGTACAGGCCGAGGATCGCCTTGACCGGCGCTTCGAAGACGCCGAAGTATCCGGGCGATGAGGGCACGGCGATCAGGAACATGATCGCGCCCTGCAGGACCAGCGCGCCCGGAAACCGGGTCGGGATTCCGAAGGCGCTGAACATGGCATAGAAGGAAGCGGCGTTGCAGACCCAGATGGCCAGCGTCCAGAGCAGTACGCCGGCCAGGCGCCTGGGGGAGCGCAGGGCGGACATCCCCATCGTGACCCCTTCGATGAGGCCCGTCAGCCGGGCCGCCAGCCGCGGCCACGGCACGACCCGTTCGATGATCGACTCGGCCGCTCGCGGATAGGCCACCACCAGCGCCCCGACCACCAGCCCGCCCAGCGCGATTCCGCCGAAGCCCAGCACCAGCGGAGCCAGTCGCACGCCGGCCACGCGGGTATCCGCCGAGAGGCCGGCACCGAGGAGTCCCAGGCCGAGCAGGAGCACGACGGCGAGCACGTCCATCAGGCGCTCGACGGCCAAAGAGGCCAGTGTCGACGTGAACCGCACCCCCGCAAACCGGCTGCCCGCGACGGCGCGCACCAATTCTCCCATTCGGAGCGGCAGGGTGTTGTTCGCCATGAAGCCGATGGCGATGGCATCCCAGAGCGGCTTTGGAGGAAGGGGCGAATCGTCCTCGGCGCGGAGCAGCAGTTGCCAGCGCGGCACCCGGAGGAAGAACGGGATCGTGGCGAGGACGACGCCGAGCAGCACCGGGCCCGGCGCGGCGGCGCGGACGGTGGCCCAGACTTCGGAAAGGTTGGTGCCCCGGAGCGTCCAGTAGAGGAGCGCGACCGAAACCGCGATCCCGATCAGTGCCTGCCAGAGGGGCGGCCGCCGGGCGGGCGCCGGAGCGGTCAAGCGGCGTCGACCAGGGCGAGTTCGACGAGGTCGAGCAGCTCTTCGACCAGCGGGTCGACCACGGCAGGCGCCGCCCGGGCGGTGCGCGCGACCTTGATCTGCTCGCGCACGATCGCGGCGCGTTCGAGGGCGCCGCGGCCGCGGTAGCAGAGGGTGGCGATCTCGACGATCTCCGCCTCGACAGCGGCCGGTGCCGGCCTGGGGGCGGCGGCGACCGGCTCGGGGGGACGCACCACCGCTGCCGCAGGCGCGGGAGCAATGGGCGGCGGGACCGGGGTAGGTGCCTTCGGAGCCGCGGGTGCGGTAACAGCCGGGGCGGGAGCCGCGGAGCCACGCAGCAGCGCCTCGAGCGAAGCCGCTCCCATGCCGAGCTCGGCGATGAGCCGGTGGTAGGTGACAAAACTGCCGGCGAGGTCTGCGGCTTCCTCGGCCGTCCGGGCAACCGGCGCCGCCGCGGGCACGGGCCTCGGCGGAGGCGGAGCCACCGGGATCACCGGCGTGAGGAGCTCCGGCTCGAACTCTGCCGGCTCCGGCGCCAGCTGTTCGATCGGGACAATCGGCAGCTCTTCGACCGCGGCGGCGGTCGGTACCTCATCGTACAGCAGCGATTCGATCGGCACGATCGGGAGGTCGAGATCAGGATCGTGCGGCGGGGCGATCAGCTCCAGTTCCGGTTCCTCGGCCACGACCGGCGCAGCTGCCGGTGCCGGAGGGGGAATGACGATCGCACGCATCTGGCCGGTCGACGGGGCAGGGGCGAGCACGGCCAGCGTCAGGTCCATCAGGCGCTCGATCAACCGGTGCGACGTGTCCGGCGCCTCGTCATAGCCCTGCAGCAGCTCACCGGCACGGCGGAGGTGCAGGGCGAGGCGTCCGGTTTCCCCCTTGGTGATCGCTTCGAGCGATTGGCGGCCGAAGTGATGCAGGCGGTGCCCGAGGTTGCCGGCGATGCCGACCGCGATGGCGCGGAGATCATGCGAGACCATGTGCAACCGGAGCGCGCGCTGCGCCGCGCTCCCGGCCCGCTCGAGGTCGTCCGCCACCTGCCGAAGGCGCTCCCCCCGGCTGACCAGCTCCGCGCGCCCCGGTGGCGTGGCCGTGCCGGCCTGGACCACACCGGGCTCGCCATCTTCGGGGAACAGTTCGTCGATCGGGACAATAACCGGGAGATTGCCGCGCACCGTGGCCAGCAGCTCCCCCAGCTGTCGCGTCTCAGCGGCTTCGAGATCGGGGCGGCCCTTCTCGATCACGTCCCGCGCGGCGCGACTCATGGCGCGGGCGGACGCGTCCAGCACCCCCGCGGCGCTCTGGGGTTCGAGCTCCCCCCGCTCCACGTTGGTCGCCGTCAGCTCGACGGCATCGAGGATCTCGGCAAGAGGGGGATAGTCGGCCAGGGCGGCCAGTCCGCGCAGCGGCTGCGTCCTGGAGAGAGCTGCCTGGAGCGCCTCGCGCGCGCCGGGGCCGGCCCGGAGAATCCGGCTGGCCTGATCGAGCACGCTGGCCACCGCCGCGCCCTCGCGGGCCACAAAGGCGCGCGACCCCGCATCGGCCTGGACCGCGACACCGACGGATGGCCGGCCTGCACCTCCGACGGCGGCCTCGAGGCGGGTGGCCAGCGCCTCGGCGGCTGCGCTGTCAGTCTCGCTCCAGTGAGGGAGGCGAGTCAGGTAGGTCCGGATCTCGGCGACCCCCTCGGCGGCTGCGGCCGCCAGGGTGGTGTCCCAGGGGCGGCGGTTCTCGCGCACGGCGCGGATGAGCGACTCGAGGCCGCCCGCCGCCCGGGCGATAGCCGACTGGCTGGCCATGAGCGCACTGCCGCGGAGCGCGCGGGCGCTGCGCAGCAGCTCATCCGGCGGGGGCGTCGCGGGACCGGCAATGAGTCCCGCGAGGCGGTCGAGATACTCGCCCGCCTCCAGCACGAAGAATTCGTTGACGCCCAGGGGAGAGGTCATCACTGCCTCACGACGAGGGGGAGCGACCGCGCCTGAATAG
>DATEHG010000163.1:0-11642 GCA_035279705.1 Gemmatimonadales bacterium
TACGACAAGATCAAGGACATGATCATCGCGAAGCAGAAGGCGATGTGAGGGGGGCAGCTGGGCAGGGGGGCAGGGGGGCGGTGACTGCACGCCCCCCTCATCCTGAGCGCAGCGAAGGATCTCGCGGGCGGCCCTCCTAACGGGGGGCCGCTTTCGTTTCCCGGGAACGCCGATTATGCCGAATCCCTTACCGGCTTTCCAGGATCTCCCTCGCGTTGGCCGGCTGAATGGGGCGGGCGTCGCCGGGGTAGAGTTTGGCAAAGGTGGCGAGCTGGGCATCGGACAGGGTGGCACGGGTCTTCAGGACAATCCATCTCACCCCCTCCGAACAGGGAGGCGTGGTCAGCGAGCCCGCGAAGGTGTAGTACCCGCGATCGGCCGGCAGGAACTCCGTGACGTTTACCGTGACTCCAGGCACGTCCGTCACCTTTTCCTTCTCCTTGGGCAGGTTATTCCAGATCACATCAAGCAGCGGGTTCGGGGCGCCCCTGGTGAACAGCACGGCCACCACCGCCAGGTGGCCGGCGGCATCAGCATGGACCAGGTGGGCGACCAGGTCAAAGCCCTGGCCATTCACGTGCTCTTCGCTCGGATGATGGAAATGGAACTGCTTGAGGGTGTAGACGTCCTTGCCCACCGTCAGGGTGCTGCCGCCGGCGTAGCTGACCTGGACCGTGTGTCCGTTGTCGATGAGACGGAGTGGGACGGCGGTGTAGTCGAACGTCAGGGCGGGCAGATCGGCCTTCTTCGCCCCCGTGATATTGATGGGGGACTGCACCTTCCCGTTCGAGCAGGCGGCGAAGCTCGGGTCGAGCCCGCCCCACTCCGCCGGACCGCCGTGGCCGCTGTAGCTCCAGTGAGGGGTGGCGTGCTGGGCCTGCGCGCGCGCAGGAACCAGCGCGAAGCCCAGGGCCATAAGGCAGACGGACGCTTTCTCGAAGGTGAGGGTTCTCATCGTGCGTTTCTCCAGCGGATCAGGGATTGGGGGACCGGATCGAACTCGTCGGCTCGACGCGGCCGTCCGCCGGTCTCGGCGCTGGTCCAAAGGTATGCAGTTGGTTGCTGGAGTCGGGAGTTGTTACATGCGTGGTATGGGGATCAGGCAGTCCTGCCGGAGGGGCAATCCGCAGATTACCCGGATTCAACGGAGGGCAACAAAGAAATTGGTGGCCGAAAGGCTTTGACTCGCAGCTTACGGCTTACGGCTTATGGCCAGCTTTGCAACCGGAATCCGCTTTCGCCAATTCTTTGAGATTCACCACCTGCCAGTCCGAATCTGCCGGGGGTTCGAGGTCCATGATGTACACGTCGGTATTCGTCCGGCGGTCCACCTGGAGCGCCTTGAGCCCGCCGATCATGACCAGCATCGTGTCCTTGGGGTACTTGGGGAGCACAAGGCCGACGCCGAGGCAATCTCCCATGGAGGAGCGGGCGTGGGCGAATTGACCGTAGATCCAGCCGGGGCCCAGTTCCGGCACCTTGGCCCGCACGTGGGCGTGCTTGTAGACGAAGGAGGTGTCCTTCGCCTGCGCGTGCAGGGCGGCGGGCATGATGGCAAGGGCAAGGAGCAAGGCGGTGCAGCTTGCAAGGCGAGACTTCATTCACTCCTCGAGGTCGCAGGGGCAATCCGCAGATTTCGCAGATTCCGCAGATTAAACAAAACCATTGATGAGGGGCTGGTTGGTAGACGCGCAACTCTTCGTGGCAGGAATCAATCTGTGTAATCTGTGTAATCTGTGGATGTCTTTGTCAGTTGCCGCCGATCAGTTCCTGGCCATATCGAATCGGCACCGCGAACAGCACCCGCCCGTTCGTCCCCGCCTGTCCGCCCTGGATGAGGCCCACCACCTCTCCCGCGCGATTGAACACCGGGCTCCCGCTCGACCCCTCCGCCCCGTAGCCGTCGATCTGCAGCACCGTCGACAGCACCTTGCTCGCCGTGCCGAGGGTGAGGGTGGCGCGGACGCCGGCGGCGGTCCAGTCGCCGCCCATCGGGAGATCGAGTCCCAGCGGGAAGCCGATCATCGCGACCGGATCGCCCACCTGCGCCGGTGTCGTGGCCAGCCGGGCGACCGTGGGAATCCCCTTGTCCACCAGCACCCGGATCAGCGCCACGTCCGCCACCGGATGGGCCCGCACCAGTTCGGCGCGAAAATTCTGCGACGACCCGTTGAACGCGACCCCTATCTTGAGCGGCGGATTGCCGGCGCTGTCCACCACCACGTGCTTGTTGGTGAGCAGCAGCCCGCCGCTCGCGTCGGTCTTTACTGCGAACGCGGAGCCGGTGAAGGTGTGGCCGTTCTGGAACTGCACGAAGATGATGGCCGTGGCGTCGGTGTTGTTCGCCGCGATGCTCCGGGCGTCGAGCGCCGCCGCCGAACTCAGGTTGCGCTGGTGCTTGACCGCGGCGTTGAGCTGCTGGCGGAGGGAGTCGAGCGTCGCCGGGTCCCGCTGCCCCTGGTCGAGCTGTGCCTTGAGCCGCACCGCCGTGGCCTGGGTGCTGTCCAGCGCCTCGCGGAGCGACTGGGCCCCCGCGGCCATCGCGTTCACTTCATTCATCAGAGAGTCGACCTGCCCAAGTAGCACCAGCCGCTGCGCCTCGATCTCGCGCCCGCTCGCGATCCGCTGCCAGACGGCGGCGCCGGCGAGCAGCACGATGAGCCCGCCCAGGCCGAACAGTGCGTTGCGCAGCGTCTTGGTCTGGCGCGCCACCTCCGCTTTGACGCGGACGGTGGTGCTGCCCTTGGACCGGGCCGCCGCCGCCTCGGTGGGGCCGCGATTGCCCGATGTGACCCGGATGCCGGCCGGCGGCGGGGCAGCCGGGCTGGCGGGCGGGCGGGCGGAGCGATCTGGCGTGCGGACCGGGGGTGCCGGATTGAGGCCAGGGATCTCGGCGTCCGACGACGGCCGATAGATCGCGGTGCCGGCGACGGGTACCCCTGCGGCAGCCGCCGGTGCAGCGGCCGGCCCGCGCACGATCTTGAACTGCGCCTTGGGGCCGTTGGCGCCGAACTGCAGCAGGTCGTCATCGGCCAGCAGGTGCTCGCCGGTCAGCCGGCTGCCGTTGACGAAGGTGCCGTTGGTGCTGTCGAGGTCGCGGAGAACGAAGAAGCCACTCTCGAAGGTGATCGTGGCGTGGCGGCTGGAAACGTCGAGGTCGCCTTCCGGATCGAAGCGGAGATGGCACTCGGGGTGGCGGCCCACGCTGATGAACGTCTGGCCCAGCAGGTCGATCTGCCCCCCGCGCGCGCCCGACTGGATGGCGAACTGAGCCTTCATTTCAGCGCCAGCCAGAGCACGATGGCAAAGAGGAGCAGGGCACCGGTCAGGATGATCCAGGCGCGGGGCTGCCGCTGGTCGAGCGGCTGCGGCGCCGGGCTCCCGGTGTACACCGGCACCGGCTCCGTCGTTGATTCGTCCTCGGCGAGCACATAGGTCTGGTGACCGACCTCCGCGGCGGTCCCCGGCTCAGCCAGGCCAGGCCCGTCGAACCGCGCCGCCACGTAGGTGATGTTGTCCGGCCCGCCGCGGCTGTTGGCCAGGTCGATCAGCTTCGAGCACAGCACCACCAGGTCGGGCGATTCACCCACCTGCTGGCCGATCTCCTCCCGCTTGACCTGCCCCGACAACCCGTCGGAGCAGATCACCAGCACATCGCCGCGCTGCAGGGGCTGCCAGGTGAGGTCCACCTTGATCCGGGGATCGGGCCCCAGCGCCTGCAGGATGATGTTCTTCCGCTCGCTCTGCTCGGCCTCTTCCTCGGTGAGCTCCCCGGCGTCCACCAGCCGCTGCATCAGCGACTGGTCCTTGGTGATCTGGGTGGCCTGGCCGTTGCGCACCAGGTAGCCCCGGCTGTCTCCCACCTGGCAGAGATAAAGGTCGGCGCCGTAGATCCCCGCCGCAGTGAGCGTGGTGCCCATGCCGCGATGTTCGGGGTGCTCCTTGCTGTAGCCGTTGATCCGCGCGTTGGCCAGCTCAACCGCTTCCTTGATTCGGAACGCGAAGCGCTGGGCGTTGTTCTGGCTGTCCTCGGCCCAGGCGGTGGTCATGTGGCTGTAGATGGCGTCCCGCGCCATGGCGCTGGCCACTTCACCGGCCGCGGCGCCGCCCATCCCGTCGGCCACGAGGAAGAGCGAACCGCGCGGGCCCACCACGTGGTCCCGCACCTCGGGCTGCAGGGTGGCGTTCTGGGTCGAGAGATCGGCGACGAGGAACGTGTCCTCGTTGTGGTCGCGGGTGCGGCCCACATCGGTCTTGCCGAAGACGGAGACGCGGACGGGGGCCTTGTTCATTGGCTCTTCACGCCGTCCAGGGCCTGCTGGTAGATCCGCTTGGGATCGAGAGAAATCGCCTTCTGCAGCCAGTCTCCGGCGCTGTTGCGGCTCCGTTCCGCCAGGGCGGAATCGGCGTGGGTGCCCCGGTGCACCTGGTCGCCGGCATCAGCCAGCAGCGCACTGGCCACCAGGAAGGCGGCCTGCGCCCGCACCGTGGCGCCGAGGTCCGCCTGGTCGTAGGCCTTCTCGCCGATCTGGCGGCCCTGGATCCGCTGCGGCGGGTCATCCACGAAGTCGATGTTCTTCATGTACCCCGCCACCTGGGCCTTCATCCCTTCGAGATCCACCGCCGGCTTGGCCGGGGTGGGATTGGTCGACGGGTTGGTCTGCGGCGGGTTCGACGTCCCGCCCCGCGGCTGCGGCGGGTTGTGGGTCGTCGTGCCCGCCGGCTTCTCGACCGTACCAGGATTCGTCGTACTGCCCCCGTTGTTGCCCGCCGGTGTCACCGGCGGCTTGCCGGACGTATCGGCCGCCGCCCGGGTGGTCGTATCGGCCGTCGCCTTGTGGGAAGTATCGACTGGTTGGCTTTTGCCCGCTGTGTCCGCGGGCACAGCGGCAGGGCTGCCCATCTTCCCGCGGAGCGCAAAGGCGCCGCCCCCCAGGGCCAGGACAATGACGGCGGCTCCCGCAATAGGCACCACCATCGAGCGCCGCTGAGCCGGCACCGGCTTCGAGGGCGTCCGGGCCTCGGCGGTATCGCCCCCGCGCGAGGGCTTGGCCACCTGCGCCATCGGATCGATGCGGGTCTGCGGCACCGTCGCCGAGGCGCCGCTCATCCGCTTGACGGCCTGCGTGGCGCTCTCGGTATCCACGGTGCCCGTCATGGTGCCGGCCACCGAGGCCACGTCCCGGCCGAATTCCGCCGCGGTGCCGTACCGCTCCATCGGCGAGCGGGCCAGCGAGTGGTTCACCACCTCCTGCAGCCTGGGCGGGAAGCGGCCCCCGGCAAAGGCCACCGCCAGCGGCGCGGGGTCCTCGGTAAGGCGCTTGACCATCGCTTCCTGCGCCGAGTCGGACTTGAACGGGAGGACGCCGGTGATCATCCGGTAGAAGACGAGGCCGAGCGAGTAGATGTCGCTCCGGCCGTCGAGGGCATCGCCGGTGAGCTGCTCGGGGCTCATATACTCGGGGGTGCCGACCACGAGTCCCGTGCGGGTCACCTTCTGGCTCATGGCGTCGGAGCCCGTCGCCTTGGCGATGCCGAAGTCCACCACCTTCACCACGTCGCGCCCGCGCACGGACGAGATCATGATGTTGTCGGGCTTGAGATCGCGGTGGACGATGCCGAGGTCGTGGGCGGCCTGCAGGGCGTCGGCGGCCTGGCTCAGGATCGCGGCCGCGCGGGGCAGGGGCAGGGGACCGGTGTCGTGCAGGAAATCGGTGAGGCTCTGGCCCTCGATGAACTCCATGGCCAGGTAGATCAGCCCTTCGGCGGTCTCCCCGAAATCGTAGATGGCGCAGACGTTGGGATGCGCGATGCGGCTGGCGTTGGCGGCTTCGCGATTGAACCGCCCCACCGCCTCCGGATCGTTCGACAGCCCCGCCGTCATGATCTTCACCGCGCAGCGGCGGCCCATCTTCACATGCTCGGCGAGGTAGACCTGCCCCATCCCCCCTTCGCCCAGCTTTTTCTTGATGTGATACCGCTCAGCCAGCACCTGCCCGACCAGGTCGTTGCCGCCGCCGGAACCGCGGAGGGTCGTGCCGTCCTTCTGGCAGAACAGCACATCATCCGGGTATTCCGTGCCGCACGACGTGCAGAATTTCATGCGAACTCGACCCGGATCATCTGGTCGCCCAACAGCAGGCGGGTCTTGTCGCCCAGGATGTACTCGGAGCGGACCGCGATGGCGATGCCGTTGCGGCTCCCTTCGTCGGCCACTACGAAGTCGGCATCCTCACTGCGGATGCTGGCGTGCAGGCCGCTCATCGAGGGATCGTACGGGAACTGCCAGTCGCCCTGCTCGCGGCCGACGCGCAGCGTCCGGCCCGGCGAGAGGTGCACCATGTCCCGCGCCCGCCCGTCGGAGCGGATCTGGGCCAGGTTGGCCATGTCGGTCTGCGGCGTGAGGCTCCCCAGCCGCCGGGTGTTGTCCGCCTCGGGGGGACGCGGGCCCGGGTAGCCGAGCCGGCGGTAGCGCAGCACCTGGCTGCCGATCAGCACCATGTCCCCCTCGACCAGGCGGTGCGGCTTGTCGAGGTAGACCCAGGTGCCGTTGCGGCTGCCGAGGTCTCGTACGACAAGTGAGCCGTCGACCATCACGAACTGGGCGTGGACCGGCGAGAGGTAGCCGTCGTCGGGGAAGTTGAGATCGGAACCCTGGCGGCCGAGCGTGGTGACCGCACCGTGCAGCGGAAAGCGGGAAACTTCGGCGCCCGCGCGGTCGAGCAGCACCAGTGTGATCGACTTGCCGGCCGGAATCGCCACCGCCGGCATCGGCTTGGGCGTCGGCATGTGCAGCGGATGGCCGCACGAGGGGCAGAACTTGTTCCCGCCGACGTCGGGACGGCCGCAGTTGGCGCAGGCCAGGCTCGATGGAGTCTGAATACGGGTGCCGCAGGCACCGCAAAACGTCTGGTCAGCGGCGATGGCAGCCGCGCAGGAGGGACAGCGCCTATCGGTGGGACGCGGAGTGGCTGCGGGCTTGGGGTTCACGACCGCAGTCCTCCGTTCGGGCTGGGGGTCACAGCGTCACCATGCCAACCGTTTCGGCGAGTGAAATCGTGAAGGTGGCGCACTCGAACCGCTCCGGAGTGCACTCTGGCAGGAATCTAGGGTTGGCCGAGTATAGCGTCAACGGGAACCGTTGCCGTAAGTCGTAGTCGCCGTGTACCTTGAGCCCATGCGACGCGCGGCCCTCCCGGTTCTGGCGCTGGCGCTCGGATGCGCCACTTCGACCACGCGTGCGCCGGCACCGACGCCCGCGCCGGCGGCCAACTCGCCCGCCTCGGCCGCCCCGGCCGTTTCGTCGAGCCACCTTCCTCCAATTCCGCTCGACACCGGCAAGCTCGCCCTGCGGGTCGTGTACCCGGCGCAGGGAGACGTGATCGACGCCCGGGACTCGAGCTTCCTCTTCGGCACCACGGGCAACGGCAAGGCGACTCTCTCCATCAACGGTGCGCCGGTCCAGGTCTGGCCCAACGGCACCTGGCTCGCGTGGCTGGCATTGCCGCCCGACAGCGTGATGCGCTTCGACCTCGTCGCCCGCACGGCGACTGACTCGGCACTTCTATCGTACCAGGTGCCCCGAACCCGCCGATTCGTGCCGCCCGCTGCGCCCGTCTGGCTCGACTCCCTTTCCATCTATCCTCGCGGCCGGGTGTGGTGGCCCGCCAGCGAGTGGCTCCCCGTCGGGGTTCGGGCGGCGGCCGGCGCCGAGGTGAGAATCCGCTGGCCGAATGGCAACACCACGCCGCTCGTCGCCGACACGCGGCCGGAAGAGATTCCCGACGCGATCCGCGCCTTTGACCGCGACAGCACCAGGCTCAACGCCCCTCCCGCCGTCACCCGCTATACCGGTGCCGTTCGCGGTAACGCCGTCGGCCTGCCGATGGGACCGGCGGTGGGTGCTTCCGCGCCGAGCTGCCCGGCGCCTCCCGGGGTCGGGGGATGCACACCGATCGTCGGCGACTCCGCGGGCCCGCTGATCGAGGCGATCCAGGGTGTCGATACCGTGCGGGCCCGCTGGCCGGTGCAGATCACCCTGCTCGACTCGACGCCCCAGGTCATCATGCTGGACGACGACACCGCGCGGACCGGCAAGACGGACCGGATCACGGTCGGGCGCACTCGTCCCGGCGCCACCTACAACTGGTTCTTCCCGACCGGCACCCGCGCGCCGGTGAACGGGAGGATTGGCAACGAGCTTCGGCTTGCCCTGTCCCGGACATCGGACGCGTGGGTCTCGGTGGTGGATGCCGTGCCGCTGCCCGTGGGGCTTCCCAATGTGCGGGCGACGGTGGGCTCGGTGACGCTCACGCCGGGAGCCAGGTTTCTTTCACTCCGCATTCCGCTCTCCAGCCGGGTGCCGTTCCAGGTCGTGGAGGATGCCAAGAGACTGACGCTTCGCCTCTACGGTACCGCGGGAGATGTGAACTGGATCCGCTACGGCGGGACGGATACGTTGATCGCCGCGATGAGCGCGGACCAGCCGAGTACGGACGAGACCGACCTGGTCGTGGACCTGGCGCATCCGGTGTGGGGCTACCGGACCAGCTGGTCGGGGAGCGACCTGCTGCTCGACATCCGCCGCCCGCCGGCCATCCAGAAGAGCAAGCCGCTGGCGGGGCGCCGGATCGTGGTAGACCCCGGCCATCCCCCCGCCGGAGCCACCGGTCCCAGCGGCTTCCGCGAGGCGGAGGCCAACCTGGCGGTGGCGCTGCAGCTCCGTGACCTGCTCGCTCAGGCCGGCGCCGAGGTCATCATGACCCGCACGACGGACTCGGCGGTGGATCTCTATCCCCGGACGCGGCTGGCGGACAGCGTGGATGCGGAGCTACTCATTTCCATCCACAACAACGCGCTGCCGGACGGTGTTGAACCGTGGCGCAATAACGGGTCCAGCGTCTTCTACAACACGCCGAGGAGCATCCCGCTGGCCATGGCGGTGCAGCGGGCGCTGGTCCGCTACCTCGGACTGCGGGATCTCGGCGTCGGCCGTGGCGACCTGGCACTGGTCCGCCCCACCTGGATGCCGTCGATTCTGTCCGAAGGGTTGTTCATGATGATCCCCGACCAGGAGGCGGCGCTGCGGTCCCGTGAGGGACAGGCGCTGTACGCCCGGGCGGTGTTCGAGGGGATCCAGAGTTTCCTGGTGGAACGGGCCGGTATGTGAGGGTTCCGCCGCTCGCTGTCGTCTCCCTGCTGCCTATGCCACGCACCACCCGCCTGCTCCTTTTGATCGTTTCAGGTCTGATTGCCGCCCCCGGTCTGGCCCTTGCCCAGGCCCCGGAGCAGCGGCAGGCGATTGAGGCATTCCGCGATTCGCTCAACCGGACCGCCGACACCCTGGGGCTGCTCGATCTCGAGAAGCGGATGATCGAGGTCGCCAAGCAGAATCGCGACGATCCGATCATCCACCTCCGCCTCGGCTTCCTCGCGCTCCGCATCGGCGAGTTGAGCGGTCCCGAGCACAAGGAGGACGCCGGCGGGGAGTTCGACTGGGCCGCCGAGCTCAAGCCGGACTGGCCGTATCCGTGGTACGGGATCGGGCTGTCGGAGGTCCTGGCCGACGAGAAGGGGATTTCCATCGCCCGCGGGTTCCAGCAGATGCTGGGTGTGGACCCGATGACCCGCGCGGCCAAGGCCTTTGCCCACTCCACCCAGGTGGATCCTTCCTTTGTCCGGGGGCTGGTGGAGCTGGCCAGCACCGCCCTCCGGCAGCGGGTGAACAGCAAGATCACCATCGCGCGCTCCGCCCTTCGTGAGGCGGCCCAGACCAGCTCCTCGGCCAATCCCGAGGTGCTGCTCTATCGCGGCCGGGTGGAACGAGAAGTCGGAGACGTGGACAGCGCCCTCGCCGCCTTCTGGGGCTATCTCGACAAGGGCGGCCGGCGCGGGATGGGACTCCTGGAAGTGGCCCGGACCCAGTTCGTGCTGGGCCGGCTGGACGGCCAGGCGCCGTACTTCGAGGGCGCGGCCATCGACGACAGCGAATCGGTGGCGGCCTATCGCGATGACCTCTCCACCATCGTGGACGAGGGCACGCTCAAGGAATTCGACCTGGTGCACGGCTCCTTCCGCGCCGCGTACCTGCAGAAGTTCTGGGCCCGGCGGGACCAGCAAGACCTGCGGGCCAGGGGGGAGCGGCTGCGCGAGCACTACCGCCGCCTCTATTACGTGCGGGCCCACTTCCGGCTGGCCTCGCTCAACCGGCACTACGACATCACCGAGGTGTTCCGCTCGCCCAGCAAGGATTTCGATGACCGCGGCGTGATTTACATGCATCACGGCGAGCCCACCGACCGCTCCACCTACGCCTCACCCGGCCTCGAGCTCAACGAAAGCTGGCGCTACGCCCGCCCCACGGGCGACCTGATCTGCCACTTCGTGGCGCGGGAGGATGTACAGGACTTCAAGCTGGTGGAGAGCGTGTACGACGTGCTGGGCTTCGCGGCGGCGCTCGATGCCTCGCGGAGCGGCCCCACCGCCAACACTCAGCAGGTGGACCAGCTGCTGCTGTCGCGGGAGCACCTCTCGCCGATCTACACCAAGCTGCTGACGATGGGTGCCAACTCGCCCACGGGGCAGCAGACCGCGGCCGAGGAGCGGGAGCTGGGGCGCGAAAGCATCAAGGTGGGCACCACCACCGACAGTTACGTCCGCACCTTTTCCAAGGCGCTCAATCTCCGTCCCATGACGGTGAGCGTCGGTACCGACTCGGGCCGGCCGCTGCTGCACTTCACCTACGCCATCCAGGGGTCGAGTCTCATCCCGGCCGCCTCGAGCCGCGGCTACCTCTATCCCATCCATATCCGGCTGGCCGTCACCGATCTCAAGGGAGACGGGGTGACCATGCTGGACACGGTGCGCACCTATCTCGCTGCCGCGCCCGTGCCGCCCGGCGGTACCCTCAACGGCCGGCTGTCGATCCCGGCGATTCCCGGCAAGCTGGTCTGGCACGTCTCGGTGCAGGAGGGGGAGGAGACCGGCATCGTCACCCCGCCGGACACCGTCGACGTGGCCGATCCTTCGGCCGCCGCCATCGGCCTTTCGGGAATCGCGCTGGGCGATCCGACCATTGCCACGGTGAACTGGCGGCCCACGCCCGATGACACCGTCTACTTCAACCCGCTGCAGCGCTACGTGAGGACCAGCACCATGCAGTTGTACGCCGAAGTGTACGGCCTGGCGGCCGACGCCCCGTTCAAGAGCGAGCTCACCGTGGTCAAGCGGGGCGGCGGCGGACTGTTCGGGCTGTTCGGCGGCAAGAAGAAGCAGATCTCCCTCAAGAGCGACGAGCACGCCACCGGTCCCGCGACCATTTACCGGCGCGGCCTCGGCCTCGACAAGCTCTCCCCGGGCGACTACTGGCTGGAACTGGCCGTCACCGACGGCGGGGGCCAGACCGTGAGGCGCCGCCAGCCCTTCAGCGTGATCGAGCCCCGCTAGTAGCCCGCCGAGCCTGCTTCGTCGCCAGAAAATGACCGCGGAAAAACGCGGAGAACGGCGAGGAAGTACGCGGAAACAAGTCTCTGTTGCCCCACCATTAATACCGCCCGCGCGAGGCGGGGATGGCGTGCGATCGGGGCGATCCGCGTGTTTCCGCGTAATCCGCGGCCAAAGCTTTTCGGGGTGATCGAGCCCCG
>DATEHG010000164.1:0-4463 GCA_035279705.1 Gemmatimonadales bacterium
CGCTGCCCTCGTCATGGCCGTCCGGCATTCCGGCCGCCGGGAAACCGGGGCGGCCCTGTTCGCCCTCCTCACCGGCCTCTTCTTCCTCGGCGCGTTCATGGCGATCGCGTCCGGGAAGCACAGCGCGGCCATCAACCTGTCATTTGCGGCGGCAGTGGTCGTTTCGTGGACGTGGGTCACCGCGGTATTTCGGAGAGCGGCTCGCTAGCCTCTCGTCGTGAACGGTGAACAGTGAACGGTGAACAGTGTTCCAGCCACCGTTCACTGTTGACTGTTCACTTTTCACCACAACCGTGACCACCATGCCGCTCTCCTTCCGCCTCCTTCAGGTCGGCGACGAAGCCATCCTGACCCGCATCGCTCCCGGCGTCTTCGACCACGCCGTCCGCCCGGAGTGGGCCGCCGAGTTCCTGAATGACCCCCGTCACCACCTGGTAGCGGCCCTCGACGGAAACACGGTCGTCGGATTCGCCTCGGCGCTGCACTATCTCCATCCCGACAAGCCGCCGGAACTGTGGATCAACGAGGTGGGCGTGGCGGAGAGCCACCGCGGTCGCGGCATCGCGGCGGGGATCCTCGGCCGATTGCTCGAGCATGGCCGCTCTCTCGGCTGCGTGCAGGCATGGGTGCTGACTGCGCCCGACAATGCGGCGGCGAATGCGCTCTACCGCTCGGCCGGGGGCGTGGCGGCGGGCGAGCTTTCGGTGATGTACGAGTTCGACTTGAACGCCGGTCTCAGCCGCCAACGGTGAACGGTGAACGGTGAACAGTGAACGGTTAACGGTGAACCGTTGACCGTACATGGTACTGGCAGGGCTCCGATTTGTTTTCCCGTTCCCTGTTCCCGCTGTCTGTGCCCCCCTGCCCCCCTTATTCGATCCGGACCTCAACATCGTCTCGAAACGCCGCCAGCACTCCGCTCCCCACCAGAGGCGAACTCTCCACCTGCAACCGCTTCAGCCTGGGCAGACAGGCCAGCTCACGGATCCCGGCGTCGGTCAGCAGCCGGCAGTCCCAGAAGGTGATCTCCTCCAGCGTGGGGATTCCCGCGAGTACGGCCAGGCTCCTGTCCGTGATCGGGTTGGACCCGGCGTAGAACTTCTTCAGCGCCGGGTGCCCCGCGAGCGACTCCATGCCGGTGTCGCCGACATCATGGCAGTACATGAGCCAGAGCTGATCGAGGTTCCGGCACGAGGCGGCGAAGTGGAAACGGCCGTCGGAGATGTCCACCGGCATGAGCTGGCGGAGCGCCGGGAAGTGGGGCAGCCGGGCGAGTGCCGCGTCATCCACGAGCGCTACGCTCGCCGTGAATCCCTTGAGACTCGGCATCTGCGACAGCGCGGTGAATCCCGCCGAGGCGAGGCCGGTGGTGCGGCGCGCCCAGATGAACTCGAGGGTGCGGGAGCGGGCGAGGCCGGTCCAGCCGGAATCTCCCGCCGGGGTGTCCTGGCACATCAGCATCTTGAGATTGGGCAGGGTCCCGATCGCCGCCAGGCTCTCGTCGTTCGCGTCGCAGGCGAGCCAGTTCAGGTGCGCCAGGCGGGTCAGCGGCTGCACGGCGGAGGCGGTGAGATCGTCGCCCCCCGATTCTCCCATGCCGAACAGATGGAGGGCGAAGAGGCCGTCGAGCCCTGCCAGCCCCTCGAGTCCGCCGTGGGAGAACGGCCGGTGCGGCAGGAGCAGCTTGTTGGGTCCCGCCTGGAACCCGGCAAGGGTGTACTCGGGGTCCTCGCCGCTCCACTTGGCAAAGGCGGGAATGTCGTGCAGCGCGGGGAGACCGGCCGCGGTCACCCGTGACCCCATCGCGAGGTGGCGCAGCTTCGTGAGTCCCGCCAGGGCGCGGATCGTTCCGTCGCCGGTGCGGCTCCCCATCAGGTTCACATCCTCGAGCTCCCGACAGGCGGCGAGGTGCGCCATCCCGGCGTCGGTGTAACGCTGCTGCCAGAACGCCTCGAGATGCCGGAGCTTCGGGAAGTGGGGCAGGATGGCGAGCGACCGGTCGGTGAGTGCGCTGTGCCATCCTCCCATGCCCAGATATTCGAGATCGACGAGCCCGGCCAGGTGCCGGAACGCGTCGTCGGTCAGGGTGGGCGCGCCCTCCACACCGACTCGCCGCAGTTGTCCGAGCTTGCCCACCCGCTCCAGGGCATACTCGGTGACCAGTCCGCCGGCCTCGAGATGAGTGAGACCCTGCTCCAGGATGACCTCCACCACCTCGTCCCAGTCCTTGTTGGCGAGGGCGCCCCGCGTTTCGATCCGCCCCTCCGAGCGGATCACGCGGTAGAACGGGGAAGCGGGACGCCCGGGCCCGCTCCGGGGGCGGCTCCGCTCGCGCAGCGACTCGGCGAGCTGGGCCCAGCTGTCGAAGCCGGTCTTCTTCGCCACGAGCAGCCGGGCATCCGCGAGCGCCAGCTCCGGCCGGCGCACAGCGTCGGCATACCAGGTCGGAAGCCGGCGCTTGAGGGCCTCGGGTTCCCGGTCCCAGATGAAGTTCGTCATGTGCCGGGTGTTGACCTGCTGCAGTGTCGCGAGGTCGCCGGACGAGTAGGCACGGGCCAGGTCACGCGCCATCTCCTCGAACGGCTCGAGCGCCGGGGGATGATCCTCGAGGTGCTGGACCAGCGCCGGCCAGCTGGCGAAGCCAAGCTCCCGCGCCAGCGCGAACTGGGCATCGGCCAGGATGAATTCGGAAGCGGCGGGCCGGACGGCGTTGAGGCGGCGGATCGCTTCGGCGTCGGCGTCACGCGCCAGGCGCAACAGCTCCTTCGCCTGCTTCTTCAGCTGTTCGAGGGACGGACGGGGGGGAAGACGAAAGACGGGGTCGGACATGGGCGATCTCCTTCCACAGAACGCCCGCGTCCGCACGACGGGCAGGAAAGAAGATCGGGAATTGTCGGGGCCTGCGACTGCTCAGGTGGGCTCAGCCCTTCCCGCGGACGGGGTGCATCCTGTGATGCGGAGCCCAAGGTATGAGATGGCGAGACTCGGCGCAAGGAAAGCCGCGGTGGGCCTTAAGCCATAAGCCTTAAGCAAGTCGGAACGAGGGCAGGAGGCTGCGAAGATAGAGGGACTTACCGAGTGGTGCAGTTCCCCTCTTCTCTCTCCGCTCTCCTCTCTCCGCAGTCCGGAAGTCGCTTAATATTCCTGCATGGCTCCCTCCTGGCCCGCCACCCGGCTGACTTCCCTCCTCGGCATCGGGTATCCGCTGATCCAGGGTCCGCTCGGCGGACTCTCCTCCCAGCAGTTGACCGCCGCCGTTTCCAACTTCGGTGGCCTCGGCTCGTTTGGCGCGCATTCGAAGGCGCCGGAGGCGATTGCGGACATCATCGCCGAGATCCGCGCGCTGACCAGCAAGCCGTTCGCCATGAACCTCTGGGTGTCAATGGAGGATGCCGGCGCCCGTACTTCCGGGCGGGGCGAATTCGAAAAGAGCCGAGCGGTGATCGGTCCGCACCTGGCCGCGCTGGGGGCGGCGCTGCCGGAGTATCAGCCGTACACCCCCGTCTTGTTTGAGGCGCAGGTCCGCGTGCTGCTCGATGCCCGGGTGCCGGTGTTCAGCTTCATCGTCGGGATTCCGCCGCGCGAGATCCTCGACGAATGCCGCGCCAGGGGCATCAAGACCATCGGCACGGCGACCACGCCCGATGAGGCCATCGCGCTCGAGCAGGCGGGCGTTGATGCCATCGTGGCGTCGGGGTTCGAAGGGGGCGGGCACCGGGGGTCGTTCCTGCGACCCGCCGAAGAGTCGCTGATGGGGACGATGGCCCTGGTGCCGCAGGTGGCGGATGCGGTCAGCGTACCGGTCATCGCGGCCGGGGGCATCGGGGATGCCCGCGGTGTACTGGCCGCGTTGGCGCTGGGCGCGGACGCGATCCAGATGGGAACCGCCTTCCTGGTTTCCGAGGCATCCGGCGCGAGCCGGCTGCACCGCGAAGCGCTGCGAGGACCGGGGGCGGGGTACACCGGTCTTACCCGCGGCTTCACCGGCCGGATGGCCCGGGGCATTCACAACCAGATCATGGCGGAGCTGAACCGCGAGGGAACCCCGATCCTGCCATATCCGCTGCAGCGCGGCCTGATGAGGAATCTCTCGGTCGCGGCCGATGCGGCGGGGCGGCCTGAGCTGATGCAGCTCTGGGCCGGCCAGGCGGCGCCGCTGTCATCGAACCCCGATGCGACCGCGTTTCTCCGCCAGCTGGTCGATGAGATCGGGGTGCTGGGCGGTTCCGTGGTCGAGTGGAGCGCGGTGCGGCGGAAAAGCCGTTAACCCCAGCCGATCCTTCGCTGCGCTCAGGATGAGGTGCTCTTGTAGTTTCGAATCGCCTGCCCGCCTGCCCGCCTGCCCGCCTGCCCGCCTAGCTCGCCTTCCTCGTTCCACTCACCGGCTTGGGCGGCTGCGCCGAATCCTCCATGCCCTCGATGCTCCGCGTCACCGTGCCGGTCAGCGAATCTCCCCTGGCCTC
>DATEHG010000165.1:0-2625 GCA_035279705.1 Gemmatimonadales bacterium
GCCTGGGGCACGATCGAGATTTTCGAGACCTATAACACCAAGGCGCCGGCCATCGCCCTGTCGTGCGAAGACTACGGCCTGATCTACCGCCTCACGGAGGACAAGCGGAACCCGAAGCTCCGGCTCAACCTCGACGCCGAGCTGCTGGGTGAGCGGCCCGTGTTCAACACGATCGCCACCATGAAGGGGGAGACGAAGCCGGACGAGTACGTGGTGCTCTCCGCCCACTTCGATTCGTGGGACGGCTCGTCGGGCGCCACCGACAACGGCACCGGCACCCTGACCATGATGGAGGCGATGCGCCTGCTCAAGCTGGTGTACCCCCATCCCAAGCGGACCATCATGGTGGGGCACTGGAGCAGCGAGGAGGAGGGGCTGGTCGGTTCGCGCGCCTTCAGCGAGGACCACCCCGAGGTGGTGAAGGGCATGCAGGTGTTGCTCAACCAGGACAACGGCACCGGCCGGATTGTGCGGGTGAGCGGTGGTGGGTTCCCGAGCGCCGCCCAGCACCTGACCCGCTGGCTGGAGTCGGTGCCGGCGGACATCAAGGAGCCGATCACCTTCGGAGGCGACGGGCTTCCGGGCGGCGGCGGCAGCGACCACGCCTCCTTCGTCTGCAAGGGCGCGCCCGCCATCGAACTCGGCAGCACCAACTTCGATTATTTCAACTACACCTGGCACACCAACCGGGACACCTACGACAAGATCGTGTTCGACGACCTCAAGTCGAACGCGGCCCTGGTCGCGACGCTGGCATACCTGGCCTCGGAGGACAGCACCACGGTGGGTCGTGAACGGGTGGATCTCGTCGCCCTCGGCGCGCAGCGGCAGGCGCTGATCGATTCCGCCACGGCCAATCCGTCGGACACCACCCTTGCCCGGCGGGCGTCGCAGGTGCGGGGTCGCGGCGGCCGGGGCGGCTTCCCGACCACTTGGCCGGAGTGCACTACCGCTTCGCGCACCACGAATCCCAGGCTGCAGTAAGGCAACTGCAATCCACGGATGACACGGATGCTGCGCAACACGGATGATCCTGAGAGCCTTCGGGTCTCGACTCGATGGGCGAAGGTCCGATAGTTGTAGTGGAAAGCATTCCTGAGGCCCGAATAGCAAGGCCCCGCACTCCGATCTCGAGGTGCGGGGCCGTTTTACTTGATAACTGAATCCAGAGCAGAGCCGTGATGGTCGAAGGCGCACGGGCTCATCCGTGCCGTTTCCGTGTCATCTGTGGTCAGCTGTTCACGATCTCAACCGAAAACGACGGCGTGACACGGAGCGACTGCGCCACGACGCAGTAGCGTTCGGTCAGCTTCTGCAGGCTGGCGAGCTGGTCCGCGCCCGCGCTCGTATCCAGCACGAACGCCACGCGGATGGCCTGGAATCCGACCGGCGCCTCCTTGCTCACTCCGAGTGTGCCGCGAAAGTCGAGATCCCCTTCGGTGCTGACCTTTCCGCTCCGGATCTCGATCCCCAGCGCTGTCGCCACGGCGCGCAGGGTGACGCCGGCACACGCCGCCAGCGCCTCCAGCAGCATGTCCCCGGAACACGCCAGCATTCCCGTCCCGCCGGTCGCCGGATGCAGTCCCGCCTCCACCAGTGCCTTGCCGGTGTCCACCCGGCAGCTCACCCCCGAGGCGTCGAGTGTGCCCGACGCCCGCAGAGTGATGAGCGCCGCACCCGGGTCCTCCCGGTAGCGCTGCTTGAGCGGCGCCTGCAGCGCCTTGAGCTCGTCACCATTCATCGGATCCATCTTCCTGCTGGGGGTTCGCGGCCCGGACTGGCGTCCGGCCGGGTTTGAGGCAACTTGGGGGAGGTACAAGTTATCCGCATCCCCGGTGCCGCAATGGATCACTCCAGACTGCACAACCTGCTCAGCTCCCTGCACCAGGAGCTCAAGTCCGCCGAGTCCGTGGACCCTGCCACCCGCAAGCTGCTGGAGCAGCTGCGTTCCGACCTCGGTCCGATCATCGAGGCGGGGCCGGAGCCGTCTTCCGGCTATGGCGGGCTCCGCAACCGGCTCCGTTCCGCCGTGGTTGGATTCGAGGCCTCGCATCCAGAGCTGGCTCGCTCCATCCAGGGGGTCGTAGACAGCCTGGGCAGTTACGGCATCTGACCATATCGCCACGATCGCTGGTACTCGACGCGGCCGCCCTGCTGTTCGACATGGACGGCACGCTGGTGGATTCGCGGGCCGCGGTCGAGCGCAGCTGGCGGGAGTGGGCGGCGCCGCGCGGCCTCGATGCTGATGCGCTGATTCGCCTCGCGCATGGCCGCCGCAGCCGGGAAACGCTCGCCGAGGTCCTGCCGCCGTCGCAGGTCGAGGCGGCGACGGCGGAGCTCGATGCGGCCGAACTGGTCAATAACGAGGGGGTGGTCGCCATACCCGGTGCCCTCGAGCTGATCGAGTCGCTGTCACCTGACTCGTGGGCGGTGGTCACTTCGGCGGGGCCCGAGCTGGCCGAAATCCGCTTGCGGGCCGCAGGAATTCCGGCGGTTCCGGTCCTCGTCACCAGTGAGGACGTGATCCGGGGCAAGCCGGACCCCGAGGGCTATCACTTCGCCGCGCAACGGCTCGGCGTTGAGGCCTCGGCGTGTGTCGTGTTCGAGGATGCGCCGCCGGGGATC
>DATEHG010000166.1:0-3274 GCA_035279705.1 Gemmatimonadales bacterium
GGCGGACAAGGCGCACGGGCAGGCACCAGTTCGCCCTGAACGCCCTGTCTCGCAATCCGCCCTGCTCCCGGTGTACGCCCAGTTCCCGGTCCGTCCTGTTCGCGGCACCGGTTCCTGGCTCATCGACGAGGATGGTCATCGCTGGCTCGATGCCTACGGCGGCCACGCGGTGGCCAACACGGGCCACAGTCACCCGCACGTGGTGGACGCCATCGCGAAGCAGGCGGCGCAGCTCCTCTTCTACTCGACGGCGGTGCCGCACCCCAACCGCGAGCAGCTGGCGGCGGAACTTGCGAAACGGTGCCCGGCGCCGCTCGATCGCGCCTTCTTCTGCAATTCCGGGGCGGAAGCGAACGAGAACGCCCTGCACCTGGCCCGGAAGCACACCGGCCGGCAGCAGATCATCTCGGTCGGCGGTGGCTGGCATGGGCGGACGGTCGCCACGCTCGCGGTCACCGACGGGGAGAAGTACCGCAACGGCGCCCGGCTGGCCGGAATGCCACTCTCGACCGTGATCCCGTTCAACGATGCCGCCGCGCTCGAGACAGTGGTGGACGAGACGGTCGCGGCCGTCATCGTGGAGCCGGTGCAAGGTATGGGCGGGGCCAGGGCTCTTTCCCATGAGTTTCTCGAGGCGGCACGCGCGGCCTGCACCTTTCGCGGTGCCCTGCTCATCTTCGACGAAGTGCAGTGCGGGGTCGGCCGCTGCGGCGCCTTTACCGCGGCCGAAGCGGCGGGCGTCACTCCCGACGTGCTCACGATGGCCAAAGGCCTGGCCTCCGGACTTCCGATCGGCGCCGTGATGACCACCCCCGACGTCGCCGCCCGGTTGAAGATCGGCGATCTCGGCAGCACCTTCGGCGGCGGGCCGGTGCCCTGCGCCGCGGCGCTCGCCACCCTCGAGGTGATCGACCGGGAAGACCTGATCGGCAACGCGGTCGAGGTGGGCCGTCATCTGATCGAAGGCGCGCTCCGTCTCGGGGTCGAGAGGGTCGAGGGTCGAGGGCTCTTGCTTGGCCTGCGACTGGGCCGCCCGGCGGCCGACGTCCAGCAGGCACTGTTCCAGCGGCGGGTGCTCACCGGCACGGCCAGCGATCCGGAAATTCTCCGGCTCCTGCCGCCGCTTTCCTTCAGCCACGAGGAAGCCGATCTCCTGCTCGGCGCCCTCGGCGAGGTGCTCGCTTGACCAAGCGCGACTTCCTGGCGGTCGAAGACTGGGAGCATGGCCAGATCATGGCCCTGCTCGAGCTGGCCTCGCGCATCAAGCGCGGAGAAGTGAAAGGCGGCCTCGAGGGCAAGCTCCTCGCGATGGTGTTCATGGATCCCTCGCTCCGCACCCGGGCCTCGATGGAAGCCGCGATGTTCCTGCACGGCGGCCACGCCATCAACCTCGAACCCGGGCGCGGGAGCTGGGCCCTGGAGACTGAACTCGGCGCGGTCATGAACGGCGCCACGGTCGAGCACATCGTGGACGCGGCTCGCGTGCTTGGCCGCTACGCCGACGCCCTGGCTCTGCGCGCCTTTCCCCGGCCTGGACCGTGGGCGGACGTTCGTCTCGACAAGGTCATCAAGACTTTCGCGGAATACTGCGACAAGCCGGTGATAAACCTGGAAAGCGCCCGGCGCCACCCTTGCCAGCAGCTGGCGGACGCGCTCACGATCCGGGAGCACCTGCCGGATCCCAGGGGGCGCCGGTTCGTGCTCAACTGGACCTGGCACCCCAAGGCGCTACCCACCGCCGTCCCCGCCAGTGCCGCGCTCGCCGCCGCAAGCCTCGGCATGGAGATCGTGATCGCGCGGCCCGACGGCTACGAGCTCGACCCGGAAGACACGGCGCTGATCCGGAAGATCGCCCAGGCGCAGGGCGGGGAGTTCGTCCACATCATCAACGACCCCGACGAAGCCACGGTCGGCGCCGACGTGATCTACGCCAAGGCGTGGGGCTCGGTGAAGCTGTACGACAAGCCTGAGGAAGAGATGGCCCTCCGTTCGACGCTCAAGGACTGGAAGCTCAACCAGGCCCGCCTCCGCTCGAGCCGGGGAGGGAAGGGGCTGGTGATGCACTGCCTGCCGGTGCGGCGGAATGTCGAGATCGACGACGATGTGCTGGACGGGCCGACGTCGGTAGTGGTGGCGCAGGCGGAGAACCGGCTGCATGTGCAGCGGGCGCTGCTGCTTGAAATGCTTAGGTGAAAGGCGAAAGGAGAAAGGCGAAAGGGAGTTGACCCCCTTCACTTTTCGCTTTTCGCCTTTCTCGCAGTCCAAACCCGGAGGCATGCTGTGGTCTCGATCGATCCCGTTAAAGGGCTGGCTGGGCTCAAAGGCGCCCTGCGCTACGTCAGGGCCTACCGCGACCACGTCTTTGTCGTGAAGCTGGGCGGGGAAGTGGTGGCGGACGCGGCGGTGCTGGAACAGGTGTCCGCCCAGGTCGGGCTGCTCAGTTCGCTCGGCATCCGCATGGTCGTGGTCCACGGCGGCGGCCCGCAGGCGTCGGCGCTATCGCGACGCCTGGGCCAGGAACCCGTCATCATCGCCGGCCGCCGGGTCACCGACGATTCCGCCCTCGAGGTGGCCAAGATGGTCTACGCCGGGAGCCTCAATACGGACGTAGTCGCGTCCCTCCGCTCGCAGCAGGTGCAGGCGGTAGGGCTATCGGGTGTCGATGCGGACCTCATCACCGCACATCGCCGTCCGCCCGTGGTGGTGGTGGACGATGCCGGCTTCAATCGCTCGGTGGATTTTGGCCACGTGGGAGACATCGACAATGTCGACCCCAAGGTGCTGCAGGCGCTGCTCGACGCCCGGTTCGTCCCGGTGATCGCGAGCCTGGCAGGGGACGACGAAGGCCGAGTGTTCAACGTGAACGCCGATACCGTGGCGGAGTCGCTGGCGGTGGCGTTGAGGGCGCAGAAACTGATCTTCCTCACCGGCGCTCCCGGCATCCTGCGCGACCGGAACGATCCGGCCAGTCTCCTGACGTTTGCCGATCCCGACGACCTGGCGCCGCTGCTCGCCAACGGGGCGATTGCCGGCGGCATGCGGCCGAAGGTGGAGGCGTGCATCCGGGCCGCGACGGGCGGGGTGGAGCGCACGCACATCATCGGCGGCGCCACGCCCGACGCGCTGCTGCTCGAGGTCTTCACCGGTGCCGGCTGCGGCACCATGATCGTGGGACGGAAGGAAAAGGCCACCTACCTTGGCGTCGACCTCGCGGGCTGAGTATCAACTGCTGAGCGAGCTGGTCTCCACCCGGTCGCTCAGCGGCTCGGAGGAG
>DATEHG010000167.1:2500-30856 GCA_035279705.1 Gemmatimonadales bacterium
AAGCCCGAGGAACGAATCCTCGAGTACAAGATGAGAGCTGCCGATCAGCGCCCCCTGGCGAGGCTGTCCCTCGAGGGTTTCGTCAACGAGACGGCCAGTGAAAGTCCCGCGCCCGGCGGCGGCTCCGTTGCGGCCGCTGTTGGCGCGCTCGGGGCGGCCCTCGGCACCATGGTGGCCAACCTCTCCGCCCACAAACCGGGATGGGACGCGCGCTGGGCCGGCTTCTCGACGTGGGCCGAGAAAGGCCAGGCCATCAAGGCGGAACTGCTCGACCTGGTGGACGACGACACCCAGGCCTTCAAGGCCGTCATGGCTGCAATGGCGCTCCCCAAGTCGAATCCCGAAGAGCTGACCGCCCGCAAGGCCGCGATGGCGCGGGCCAACCACGAAGCGGTGCAGGTTCCCTATCGCGTCATGCGCGTCTCGATTCAGGCGTTCGAGGTGCTGGAGGCCATGGCGCGCGAGGGGAATCCGGCCTCGGTCTCCGACGCCGGGGTCGGTGCGCTGTGCGCCAGGGCGGCGGTGCGGGGAGCCTGGCTCAATGTCCGGATCAACCTGAGCGGCGGGGCCAGGGTGGACGGTGCCGAGGAACTGCTTTCCGAGGGTGCGCGGATCGTAGAGGAAGCGGAGCGGCTGGAGCAGGCGGTGCTGCAGCTGGTGAACTCGAAGATCAAGTAGCGGAGGAAATCCGCTTGCCGCCGCACACCGTCATGGTGCAGGCGTTCGGGGTGAAGTGATACAGCCAGTGGTTGACGCTCTCCGCGTCGATCGCGGCGAAGTCGGCCGCCTTGCCCGGCTCGAGGGAGCCGATTTCGCGCCCGAGACCGATGGCAAGGGCGGCCAGGCACGTGGCGCCTTTGAGCACCTCGGCCGGCGTCATCCGCTGGAGCGTGCAGGCCAGCAGCATCGCGAGCGGAAGATGGTAACTCGGCGCCGAGCCGGGGTTGAAGTCGGTGGCCACGGCCACGGGCACTCCCGCATCGATCAGGCGTCGGGCCGGAAGCGGTTGGTGGTTCAGGTAGGCGGTGGCCAGCGGGAGACTCACCGCCACCGTCGCCGAGCCCGCCAGCGCTGCGATTCCCGCATCGGAAATGCACTCGAGATGGTCGGCGGATATCGCCCCCACCTCCGCCGCCAGCTCCGCGCCACCCCCTGAAGTGAGCTGATCCGCGTGGAGCTTGGGCCCCAACCCTACCGCGCGTCCTGCCAGCAGGATCCTGCGTCCTTCGGCGATGGTGAATGCGCCCTGCTCCACGAAGACGTCGCAGAATCGGGCCAGCTTCTCGGTCGCCACGATCGGAAGCATCCGGCGGATGAGCAGTTCGACGTACTCCTCCCGCCGTTCCCGGTACTCGGCCGGCACCGCATGGGCGCCGAGAAAGGTCGAGACGACCCGAAGCGGTCCGTCGCCACTTAACCGGCGATAGACCCGCAGCAGGCGGAGTTCGGACTCGAGGTCGAGGCCGTAGCCGCTCTTGGCTTCGACCGTCGTGACACCAAGCGCCGCCATCCGGGACAGAAAGCCCGCCGCCCGGTCGGTCAATTCGGATTCCGAGGCGGCCCGCGTTTTCGCCACCGTGGAGAGAATGCCCCCTCCCGCCGCGGCAATCTCGAGGTAGCTCCTGCCGAGAATCCGCTGCTCGAACTCGTCGGCCCGCCACCCGCCGAACGCCAGGTGGGTATGGCAGTCGACGAGACCGGGAATGACCATCCGGCCGCCGGCGTCCCAATTTTCCCACTGGCGGAACTCGTGCGGCAGTTCCCGCTCCGGCCCCACCCACCGGATCACCCCGGCCTCCCAGGCCAGCGCAGCGTCGGCGATCGGATGCACGGCTCCCTGCCCCCCTTCAGGGGCGCAGGTGTACAGCGTTCCGATGCGGGTCAGGACGGGCATTGAACAGGCTGGAAACGCGGAGACGCGGAGTGCGCAGAGACCCGCGGAGGAAGGGTCATCAAAATCATTGGCGTGCTTCGCGCCCCTCCGCGTCCTTCGCGCCTCCGCGGTTGCAGTTGCCGTTCACCCGGTGATCATCGGCAAATCGACGCCGCGCTCGCGGGCTGTTTCGATGGCCAGGTCGTAGCCGGCATCCGCATGGCGCATGACACCGGTGCCGGGATCGGCGGTGAGCACGCGCTGGAGGCGGCGGCCGCCCGCTTCAGTGCCATCGGCGACCACGACCATGCCCGAGTGCATGGAATACCCTATGCCCACACCCCCGCCATGGTGGAGCGACACCCAGCTGGCGCCACAGGCGGTGTTCAGCATGGCGTTCAACAGAGGCCAGTCGGCGATGGCATCGGAACCGTCCTTCATCGCCTCGGTCTCGCGATTGGGTGAGGCGACGGATCCGGTGTCGAGGTGGTCCCTCCCGATGACGATGGGCGCCTTCACCTTCCCCTTCTGCACCAGCCAGTTGAACCGTTCTCCCATCTCGGCCCTCTCGCCGTACTCCAGCCAGCAGATCCTCGCCGGCAGCCCCTGGAAATGCACCTTTTCCTGCGCCTTCCGGATCCAGCGGGCCAGCGCCTCCTTCTGCGGGAAAGTCTCGAGCACCGCCTGATCGGTGGCCGCGATGTCGGCAGGATCGCCGGACAGTGCGGCCCAGCGGAACGGACCGGCGCCGCGACAGAAGAGCGGACGGATGTACTCCGGCACGAAGCCGAGGATGCCGAAGGCCTTGGCCATGCCGCGATGATCGGCCACCTGGCCACGCAGATTGTTGCCGTAGTCGAAGACGATGGCTCCCATGCCCTGGAGATCGAGCATGGCCTGGACGTGCCGCTCCATGGAATCGAGAACGCGGGACTCGTACCCGCCGGCATCGCGCTCCCTCAGTTCGGCGGCCGCCTCGAGAGAGAGACCCGCCGGGATGTAGCCCACCCGGAGGTCGTGCGCGCTCGTCTGGTCGGTCACGACGTCAGGCACGAGGCCACGGCTGACCAGTGCCGGCAGCACTTCGGCGATGTTGCCCACGAGTCCGACGGACAGTGGCGCCTTGGCCGCCCGTGCCTGCTTGACCAGCTGGATGGCCTCTTCGAGGCTGTAGCTGATCCGGTCGCAATACCCCGTATCCACCCGACGCTGGATTCGCGAGGCATCGACATCGACCCCGAGGAACGCGGCGCCATTCATCGTGGCGGCGAGGGGCTGGGCGCCGCCCATGCCACCGAGCCCGCCGGTGACGACGAGCCGGCCGGCCAGCGTGCCATGGAAATGCTGGCGGGCACACTCCGCAAAGGTCTCGTAGGTGCCCTGCAGGATTCCCTGGCTGCCGATGTAGATCCAGCTGCCGGCGGTCATCTGCCCGTACATCGTGAGGCCCAGCGCCTCGAGGCGGCGGAACTCATCCCACGTGGCCCAGCGCGGGACCAGATTGGCGTTGGCCAGCAGCACGCGGGGCGCCTCATCGTGCGTCCGGAAGACGCCGACCGGCTTGCCGCTCTGGATAAGCAGCGTTTCATCGTTCTCGAGGCGGCGCAGCGTAGCAACGATCTTCTCGAATGCCTCCCAGTTCCGCGCCGCCTTGCCGCTCCCGCCGTAGACGATCAGATCTTCCGGCCGCTCGGCGACGTCCGGATCGAGATTGTTCATGAGCATCCTGAGGGCGGCTTCCTGGTGCCAGCCCTTGCAGGACAATTCGGTGCCTCGGGGAGCGCGGACTGTGCGGGGCGCGGCGATGGTGGCCATGCGTTGATTTTAGCGGTGAGTTCCGGAGTTGGACAGGACTATCCGAGTTCGGCTACGGCGGCCAGGAGGCGGTCCACTTCCTGTTCGGTGGTGTAACACGCACACCCGGCCCGAACGAGCCCATCACGCGCAAAGCCAAGGCGCTCGACGACGGTGCTGGCGTAGAAATCACCATGGGACACGAACACCGCCTGATCGGCCAGAGCGGTTGCCATCTGCTCGGACGTTCTCCCGGCGAGGCTGAAGCTTACGGTCGGGGTGCGCGGCGAGCCGGGGTCCACGCCGTATCTCGTGACGCCCTTGATCCGTCCGAGCCCGTCCCAGAGGCGGCGCCCAAGCCGGTCAGCCTCGGTATGGAGTTGGGCGAATGCCGAGGCCAGCCGGGCGCGCCGGGTCGAGCCTTCCCCGAGCGAGGCGAGGAACTCGACCGCGGCGGCGGCACCGACAATGCCCTCGTGATTCTGGGTGCCCGTCTCCATCCGATCGGGCGCCTGGTCGGGGGCGGGCATCAACTTCGGCGCATCGAGAGCTTCGAGCAGCGCGCGGCGCCCGTACAGCACGCCGGTGTGCGGGCCGTAGAACTTGTAGGGCGAACAGGCCAGGAAATCGCAATCGATGGCACGAACGTCGACCAGGTTGTGCGGCGCATAGGCCACCGCGTCCACGAAGCAGAGCGCGCCGACCTCGTGCGCCATGCGCGCGGCGGAGGCCACATCGGTAATCGTGCCCAGGGCATTCGACGCGGCGCCGATGGCGACCATCCGGGTGTTCCGGTTGATCGCCGCCTTGAGGGCGTCCACGTCCACCCGGTCCTTCTCGCGCACGAGCGGGACCAGTCGGATGGTGATGCCACGCTCCTTTTCCAGCGCGCGCCACGGCGCCACGTTGGCGTGATGGTCGAGCTCGGTCAGGACGATCTCGTCTCCCGCGCCCCACCTCCGCCCCAGCGCGCGGGCCAGGTGGAAGGTGAGGGTGGTCATGTTGTTGCCGAACACGATCTCTTCGGGCGCGGCGTTGAGGAAATCCGCGAGAGCCCGGCGGGCGCCAAGCAGGAGTGCGTCGGTCTCGACACTGGTCGGGTAGACCCAGTGGGTATTGGCGTTGTGATTGAGCAGGTAATCGGCCATGGCGTCGGCCACCGACGCCGGGACCTGGGTGCCGCCGGGGCCATCGAAGTAGGCGATCGGCTGGCCGCGGTGGAGCCGTGACAGCGCCGGGAACCGACTGCGGATCCGCTCGACTACCGAGGTGTTGCCGATGGGCGCGGGAGGGCGGTGCTCGAGACTGGAAGTCATGGGATACGGTGAGTAGTGGGGTTGCGCGTATGATACTCCGGTGCGGCCTGCGCGGCACGGTCCCCGTTACGCCGCACTCCGCTCGACCTCGAGCCGGCCGATCGGCTGCGCCAGACGCCAGCGCACCCGCCCGGCCAGTGCACCGCCCACCCCGATGAGCCCGATCACCAGCCCCCACCACAGGCCGGGCGCGCGCATACCGAGGTGGAATGCCAGCCAGAGCCCCACTGGCAGTCCAATCATCCAGAAGCCGAGGATGTTGATGACCATCGGCGCCCGGGTATCACCCATGCCTCGGAGAATGCCGATGGAGACCACCTGCAGGCCATCGAACACCTGGAAAATGCCGGCGAGCGGGATCAGCAGGACCGCGACAGCCCGAACCGCCTGGTCATTGGTATAGATGGCCGCCAGCGTGCCGGGCAGGGTAAGAAATACGACCGCCATCGCCGCCATGAACAGGAGCCCACACGCCAGGGCGGCCGCCGCGCTTTCGATGACCCTGGGGCGGTCGAGCACCCCGACCGCGCGCCCCACCAGGACTGCGGCCGCCGAACTCAGGCCCAGCGGGACCATGAAAGTGACCGAGGCGAGATTGAGCGCGATCTGGTGCCCGGCAATCTCCGCCTCTCCCAGGCGCGCCATCAGCAGGCCGACCACGCCGAAGACGCCGTACTCCAGCTGGTGCTGGAATCCGATCGGCGCGCCGAGCTTGAGCATCCGGGCCAGGGGCACCGGATCGAGTATGCCGGACCGCCACGGCCGGAGCTGATTGCGGAGGTGGCCCCAGTCGAAGGCCAGGAGGAGCAGCGGCAGCAGCGTCCGGCCGATGACGGTAGCCCACGCCGAACCGATGACGCCGAGGGGACGCGAGCCGAGATGGCCGAAGATGAATACCCAGTTGAAGAAGACGTTGGCCAGGTTGGCGAGCACCACGCTCACGATGATCGCGGCTACCCTGCCTTGGGCCTGAAGTCCCTGGCGCAGCACTACGAACGCAAAGAACCCGGGAAGGCCGGCGATGCCGATGACGCAGAACGGCGCCGCCAGCACCACGAGCGCCTCGGGCTGACCGAGCACGCGCAGCACCGGGCCCGCGGGGAGGAGGAGCAGGGTGACCGGGACGCAGAGCGCGGCGACGAGAATGAGGCCTCGCTGAATCGCCCGGGCCACGCCTTCGCTGTCACCCGCACCGACCGCCTGGGCGGCCAGGGGATCGAGCGCCAGGAGGGTTCCCATGCCGAAGATCGAGGTGCCGAAGAAGTAGATATTCCCCAGGGCCACGGCGCCCAGGGCCTCGGCCGAGAGGTGACCGACCATGACCGTGTCGATCACACCCATGGCCATCAGCCCGACCTGCACGATGACGATGGGCAGGGCGAGCTGGAGCAGCTCACGAACGCGGGCGCGGGTCAGGACGGGCATGGGCGGAAAGGTATCCGAATCCCGTGATCAGAGAAAAAGGTTCCGGGTTGCTTCCGCTGCGGAGAGGGCCGAATCGATTCGAGGTGGATGGCGGGAGGGGTGACTCGCGACTCTCGACTCTCGTCTCTAGACTGCTTCCCAACGCGCCCGGCAGGACTCGAACCTGCGACCCTCTGCTTAGAAGGCAGATGCTCTATCCAGCTGAGCTACGGGCGCCAGCGCCATCGACTGCACCTAACGGTAAACGGGGAACGGGAATCGGGAAACGGGGAGCCGTAGCGGCGCAACCGCGGAGGCGAGCGAGGGCGCGGAGTGCCCGCAGCTCAACGGGTCAGAAGGAGTCCCTGACTCCCCGGGCGAGACCGAAACCTGAGGGTACCGCCCCCGTAGGCTGGCATCATCCACCCATCATCCGGAGTTCGCCATGCTGCTGGCAGCATTGATGCTCGCCCTGGCCGCCGTCCCCCACCCTGCCCCGCCGACCGGTCTCCAGGTTCTCGAAATGATGAAGCAGAAGTACGAGGGCAAGTGGTACAAGACCGTCACCTTCGTCCAGAAGACCACCAAGGGCGACGGCTCGGTGGAAACCTGGTTCGAGGCGCTCGAGGTCCCGAGCAAACTCCGGATCGACGTGGCGCCGCTCGACAGCGGCAAGGCCATCTTCTTCCGGGCGGATTCGATCTACGTCACCGACGGAGGCAAGATCAAGAACAGCGGGCCGTTCGTTCACCCCCTGCTGATCCTGGGGTTCGACGTCTACCTCCGTGATCCGGCCGAAACGGCCCGCCGGCTCACCGCCGAGGGATTCGACATGAACACCGTGTCCGAAACGACCTGGCGCGGCAAGGCCGTGTGGATCGTGGGGGCCCAGGCCGGCGATTCGACGAAGAAGCAGTTCTGGATCGAAAAGGATCGCCTGCTCTTCGTGCGATCGACTGAGCTCAATCCGAAAGGCCACTTCATCGAGACGATCTTCGACGGCTACCAGAAGCTGGGCGGGGGCTGGATCGAAACCCTGGTCGACTTCAATGTCGACGGGGTCTCGAGGCAGAAGGAGGAGTACAGCAACCCGCGGGCGGATGTGAAGCTCCCCGAGGAGTTGTTCGATCCGGTGAAGTTCATCAAGGCGGAGTGGATCGGGAAGTAGGAGACGGGAGACGGAAGACGGAAGACAGGAAATCGTGAACGGTTGCCCGTGAACTGTTGATTGCAACCCGGTACGTGAAGCGGGATGCCAAGAACGAAAGCGGGAGATCGGCCTGATCGCCGAGCTCCCGTCTCCCGTCTCCTGTCTGCCGTCTCCTGCGGTATCGGGGCGGCGAGATTCGAACTCGCGACCTCCTGCTCCCAAAGCAGGCGCTCTACCGGGCTAAGCTACGCCCCGAGTGGCCAAACCTAATCGAGCAACGGGGAAAGGCGAACGCCAACAGCGAAATGCGAAAGGAGAAAAGCGGACGGCGAATGGACTAGCTTTTTCCCGTTACCTTTTCTCTTGTCCCTTTTCGCCTTTCTCTTTCCCCCTTCTCCCTTCGCCCTCTCGACGCATGGCCAAGTCCACAGGCATCTCGACGTGGGAGGAGCGCCGGGCATCCGGAAAGGCGTTGCGCATCAGGGTGCCGCGGGAAATCCATGGCCAGTGGGTACCCGCCACCGACCGCCCGTCGGTCATGGCCATGCTGGCCCGGAGCAACAAGGGACGCCAGCCCAATCTGATCCCCCTGCGCCTCAGCCGGATGGCGGCCTCGCCGTACGATTTTCTCCGCGGATCCGCCGGGATCATGGCCGCGGATCTCGCCCGCACACCCGTCTCCGGTCTCCGGGTCCTGATGAGCGGCGATGCCCATCTGGGCAATTTCGGCCTGTACGGCACGCCTACCAGGGACGTGGTCTTCGATCTCGATGACTTCGATGAGAGTACCCCCGGACCGTGGGAGTGGGATCTCAAGCGGCTGACGGCCAGCATCAACGTGGCCGGGCGGACCCACGGACTGGGCAAGCGCGAGCGGCATGCTGTGGTCGCCCACGCGGTGGCGACCTACCGCGCGACCGCAGCCCGCCTCCAGTCCCTTGGCATACTCGAGGGGTGGTACCAGAGCACATCCATGGAGCATCCGGGCCCGTTGCTCACCACCATTTTCGGACCCGGCGAATCGGATGCGACACTGGTCGAGCGCGCGGTGAGCGTGGCCAGGTCGCGCACCAGCCTGGCACTCTTCGCCAAGGTGGCTGAGCCGCACGGCAGCAACCACTGGCGCTTCCGGACTGATCCGCCGACGCTCACCGCCGTGTCCCCCGCGCAGACCGCCGAGGTTCGCCGATCGCTGGCGCGCTACCGCAGCACGCTCTCTCCAGAGCGCAGGGAATTGCTGGGACACTATCGGATCGAGGATGTCGCCCACCGGGTGGTCGGCGTGGGAAGCGTCGGGCTCAGGGCCTACCTGGTGCTGCTCATCGGCAACGGCCCCGGCGACCCTCTGCTGCTCCAAGTCAAGGAAGCCACACTTCCTTCGGCCGCGCCCTGGCTGGGGGCCATATGGGGCCGATTCCGGGGCCACCAGGGCGAGCGGGTGGTGCTCGCCCACAGGGCCCTGCAGGCCTCGAGCGACCTCCTGCTGGGATGGACAACGGCGGAACGGCGGCACTGCTTCGTGCGCCAGATGCGGAACATGAAGGGGTCGATTCCGCTCGAGTGGCTGGAGGGAAGGCAGTTCCTGGCCTACGGCGCGGCGTGCGCCGCCCTGCTGGCCCGGGCGCACGCCCGGACGGGCGACATCGCGGCGATCGGCGGCTACTGTGGTGGCCATTCGACCGTACTGGACGATGCGCTGGGTCAATGGGCCGAGGCGTACGGAGAGCAGACGGAGCGGGACCACGCGGAGTTGGTGAGGGCGATGAAGAAGGTGGGCGGGAAAGGAGTCTGAAACCGGATGCGGTGGAGGATTGGATCTCGGTGAGCGGTCAGCGGGCCGCATGCCGGAAGTACCGGGATTCTCTGGAGTGCCGAGGTGCCTGGATTGTGGGGCCGCTCACCGCTAACCGCTCACCCAGGCCTGAATTCCGCCACGCTTACGATTTCAGTTTCTCCACCAGCAGTGCCAGCGCCCTGCCCCGGTGACTCACCGAATCCTTTTCCTCCGCCGTAGCCTGACCGAAGGACTTCTTGAGATCGTCGCTCCAGAAGTACGGATCGTAACCGAACCCCCCAGTTCCCTCCGCCGCCTCGAGTATCCGCCCGCTGCAGGCCCCTTCGAAGACCTCCGGGATACCTCCCGCCCAGCGAACCAGCACCAGCACGCAGCGATAGCGCGCCCGCCTGCGCTGCTCGGCCGCGCCGCGCAGCCGGCGGAGCAGTTCGGCGTTGTTGGCGGCATCGATCTCGGAGGCGGAACCCGTCGCCCCGGCCCAGCGCTTCGAGCGCACGCCGGGTGCACCTCCGAGCGAGAGCACCTCGAGGCCGGAGTCGTCGGCCAGGGTGGGGAGGCCGCTCAGACGGGCAAAGTATTCGGCCTTGCGGCGGGCATTGGTTTCGAACGAATCACCGGACTCGAGGCCTTCCTCCTCGGCGCGTTCGATCAGTCCGGCGTCGTCGGGAAAGACCACCTGGTGGCCGGCCGCTTCGAGAATGCGCCGGGCCTCGCGCTGCTTCCCGGAGCTCCGGGTGGCAACCAGCAGCCTCAACGGCCGAGGATCCGGTGCTGTTCCTGGAAGAGGCGGGCGATGCCGCCCTGGGCCAGGTCGAGGAGCTGGTCGAGCTGCCCCCGCTTGAAGGTGGCGTGCTCACCGGTGCCCTGGACCTCGACGAACTGGTCGGGCTCGAGCATGACCACGTTGGCATCGACTCCCGCCACCTTGTCTTCGGCATAGGCAAGGTCGAGACGGGGTTCGCCATCGAGCACGCCGACGGACACCGCCGAGACCAGGCGTCCGAAGGGGTTCGGAATGCCCGCGCGGGCCGCCAGCCAGTTGCAGGCGTCGGCCAGGGCGATGCAGCCGCCGGTGATGCTGGCACACCGGGTGCCGCCATCGGCCTGGAGGACGTCACAATCGACCTTGATCGTGTATTCGCCGAACGCCATGGTACCCATGGCCGCCCGGAGGGACCTGCCAATCAGCCGCTGGATTTCCTGGCTGCGTCCCCCCGGCCCGTTGCGCTCGCGATTGGTGCGCTCATGGGTGGCCCGCGGGAGCATGCCGTACTCGGCGGTAACCCATCCCTGCCCGCTTCCCTTCTTCCACCCCGGAACGCCGGTTTCGACACTCGCCGTGCAATGCACCAGCGTGCCGCCCATGCGGATCAGGCACGAGCCCTCGGCGTAGGGATTGGCGCCCCGCTCGAGGACGAGCGGGCGCAGTTCATCGACGGCACGGCCATCAGGACGAGGCACGGAGACGCTCCACGATCGCGGTTGAAGAAAAGCCGGCGACGACCGGCACCCGCACCACCTTACCGCCCCGGGATTCGACGAAATCGGCGCCGACGATCCGATCCCGGCTGTAGTCGGCGCCCTTGACCAGCACGTCGGGCTCGAGCGCCGTGATCACCTCCAGCGGGGTGTCCTCGCCGAAGAGGACGACGCAGTCGACGGCGGCAAGGCCGGCGATGACTCTGGCCCGCGCCTGCTCGGGCACGATGGGGCGGTCGGCCCCTTTACCGAGTCGTCGAACGGACGCATCGTCATTGACCGCCACGATGAGCGCATCTCCTTCGGCGCGCGCCTGTTCGAGCAGAGCCACGTGGCCCGGATGGAGCAGGTCGAAGACACCGTTGGTGAAGACGACCCGCCCCTTGAAGTTGCGCCGCCATGCCACGGCGGCGATCCGGTCCCGGATCTTGGTGGCGGTATTCACGACGCGTGCACCTCGGCGGCCGCACCTTTCCGGTGCAGCAACCGCTTGAGAACAATGGGGGCAAGAAAGGTCGTGGCCATCACTACCAGCAGGATCGCGCCAAACAGCTCCTGGGACAAGACACCGGTGCGGCGCCCGAGGTCGGCGAAGATGAGACCGACCTCGCCTCGCGGCACCATGCCCACCCCGACCACCGTTCGATCGAACGCGGTCCAGGGCCAGGCCCACCCGGCGGCCACCTTGCCGAGGATCGCGATGATACAGAGCGCGAGGGCCGTCAACAGGAGACCGCCGGTGCCGGGCACCCTGGGGTCGAGCAGATGGAGATCCAGCCCGGCGCCGACCTTGACGAAGAAGATCGGGGCAAAGATCGCCGCCACAGGACTCATGGCCTGCTCAATTTCCTTGCGCTGACGGGTCGAGGCCAGGATGAGTCCCCCGGCGAAGGCCCCGATGATGAGGGCCGACCCGGCATAGGACGCGAGAGCAGCGAGCGTCAGCACGAAGGCAAAGGCCAGGACCGCCTGGACCCCTCTGGCCCGCATCCGCCCGACGAAATCCATGACCCGCGGCATGGCACGGTTCCCGACCACGACCGTCACCACCAGGAAGCCCACCGCCAGGACCAGGATCCGGAGCACACCGGAGAACGAAACGTTCCCCCCGGCCGCGATGACACCGGCGACGCTCAGGATCACGAGGCCGATGATGTCGTCGATGACCGCGGCGCCCAGCACGACCCGCGCTTCGGTCGAGTCGAGTCGGCCCAGGTCGCTGAAGACCCGGGCGGTGATGCCGACGGATGTGGCTGTGAGCGCGGCGCCGATGAAGATCGCGGTGACGTTGCCCGCCCCGGCGCCGGCCGGATGAGGGGCCAGGTGCCAGTAGAGATACCCGCCGGCGAAGGGGAGGATGACGCCCACCAGCGCGACGGCCGTGGCCGCGGCGCCGACGGAGAGCGTGGCCCGGAGATCCGTCTCCAGGCCCACTTCGAACAGCAGCAGGACCACACCGAGTCCGCTCAGCAGGTCGACCGTCTGGGCGGCGAAGCCGGACCCGGCAGGAATGATGTTGAGCAGGCTCGGCCCGAGGAGGAGGCCCGCCAGCAGTTCCCCGAGGACCGGAGGCTGCCCCAGGCGCTCGCACAGCTCTCCCATGAGTTTGGCGCCGGCCAGCATGCCGGCCAGGGACAGGAAGAGGGAAACTGTTTCGGGGGATTGGCCCTCCGCCCAGAGGGGCGCAGGTGCCGCCAGCAGAAGCAGCAACGCCGCCGGCCAGAGCCGGCGGCGGCGGTCCGGCATCCTAAAGCGGTTCAACCGCGCTGGGCTTGAAGACGAAGGTGTGATCGAAGAACGGCAGCGACACGTGTTCGTTGTACTCGCAACTCACCGAGAATTGCTTGCCGGCGCGGCTGATGGTGAACTTCTTGGCCTCGACGGGAAGTCCCAGCTCGTCCACCTTGATCTCGAGGCGGTGCCGGATGGTGGGATCGGTCAGTCCCGGCGCCATGCGGGCCGAAACGGTCATCTCGTCCTTGAGCTGGTAGTAGCGGAACCAGACTTTGCCGATGTTGATGCCGTAGTACAGCGCGGCGACGAACACCAGGAGACTCAGCAGGCAGCCGACATTGCTCGCGCCCCGCCGGCCCAGCATTCGCGTCATCACCATTGCGATTGGGCTCCGTCGACGATGTTGGTCACCAGCTTGTCTACCGCCTTTTTTCGGCCGTCGGCTTCATTGCCGGTCTGGTAATCGCCATCCAGCAGCATGCCGCCGCGCTGCCAGAGGGTCTTGCCGTCCTTCTGGGCCACGATCTCCACCGAGACGGTGATCTGCACCTGCCGGCGGGTCACATCCACCTGGTTGTTCTGGGCGTTGCCGCTGTACGCCACCGGCAGATCCGGATCGTAGCGGCTGATCGATCCGCGCACCACCGCGTCGGCCGTCTGCTCGCCCGCGGGGCGCAGGCCCAGCCGCCCCTCCACCGCGTCACGTACGGCCTGGGTGACCTCCTGCGTCAGCGCAGGTTCCGCCGTCAGGTTGTCGAACGGCAGCACGGCCACGGTCTTGATCTCCGGCGGGAACCCGCCACCCGAAAACTTGTAGAGACACGCCGCGAGGACGAGCAGGCTAAGGCTCGCGACGGCGCCAGGTATCCGGGGGAAACGCATTGCTGCTCGAGTGGAGATAGAAGTTCAGGTCCAGCTGGGCCGGCTCGCCGGGCACCGTGAGCCGGGACGAGACCGGCTGGCCGGACGCGTCCAGCTTTGTTTCCACCCGGCCCACCACTCTGCCTCCATGCCGCACCTCAGCCAGGAATCGGGCGGGAGACGACAGCTCCCGCAGGTACTCGACCGTATCCGCTCCATCGACGTACTGGAGATACACGCGCCTGGCCTCGGTCAATCCGCGCAGTTCGGATTTGGCGCCGGGCCGGCGGGCGACTCCGGTCATGGCCCAGAGCAGCGGATAACTCGGCACCAGGTCGGTGAACGACTTCTCCGGATCCACCCAGATGGCGCTGTCGCCGATCACCACGCCGGCAGCGCGTCCGGCGCCGAGGGGGCCCGCGACGTCCATGCGGAGCGAGTCGGGAGAGGCGATCCTGAGACTGCCGCGGCCACCAGCGGTGGAGCGCTCGTTCTTGAACGACCACTTGAAGCGATGCAGCGTGGAACCGTGCGGAGCGGTTGAATCGGCCCACGAAACCGCCGCTGCCCGCTCCACCGGCGCAGCACCGGCGGGCTCGAGGCGCGGCGGTGCACCACCTCCGCAACCCCATGCCATGAGGGCAAGATAGAGGAGTCGATTCCGGTGGTCAACAGGAACTCGTTGCCACATCAGTAGTTATATCCGAAGAAGAACTTGAGGAAGCTGGGCTGCCGATCTTCCAGTGACAGCCCATATCCGGACAGCCCGCTGGTGCTGAAGCGCCGGCCCCAATCGAGGCGCAGGGTTACAAAGGGACCGAGTGAGAGACGGAAGCTGGCCCCCCAGCTCCCGATCCACCCGCGTGGCACCCCGGTCGGATACCAGGCTTTGCCGATATCGACGAAGGGCGCCAGCTGTATCGGCGGCAGGGTGACCTGCCCGATGGCCGTGCCGAGGCCGATGTACTTGAGCAGCGGCAGGCGAATTTCCTGATTGAGCATCAGGGCTCGTGATCCCTCAATGTAGCCGTACAGCGGGTAGCCGCGCAGCCCCAGCGTCCCCCCGATGTTCACGAAATTGGGGCGGTCCCCGCCGCTGAGATAGGCGAACGCCCGCACGGCGTAGGCGCTGTTCCGCCCGAATCGGAAATAGTGCCGCCCATCGGCGATCACCGTGTAGTTGTCGAATCGCGCGTTGGTGAAATCGGTGCCGACACTGCCCGTCAGGCTGAAGTGCCCGCCATCGATCGGGCCGGAGATCGACCAGAGGGCGTTGTCGAAGGTGAAGCTGACGTAGTGGCTGGCGATGATGCCTTCGCGCAGCGGCTCGCTCACCGGCACGTAGAAATCGAGCCGCCGGGAGTGCTCCAGCGTCATGCCGCCTTCAAGCCGGGTGAAGCGGGTGAGCGGATAGCGCAGGAACGCGCCTCCGCCGATGGCATCCTCGTCGTACGCGACGTCGAACCCGCCGGTGTAGGAGGATCCCTTGAAACGGAAGAGCGCCGCACCCCAGTTGAGCCGGCGGTGCTGGTTGAGGTAGATGGCGGTGGCGCTGAGGTTGTCCAGTACGCCCCCCAGCCCCTGCTCCTGGAATGTCGACACGTTGAAGAACAGGGTGTGCTCTTCGAACAGGTCGCTGAACAGCACCGACACGCCCTGGCTGCCGCCGACGCTGGGAATGAAGACTGCCCGTCCTGCCGCGATGTCGAACTGGAAGCGGCGATGATACGGCTGTCCGCTGCGGCTCGCTTCCGAGGTGACGCTTTCGGGGTGCCACTGCCACTGGCCGGCCGCCGCCACCTGGACGGGCAGCGCGAACGTGTCCCGCTGCGCCAGCGAATCCACCGGAATGGCGTAGACGCCCAGCTCGCTCGATTCCCACGCGGTCACCAGCAGGGCGGAGCGGCCAGGAATCGGGGCCGGGGCAAAGGCACCCGTCCAGGCGGATGTCTCGCGCCGGCCCTGGCCAAGAGTGTCGATCGAGAAGATGTTGAGCACGCCGTCGCGATCGCTGGCGAAGAACAGGCGCCCCGACTGATCCCAGCGCGGGGTTTCGTCGACCCAGAGTCCGCTGGTCAGCTGGCGGATCTCGCCGGTCGCCTCGTCCCTGAGGAAAAGGTTCATCGCGCCGGCGGGGCCCTCGGCGGTCCGGTCGCTGGTAAAGGCGATCCACCGTCCATCGGGGCTGGGCGAGGGATCCAGGTCCTGGTATTCGTCGTCGGTGACCTTTTCGAGGGTGCCTTCCGGCAGGCGCACACGGTAGAGATCCGAGACGCCCGCTTCGGTCAGCCCGCTGAAGACGATCGACTTGCCATCCGCGCTCCACGCAGGGGAGCTGACAGCGACCAGCTCCGCGAAGGTGTAGCGCCCCACGACCTTGCGGTCCTTGAGACTCCAGATCAGCAGGGCATCACGCTCGCCCTGCTTGGAGCTCAGCAGCAGCAGGCCGGGGTGCGAGGCGTCGATCCGGGAGTCGAACGGGTGCACCGATTCGAGATCGGCCGTGCGCCCCGTCACCAGCTCCGCCTCGCCGTGCACCCCGCCTTCGAGCGAGGTCCGGCGGACCGTGATGTAGCCGTCGCCGCCGGTGAAATAGAACGCATCATTCCCGTCGGGTCCGGCCGGGGCTACCGCCGGATTGACGGCGGCCCGGCTGATCTGGCGCCCGCCGACGGACACCGGGCCGTAGTTGTTGATCACCGTCAGGTACGCCCGCCGCATGGCCAGCTGGAATTCGAGGTCGAGCTCGCGCACCGTCTTGCCGTAGACCGCGAGGACCGCCTCCTCGAACGTCTGGTAGCGCCAGATGTCCTGGTACATCCGGACGATCCGCCAGTCCCCGTACGTCTGTCCCAGCCAGCGGTGCAGCCGCCCGCCCAGCGGGTAGATCAGGCCGCCGCCGAAGTACTCGAGGTCCTGGATATGGGGGAGACGCCCCTCGAGGATCAGGTCCCGCAGGATCATCTCGTCCCGCGCATCCTCGCCCGCCGACCAGTACTCCGCGAGCCCCTCGGTCCACCACAGGGGGAATTCCGCCGGCAGCTGGCGGGGAATCCGCTGGTACTGCTCCTCGCTGATGCTGAGCTGAAAGGCGTGCACCATTTCGTGGCGCAGGGTATGGCGGAAGTCCGCCATGTTGCCGCGGAAGGGCAGCGTTACCCGGCGCTTGGCGAAGTCCGTGACGCCCAGCAGCCCCTCGGGCGGAATGAACGGCAGGATGCCGGTCTGCTCGAAGTGGGTGTGCGACGCATAGAGGATGAGAGGAATGCGCGAACTGGGCGTGTGGTTGAAGCGCAGCTGCAGGGTATCGTAGTTCTGCTCCGCCCAGGTGAGCGCCGCCGCGGCGAGCCTCTCCTCGACCGGATAGAAATAGAGATCGACGTGCGGGCCCCGCAGCACCCGCCAGTCGAACGTCCGGTACTCGATCTTGTTGTCGTCCAGAATGGCGTACTGCGCCAGCACCGGAACGGCGCGGGCGGCCAGCCCGAGAACCACGAGCAGCCCCCCGCGCCACAGCTTCATCGATGAATGCTGGTGATCAGGTCCCCCTGGGCGATGCGCAGCAGGGTGCCCTGGCCCGCATAGACGCGGCCGAATACGGTGTAGCCGCCGTCGAGATGGGGTGCGGGACTCAGGGTGATGAACCACTGGCTGCCGCCCGTATCGGGGCCCGACAGCGCCATGCCGACGACGAAGGGCCCGTACCGAACCGGATTGATCTCGTCGCGGACGGCCCAGCCCGGGCCGCCCCAGCCATCGCCGCGCGGATCTCCGGCCTGGGCCACGAAGTCCGGCACGACCCGGTGCCACCGCTGGTTGTCGAAGTAGTGGCGGTCGACCAATCTGAGAAAATTGGCCACGGTCAGCGGTGCCTGGGGACCGTTGAGTTCGAGCTCGATCTTGCCCCTGGGCGTTTCGATGATGACGTGGGGCATCTGGTCGGCCCCGGGCACCGCGAGGAACTTGAGCGCCAGTTCCCGGTAGTCCTGCATGCTCCGGCTGACCTCGACCGCCCCTGCCCCGCCCCAGTGGTCCGCCAGTTCCGGCCAGTGATCAGCCGCCCATCGCCGCAACAGATAGTCGCCCGGCCGAGGCGTCGATTCGACGAAGCCGCCCAGTGCGGCGTGCCGGGCCGACTCGCCCGCGGCGGCGATGGCCTGCACCGCGCCCAGAACGGAGATCGCCGCATCCGGAATCGAATCGTGGGCCGCAGCGGTCCACGCCCGCTTCAGTGCGGGCAGATCGGCGGGATCAGCCGCGCGCGCGATGGCGTCGGCGGCAAGGCTCCGCAGCACCGGGTCGGGTGAGGTGAGCAGCCGTCTTGCGGCCATCACCAGCCCGGGATCGGGGCCCTGCACCGCGTCTCCCCAGGCGCCGAGCGCAGCCGCCGCCACCCGCAAATCCCTGTCGGCCAGGATCCTGACGAGCTGGGCCGTATCGAGCGGATGCACGAGCCCCCACCCCTCCGCCGCGGTGGCCCGCTCGCGCCAGTCGGCGCTGCTGCTCCAGGGCGCGACCCGCTTGCGGAACTCGGCCGCGTCGAGACGAGCCACGGCGAGCAGCGCCGCCCGGCGGAGAGCATAGGATCCCTTCTGATCCAGCACCGCGCCGAGCGTCCGCACTCCCGCAGTGTCGCCGGAGGTACCGATGGCCTGGGCGGCGGCGACGCCGACGTTCGGCACAGGGTCGGCGAGTTGCGGCGCCAGCATCGCGGCCGCCCCCACGCCCTTGTAGGTGCCGATGGCGCGGAGTGCCTGCACGCGCACGCCGGGATCATCATCGCCCGTGAGCTGGGCGAGTTGCCGCGCCGTGCTTGAACGATCGAGCCGGGCAGAATCGGCGTACCTGGCGACCAGCGCTCTGGCCGAGGCGCTGCGGACGAATTTGTTGCCATCATGAAGGCCCGAGAGCAGCTGGGGCGCATCCTCAATACTTCCCAGGCGTCCGATCGAGTAGTAGGCCGCCGCCCGGGTCCCGTCATCCGTCGAGGTGAGGTAGCTCCGCAGTTCGGTCAGCGGTGCGTTCTTGCCGAACCGCCATCCCTCCCGGAGGCAGGCCTGCGCCGCGACCTGCCGGCGCACCGTGTCGGTCGCCAGCGCGGTTCCGCTCAGCGCGCCGGCGCAGATCGCTCCCGCCTCAGGCCCGCCGATCTTGGCCAGCGCCGTGACGATCTCTGCCATCGCCGGGGGCAGGAGGAATGCCGGGTCCGACAGGCGGGCGGCCAGCTCCGGCACCGCCGCGCTGTCGCCCATCTGGCCGAGCGCAAAGGCGGCCTCGGAAACCAGGGTCGAATCACGGTCCCGCAGGGCGTCGATCAGGAGCGGCAGGCCCTGGGTATCCCGGATCCGGCCGATCGCGCGGATGGCGGTCTGGCGGACGAGCGCATCGGGCTGGCCGAGCGCCGATTCGAAGAGCGCCGCATCGTACTGGCGAGTATCCTCGGCGCGGAGCAGCGGAGCCAGCAGCTCGACCGATCCCTCAGCCTGCGCGGCGAGGCACGGAGCCAGGAGGGTCGAGAGGGTGGCGCAGAGCGCGAGGGCGCGGAGCGGGCGCATCTCAGAGCCTCACCGGATCGGGGCTCACCACCAGCGCAGTGCGGACCTCGTCGGGAAGCCGGGCCAGCTCATGATGCCTGTCGAGGCAGATCAGCGCGGTCTCCGCGGTCGCGAGCAACAATTCTGTCTCGGCGTGCTCCATGGCATAGCCGAAAGTGACCCGGCGCGACGCCGCCTCGCGGACCCAGCAGCGGATCCGGATCGGGTCGTCGTAACGGGCCGGCTTGAGATAGCGGATGCGGAGATCGGTGACCACCAGGCGAAAGTTGCGGGCTTCCAGATCCCGGTAATTGAAACCCGCCAGCCTCAGGTGTTCCGTGCGGGCGATGTCGAGCCAGACCAGGTGCCGGGCATGGTAGACCACGCCCATCTGGTCGGTCTCGGAGTAGTTGACCCGGACCAGGGTCTCGGACACCGTCAAGGGTGTTTGCACAGATGACGCTTCTCGGTGAGGGGAAACGCACAGGGCCCGCGCTTGCCAGCGGGCCCGGGATGGTTCAATCTTCGCCGCGTGATCGGCCAACGACTCGTCGCGGTCTGTGACGCCCACCTGGGCGCCGGCTCTCCAGAGGCCCAGCAGGCGTTCCTCGAATTCCTGGACGAGGTACCCCGGCTGGGGGACGCGCTGCTGATTGCAGGCGACCTGTTCGATTTCTGGTTTGCCTGGCGCCGGGTCATTCCCCGGGCGGGATTCCCGGTCGCCGCTGCCCTGGGACGGCTGCGCCGCCAGATGCCGATCGTCATGACCGGCGGGAACCACGATCGCTGGGGCGATGAATTCTGGCGCTCGGAGCTTGGCATCGATTTCCAGCCAGTCTCGGCCCGGTTCGAGGCGGCCGGCCGCCGGGTGCTGGCCATTCACGGCGACGGGATCACCGAACGCCACTGGTCGGCCACGCTGCTGCAGCGAGTCACCCGGCATCCCGCCACGGTGGCGGTGTTCGGCGCCCTGCATCCCACCGTCGGGTTCTGGGTGGCCGACCTGATCAACCACCGACTCGGCAATACGGTCACCGATCCCGCGGCCATCGAGGCGGCGGCAGGGCGGCAGCGCGACTGGGCGCTGGCACAACTCGCGGGCGACAGCTCGCTGGGCCTCGTCGTCATGGGCCACACCCACCGGGCGGATGCCGTCGAGATGCCAGGCGGGCGCTGGTACGTCAATCCTGGGGCGTGGCTCGATGGCTATCGCTATGCGGTCTGTTCCGCCTCAGGAGTCGAGCTCCGCCAGTTCAAGGGAACGGGGAACAGTTAACGGGGAACGGGAGTCCGCGCCTCGCCAACCATTTGTCCCCCGTTCCCTGTTCCCTGTTCCTGCTCACCCCAGCGCCACCACCTCCGCCGCCGACAGCCTCTCGCCGATGAAGCGGGAGCCGACGTTGCGGAAGCGGACCTCGTCATCGCTCACGACGAACCGGTGCACCACCGGTCCTCCCGGTTTTGCCTCCAGCCCATCCAGCTCCAATCGCTCCGCCACGGCCCGCGCCGTTTCCTCGGCGCTGTCGATCAGGCGGACCGCCGGCCCCATGACACGGGCGAGAAGGGCCTTGAGCAACGGATAGTGAGTGCAGCCAAGGACGAGGGAATCGATGTTCCCCGAGCGAAGGCCGGACAGGTATTCGTGAGCCACGAGCTCCGTCGCGGGGTGGTCGAACCAGCCCTCCTCGACGAGCGGGACGAACAGCGGGCAGGCCAGCTGTCGCACATCGGCCTCGGGCCTGAGCTGGCGGATCGCGCGCCCGTAGGCGTCGGAGGCGATCGTGCCCGCGGTGCCGATGACGCCGATCGGCCCGCCGCGAGAGGCGGTCACCGCCGCACGGGCGCCCGGCTGGATGACTCCGATCACCGGCACCGGGGATTCCGCCTGGAGCGCCTCGAGCGCGTGTGCCGTGCTGGTGTTGCAGGCGATGACCACGAGCTTGACCCGCTGCTCGAGGAGAAAGCGCAGGATCTCCAGGCTGTAGCGCCGCACCGTCTCGGGACTCTTCGGGCCATACGGCACCCGCGCCGTATCCCCGAAATACACCGTCGACTCGGCCGGGAGCCGCTCGAAGATGGCCCGGGTCACGGTAAGCCCGCCGAGGCCAGAGTCGAAAATGCCGATCGGGGCCTGGTTCATCGGATCTGGACCGGAAGAGTCAGGGTCGCGCCCACCCCTCTGGGAAGGGCCTGCACGTGGAGATCGCCGGGGAAATCCCAGAGGTGGGCGGACACGTAGGCTTCCATGGCCGAGAAGAGGTGATTGACCGCCAGGAGCACAAGCCAGTCCTGCCGTTCCTGGCGCTTGGCGTCCACCCGCCCGTCATCGGTGCGTTCGAGGTACTGCAGCTCCTGATTGGCCTTGAGCGCCATGGACAGCGTCACTCCCTCCCACGCGATGAACACACCCGCGGCGAGCTTCCGGCCGGTCCGGGCCTGACCCCATCCCGGGAGAATGAGCGAACGCCAGAACGCCGCCATGGGCTTGATATAACGCCGCGCGGAGTCACTGGCACTGGGCGGCGCCACGACCGGGTTGCCCAGCTCGACCGGCTCCGGCGGCGGCGGGGGGATCTTCGTCGTACTGTCCTGCGCTACCGCGCGGGCCGAGGCCAGTCCGAGGAGGAGGAGCATGAGCCACGCGGTCCGCCATTTCATCGGGCGACCTCGCCGATCGCCGCGACAAATTCGTCGACGTCTTCCGCGGTGGTGTCCCATGAACACATCCAGCGCACCTCGAAGGTCGCCTCGTTCCAGACGTAGAAGGGATAGCGCGCCTGGACCCGGGGAATCCACTCCGGCGGCAGGGTCGCGAATACCGCGTTGGCCTGCACCGGCTGAGTCAGCCGGATGCGAGGCAATCGTTCGACGCCCGCAGCCAGCCGCCGCGCCATCGCATTGGCGTTGGCGGCGTTGGCCCGCCAGAGACCCGACTCGAGCAGGGCGATGAACTGGGCCGCCAGGAAGCGCATCTTGGAGGAAAGCTGTGCCCCCTGTTTCCTCACGAACACCAGCTCGCTCCCTCGCCCCGAGAAGCTGATGACCGCCTCGGCGCCGAGCAGCCCATTCTTGGTGCCCCCGAACGAGAGGAGATCCACCCCCGCTTCCGCCGTGAGTGAGGCGAGGGAGGTATCGAGCGACACCGCCGCGTTGGCGAGCCTGGCCCCATCGACGTGCAGCGCGAGCCCCCTGGCGTGGGCGGCATCGGCCAGCGCCCGGATTTCCGCGGGGCTGTACACTGTGCCCATTTCGGAGGCCTCTGAAATGGACACCACGGCGGGCTGCGCGGCGTGCTGGTCGCCAAGTCTCGACAGCGCGGCAGCAAGATCTCCGGGGCGGAGCTTCCCGTCCGGTGTGACGACAGGCAGCAGCTTGCAACCGGTGAAACGCTCCGGGGCGCCGCATTCGTCGACGTTGATATGCGCGCCGGCGGGACAGATTACGGCCTGCCAGGGCGAAAGCAGGGCGGACAGGGAAACCACGTTGGCGCCGGTGCCGCCGTACACCAGCAGGGCTTCCGCATCGGCGCCGAACTCCCGCTTGAGAAGTTCCACGGCCCGGGCGGTCCAGCGATCGCGGCCGTAGGCAGGGACGTGGCCGACGTTCGCGCCGGCGACCGCCTCGATGACCGACGGATGCGCGCCGGCATTGTTGTCACTGGCAAACCCCCGTCCGGCGTTCTTCACGGCCGCGACTCGGCAACCAGGACGGGTAGTGCACCCGCATACTGGGTGATCTCGAGCGGACCCGCCGCGGTCCGTACTTCGCCGTCGAGCTGTGCCACGATCGGCGCGCCGCTCACGTTTCGGACCACCAGCTTCCCGGTTCTGAACATTCTCACTCCGTTGAGCCCGCCGTGCCGGCCGAACATGGCCAGCGGCAATTTCACCAGGAATCCGCCCAGGCCCTGGCTTCGGATCGCACAGACATCGAAAAGCCCATCGTCCGGACGGGCCTCGGGTGTAAGGCGGAATCCCCCGCCCACCACGGCGCCGATGCCAACCTCGAGCAGCAGCGTCGTATCCTCGAAGGAGTCGAGGCCGGACTCCACCGCGAGGCGCGGTGCCTCGAACGACCGGAAGGTCGCCAGTGCGGCACCCAGGTAGGCCGCGGTTCCGCGCAGGCGCTTGTACCCGGAGACCCGTCTGGCCACCTCGGCGTCGAATCCAATGCCGATGCTGTTGATGAAGTACTCTCCCCAGGCCTGGCCCGCATCGAACCGCGCCACGCGGGCCTTCGAAAGGGTGCCGACTGCCTCGGTGATACTCTGGCCCCAGGTACCCGAAAGCTTCGCGTAGTCATTGCCCGTTCCGACGGGGATGACGCCGAGCGCAGGACGCTGTTCGAGCGGAGCAGAGAGAATCCCGTTCGCCGCCTCGTGGACGGTCCCGTCACCCCCCAGTGCCAGTACCCTCGCGCAGCCGCTGCCGATGGCCTCGCGTACGAGCGTCGCTCCCTCACCTGGCGCCCGGGTGACCGCGACCCGGACCTCACGCCAGTAGCGCCCGCAGGCGGCTTCTGCCTTGGCGGCGAGCCTCTCCGCCCGGCCATGGCCGGCCGCGGGATTGACGAGCAGAAGCGTAGGCATCGGAAGGGAAAGAAAGTCGCGAAGTGCTAAAGTGCCAGAGCGCTGGGAGGCCGAAGCCGCGGACCTGGTACCCCCCAGCACCTTGTCACTCTAGTACCTGCAATGTGGCGGGAGTGCGTGGGAATCGAACCCACCGGAGCCGCCGGAGGCGTCTCCATCACGGTTTTGAGGACCGGCCGGACCACCAGGCCCGATCCACTCCCGGGAAATTCAGCGGACGGCCACGACCTCGATCTCGACCCGCACGCCGCGCGGCAGCCCCGAGACCGCCACCGTGGAGCGCGCCGGCTTGTGGTTGCCGAAAGCCTGCGTGTAGACCTCGTTCATGGCGGGAAAATCCGACATGTCGATGAGAAAGACGGTTGTTTTCACCACCTTTGAAAGATCCGACCCCGCGGCCTCGAGTACCGCCTGGAGATTGGCGAGCACCCGGGTGGTCTGTTCCTTGATTCCCCCGGCCACCACCTCCATGGTCGCGGGATCGAGAGCGATCTGGCCGGCGGTGTACACCATGTTGCCGGTCACGATTGCCTGGCTGTAGGGACCGATGGCCTTGGGGCCGCGGTCGGTGCTGACGACCTCAGGCTGGCTCATGACAACTCCTAGAAAAGACCTTCGATGCGGCCGTCGGGGTGCACCCGGATGTTCTCGGCCGAGGGAGTCTTGCTCAGGCCCGGCATGGTCATGATATCGCCGGCCAGGGCCACCACGAAGCCGGCGCCTGCCGAGACGTAGGCATCACGCACGGTAACGCGGAAGCCCGAGGGCCTGCCCAGCTTCGTCGGGTCATCGGAGAAGGAATACTGCGTCTTGGCCATGCAGACGGGAGTGTTGCCGAAGCCCATGCCCTCGATCTGCTCGATCGACTTGGACGCAGTCGGCGTGAAATCGACCCCGGCCGCGCCGTAGATTTCGCGCGCGATCGTTTCGATCTTGGCCTTGATGGGCTGGTTGACGTCGTAGATCGGCTTGAAGTTTCCCTTGCCCTCGTCGAGGATCGCCAGCACCTCGCGCGCCACCGCCTCCCCGCCCTCTCCGCCCTTGGCCCACACGTCGGAAAGCGCCACGCGGGCGCCCCAGCCCTTCACCGCGGCGAGCACCGTTTCCATCTCCTCGGGGGTATCCGAGCTGAACCGGTTGAGCGCCACCACGGCAGGCACTCCAAACTTCTGGATGTTGCGGACGTGGCCTTCAAGGTTGACCATGCCGCGTTTGAGGGCGGCCACATCAGGAGTGCCCAGCGCGTCCTTCTTGACGCCGCCATGCATCTTCAGCGCCCGCACCGTGGCTACGATGATCGCGGCCTCGGGGTTGAGCCCGCCGAAGCGGCACTTGATATCGAAAAACTTCTCGGCGCCGAGATCGGCACCGAATCCCGCCTCGGTGAGCACGATATCGCCGAGCGAGAGGCCGAGCCGGGTGCAGACGAGTGAATTGCAGCCGTGGGCGATATTGCCGAACGGCCCGCCATGCACCAGTGCGGGGCCGCCTTCGAGCGTCTGGACCAGATTCGGCAGCATCGCATCCTTGAGCAGCAGCGTCATGGCCCCGGCCGCCTTGAGCTCCCCCGCCGTGACCGGCTTCCGGTCCCGCGTCAGGCCGACCACGATCCGGCTGATCCGCTGCTCCAGGTCACTGAGATCGCTGGCCAGGCAGAGGATGGCCATGATCTCGCTTCCGGGCACGATCACGAACCGCTCCTCCCGCACCGGCCCGGCATTGATCCCGCCCAGGCTCACGATGATCGAGCGCAGCGCCCGGTCATTCATGTCGATGGTCCGGGGCCAGGTAATGCGCCGCGGGTCGATGCCGAGGGCGTTGCCGTGATGCAGGTGGTTGTCCAGCATCGCGGACAGGAGGTTGTGCGCCGAGGTGATGGCGTGAAAATCCCCGGTGAAATGGAGATTGATCTCGTCCATCGGGATGACCTGCGCGTAGCCGCCCCCGGCGGCGCCGCCCTTCACGCCGAACACGGGACCCAGCGAAGGCTCGCGGATGCAGACCACCACCTTTTTGCCGAGCCGGCGGAGCGCCTGGGTCACGCCGATGGTGACGGTGGATTTCCCCTCGCCGGCCGGCGTGGGGTTGATGCCGGTAACGAGCACCAGCCGGCCTTTCGGCTTCCGGCGGGCAATCGCTTCCGGGGCGATCTTGGCCTTGGTCCGGCCATAGGGGAGGATCTCGTCCGGAGAGAGACCCAGTTCCTGGGCCACGTCCGCGATGGGCCTGGGTTTGGCAGCCTGGGCAATTTCGATGTCGGACGGAACCGTGCTCATGCCAGTGGACTCCTCACCGGGGGTCGGTCTCGAGCCGGAAGACGCGCCGGGCATTCCGGGTCGTCTCGTGTGCCATTGCTTCGAAGGAAACTGCCCGCACTTGTGCCAGGCGCTCAGCCACGAACCGGACCAGCGCGGGCTCGTTGCGGCGGCCGCGACGCGGTACCGGGGCCAGGTAGGGCGCGTCCGTTTCGACCAGGAGGCGGTCGGCCGGAACCTCGCGGACCAGGTCGTCGAGCTGCCAGTTCCGGAAGGTGAGCATCCCGCTGAACGAAACGTAGTGCCCCAGGCCCACCGCCGTGGCGAGCAGCCCCGCTCCGCTGCTGAACGAGTGCAGAATGGCGGTCACCTCCGGATGGTTGCGGAGGATGGCCGCCACGTCCTCATCGGCCTCGCGGGCGTGGATGACGACCGGCTTGCCTACCTCGGCCGCCAGCGCCATCTGCGCCTCGAAGGCCGCCAGCTGCTCCGGCCTCGGCGAGTGATCGTAATGGTAATCGAGTCCGATTTCACCGACGGCGACGATTTCGGGACGGGCCACCGTGGTGCCCAGCCACGCCGCCAGCTCCGGATTCCATTCCCGGGCATCGTGGGGGTGGACCCCGGTCGCAATCGAGAGTCGAGACTCCGTGGCCGCAAGCGCGAACGCCTGCTCGGCCCGGGGCCGCGACTCTCCGATGACGACGATCCGTTCCAGCCCGTCCGCCCACGCCCGCTGCAGCACCGCCGGCAGGTCCTCGGCAAAGGCCGGGTCGGCGAGGTGGCAGTGGGTGTCGATCAATGGGGCCATAAGCCTTCAGCCCTAAGCCTTCAGCTGGATCAGACTCATGCCGTAGCCCCGGAATCCGAGCGAACTGGCTGCCTTGCTTATGGCTTATGGCTTAAGGCCAGTTACTTACGGCTTATGGCTTATGGCCGGCTGCGCCCGCCCAGCCACCGGCGCCGTGATCGTCTTGGTCCCGCGCGCTTCCGCGCCGGGCCACTTCTTCTCGATCGCCATGAGCACCGGACCGGCGATGAAGATCGACGAGAAGGTGCCGGTGAATACGCCGAAGAACATGACCAGTGCGAACGGCCGGATGACCTCGCCGCCGAAGATGGTGAGGGCGGCCAGGGTCGAGAGCGTGGTGCCGTGGGTCAGGATGCTGCGCGGCAGGGTCTCGTTGATCGAGCGGTTGAGGATGTCGATGAAGTGGTCCCGTTTGTACTTGTGGAGATTCTCGCGGACCCGGTCGAAGATGATGATCGTGTCATTGAGCGAGTACCCCACCATCGACAGCACCGCCGCCACGACCACCAGGCTCACCTCGAACCGCATGAAACTGATGAAGGCGATGGTAGCCAGGATGTCGTGCGCCGTGGCGGCCACGGCGGCGAGGCCGAAACGCCACTCGAAGCGCCAGGCCAGGTAGGCCAGCACCGCGAAGAACGAAAGGAAGATGGCCAGGAAGGCCTGCTGCCTCAGCTCGCCACCCACCTTGGGGCCGACCGCGGATGAGTGCTCGACGTGATAGGCGCCGGCGCCCAGCACGTTGTCGAGCGCCTTGCTGATAGCCGCAGCGGCCGCCTGGGTGTCATCGGCGTGGACATCGCCCTTATTCAGCCGCGCCCGGATGGCAATCTTGTTGGCGCCGCCCAGCGACTGAATCTCCGCACCCTTGAATCCCTGGCCGTCGAGACCACTCCGCAGTTTGCTCACATCGACCGTGCCGGTCGTCTGGATCTGAACCAGGGTGCCGCCGGTGAATTCGGTACTGTAGTTGAGCCCGAAAACGCCCAGCCAGATTGCGCCGGCCACGAGGATCACGGCGGTGATCCCGTAGGCGTACCGCCTGAGCCCGATGAAGTCGTAGTTGGCCTTGGAGAACATGCTGGCCCGGCCCACGCTCAGGGAAAGGGCGTCAGGCTGCCGCTCCAGCCAGACCATGTAGAACGTCCGCACCACGAACACCGCGGTGATCATGGAGGCGATGATGCCGACCGTGAGGGTGACCGCGAAGCCCTTGACCGGTCCGGTGCCGAACTGGAAGAGGAAGAGCGCCGTCAGCACCGTGGTCACGTTGGAGTCCACGATGGCGTTCATGGCGTGCCGGAAGCCCTCGTCGATCGAGAGCCGCACCGTCTTGCCCAGCGCCAGCTCCTCGCGGATCCGCTCGAAGATCAGGACGTTGGCGTCCACCGCGATCCCGATCGACAGCACGATGCCGGCGATGCCCGGGAGCGTGAGCGTCGCGTCCAGCATGGCGAGCGCGGCCATGGTGAACAGGATGTACAGACCAAGGCCCGCGACAGCCAGGCCGCCGCTCATGTGGTAGTAGCCCAGCATGATCAGGATGACGAGGAGCGTTCCGACCACGCCGGACACGATGCCCTGGTGGATTGAGTCGCTGCCCAGCGAGGCCCCGACCTCGAGCTGGTCCACGATCTTGAGCGGCACTGGCAGCGCGCCGGCCTTGAGAGTCAGGGCCAGGTTCTGCGCCTCGGTGATGGTCTTGTTGCCCATCGTGATCTGGCCGCGGCGGTCGATCCGGCTCTGGATGACCGGGGGCCGC
>DATEHG010000168.1:0-4912 GCA_035279705.1 Gemmatimonadales bacterium
ATCGCCAAGCAGCACAACATCCTGGTGCTGATCGCGACCAGCCCGCGGCAGATCCAGGTGGTCTACGACTCGAACAACAACGAGCGCTGGGACAACAACGAGCGCGAGCGCCCGATTCCGCTGGGCGAGGAAATCGTCTTCGGCAAGCCATCGTCGGTCACGGCCCGTCCCTTCGGCGCCAACGCGGTGAATTTCACCAATACGGATGGCACCACGGGGCTTCCGGCCATCGTGCTCTACCGTGACGGCAGCGCCAAGGAGTACGGCGGCATCTATCTCAGCACCGCCAAGGCCATCGCCGGCGCCGCCAATCACCAGGGCGAGACCTGGGCCATGGAAATGATCCGGGCCACGGGACGGCCCGAGTGGTATCGCTGGAACGGCACAACCTGGTTGAGGGGGTTCTGATGATCGACACTGCGCGCCGGGATGCCGGCTTCACCCTGATCGAACTCGCCATCGCGGTGACGATCATGAGCGCCGCCCTGCTGGCGGTGCCGCTGGCCGGCGCCAAGTTCAGCAAGACGGTTTCGACCAACCGGGTCCGGAACGAGGCCAACGCGCTGGCGGACGCGTGGATCGCGCGCTGCCGCGCCGAGCCCAATTACGTCGCGCTCGACTCGGCGGTGACCGGCAAGTGCAAGGGCACGGTGACGAACCTGGGCACCTACAGCTTTACCCGGACCACGACCGTGACCACCGACGCGACGCTGTCCGGCGTTGCCGACAGCCTCAACGACTACAAGCGGGTCACGGTAGTCGTGGACGGGGGCGGGCTGGTCACTTCGGTCCGCCGCACCATCACCATCGCCAAGCCGTGAAGGGGCCCATGATGAGCAACCGACGCGGTATGACCCTGATCGAAATGATGATCGCCCTGATCGTGTTCGGCATCATCCTGGCGATCTCGCTCGGGTTCATTTCCAAGCAGTCCAAGGGTTTCGACAAGAGCGCCACGGATATGGGCATGCTCCAGAACCTGAGCTTTGCCAACCAGCTGCTGGACCAGGAGCTGCGCCTGGCGGGCGCCAACGTGCCCTACAAGCAGCCGGCTGTGATCTACGCCGGCACCGATGCGTTCATCTACAATGCCGACTATTCGTCCAACACGGACAGCCTGTACGCGGTGTACTACAACCCGGGCCTCCCGAGCGGCCAGGTGAGCGCCCTGCAGGCGGCCGACAAGTTTGCGCTGCCCGGTACCAGCCCCAGCTTCTCGTATCCCGATTCGAGCTATTGCAGCAGTGGCGGATCCTGCGTCAACAGCGCGGCGGAAACGATCGACTGGTACTTCACACTCGACGCCTCGACCTCGGATGCGAACGACTACGTCCTGATGCGGCAGGTGAACAACAACACCGCCGAGACCGTGATCCGGAACGTCTACAAGACCACCGGCAAGCAGTTCTTCCGCTACTACTACAAGCGGATCCCGGCCAGCGGCACCAGCTCGGCGAGCCTCGACACGGTGCCGAGCACCTGGATGCCGATCAAGCATACGGTCCCGATCCATGGCAGCACCGCGGACAGCGGTGTTGCCGCGCGCATTGATTCCGTGGCCATGGTCGAAGTGAATTTCACGGTCACCAACGGCCTGTCCGGCACCAGCCAGCGCACCCGGGCCATCAACTTCATGGTGCCGCTGCCCAACAATGGCATCAAGCAGGTGACCACCTGCGGTGCGCCGCCGCTGTTCGGCTCCGGAGTCACGGCCACCTGGGTAGCTGCGTCCGGTGACTGGAACCTGACCCTGACCTGGAATCGCGCCGTGGACGAGACGGGCGGCGAGAGCGACGTAGCCGGCTATGTGATCTGGCGGCGCCAGGTGGGCGCCACCACGTGGGGCAACCCGATCGCCACGGTGCCTTCGGGCGCAATCAATCCCTCGTACGTGGATACCGTCACCTCGGGCACCACCCCGGCCTACCAGTACGCCGTGGCGGCGCAGGACTGCACTCCGTCGCTGTCGACCCAATCGACCGTGACCGCACCGGTATCACATTCATGAGGCAGGCACCTTCAGGAGAGTTCACCATGCGTGTCCCCGCAGTCCGCAATGAGCGCGGTATCGCGCTCCTTACCACCCTGCTCGTGGTCGTGGCGGTGGGGGCCATCGCGCTGGCCGCGGTCATGATGACGCTCAACGCCAACCTGGTCACCAAGAACGGGGAGCGGCTTTCCACGCTGAACGACGTGGCCCTGGCCGGCGTCGAGGAGGCCCGGAGCCGGCTCAACACCACGAAGAGCCTGTATCCGACGGCCGGCTACACCACGATGGAGACCAACGCCACCGTCAAGGATGCCGGGAACAGCACGATTCCGGGGATCACGCGGTCTACCTGGCTCGGACCCAGCGGTATTGCCAGCGGCCAGTACGGCGTGATCGGCAGCATCATCTCGTTTGCCAGGGATTCATTCGGCAACAAGGTGGTGCGCCGCCTCGAGGTCAACCAGGAGAGCTTCTCGAAGTTTGCCTACTTCTCGAACATCGAAGAGGACACGTCGGGCACGGTGCTGTCCTTCCTGAACGGCGACCAGATCCTTGGTCCGGTGCACTCCAACGACACGATCCACATCGCGGCGTCCGGCGCCACGTTCAAGGGGCAGGTCACAACCGCCGCCTCGACCATCAGCGGCCAGGCCAACGGAACCTTCACGCTGCCGCCACTCAAGAGCGTCGCGCGGATTCCGATGCCGACGGTGGCGGACCTGAACAAGCTGGACTCGCTGGCCAACATTGGCGGCACCAAGTTCACCGGTTCGACCGCCGGCAGCACCGGGCAGGCGCGTACCCGGATCCTGTTTCTGACCGACTCCTTGAACGGCCAGGTCGAAGGGTTCTTCAAGGTCTACCAGGGCACGGACGAGAATTTCGTCAGCGCCCGGCTGCCGACGACCAACGTGGCGTCGGCTGCCTACCTGCAGGCGTCAGCCAATTGCGGCGACCTCGGCACTGACGGCACCTTTCTGTCGGCCAAGGATCATGACAGCTCGCTGGCCGTCGGCAGTGTGCATCGCCATGGCATCAACACCTTCAGCAACATGAACATGGCCAGCCGTCGATCGCTGGCCCTCACGGCGGGCTCGACCGGCGTGTCGGGCATGCCGCACTGCTATCTGGGCGGGGATTCGATCCTGACCAAGAAGGGTGTGCCCAACGCCACCTACAGCACGACCAATCAGCCGGATGGCGGAACCTGGGTTGCCGCGCCCTCGGCAATTCAAACCGCCGTCAACGGGATCTGCACCCGCCGTCCGGCAGACTGCCAGTACCTGTTCCCGCTCAGCCGCCAGTACAACCCGAATTTCAAGGGTGTCATCTCGGTCCAGGGCAAGGTGATCGTGAGCGGCGTGGTGCACGGCCGGGTAACCGTGGCCGCCACCGGCAACGTGATCTTCGGCAGCAACATTACCTACTACCAGGGCAGCACCCGGGACTGCACCACGGGTGATATCGCCGGCTTCTTCTCCGGCCAGTCGGTGATCATCTCCAACAACACCCTGAACGCGCCGCAGACGCTCAATACCAACGACTCCTGGTCGACTTCGCCGACCGGTACCTTCCGCAATTACGGGCCGGTGGGTACGACGAGCGGCAGCACGCCTTCGACGCTTACGATCTACGGCTTCTTCCTGACGCTCCGGACCTATGGCGCCGAGCGGTATGACACCGGCGATGATGCGCTCAACGTCTGCCTCACCGACAACAGCGGCCGCGGCTGTCTCTACACCTTCGGCGGCATCATCCAGGGGTGGCGTGGCGCCGTGACGCAGGGCACCGGCGGCGGCTACACCGGTTACAAGAAGCAGTACAGCTACGACGCCTGCGGGGCCACCGATCCGCCGCCGTACTACCCGACCACCGGCATCTTCGTCAAGAACCGGTTCTACGAGATGGACCCGACCCACTTCGACGTGGCGGCCTGGTTCGCGGCGAACCAGAACTAGCCTTAAGCCATAAGCCTTAGGCCGTAAGCTCGGACGAATTCAGTCCTTGCTTACGGCTTTTTCGTTGCATGGCTTTGCTTATGGCTTACGGCTTAAGGCTTACGGCCTCTTTGAGAAACCAGATCTCGAACGATGAGTTCGCCGTGCCCGCGGGCGTTCTCGATGAACAGCCGGTTGGCGTCGTTCCCGCTCGCGATCACCCCGCCCAGGTACAGACCAGGCACCGGCGTCATCATCGTGGCCTCGTCATGGGCCGGGATCCCGGTGGCCTGGTCCACGGGCACGCCGGCGCCGGACAGAAGAGAGGTGTCCGGGTGGTAGCCGGTCATGGCCAGCACCGCATCGGCGGGGAGCCGTTCCGTTTTCCCGTCAGGCCCCTGCACGACCACGTCATCCGGCGTGATGGCGGTGACCCGCGAGCCCCAGCGGATCCCGATGCTGCCATCCTTGATGCGGTTGGTGATGTCCGGCAGTACCCACGCCTTGATGGTTGCGTCGAGCGCCTGCCCGAAGTGGACCAGGGTGACTTCCGCCCCGGCCCGCCACGACTCGAGGGCCGCATCTACGCCGCTGTTCCCCGCCCCGATGACCACCACCTTCTGGCGCCAGTGACGGTGCCCCTCGGTGAAGTAGTGCTGCACGTGGGGCAGCTCCTCCCCCGGGACGTTGAGCAGGTTGGGCTGATCGAAGTAGCCGGTCGCCACGACCACCGCCCCGGCCCTGAGCGTCTCAGGCCCGTGTTTGTGCCGGGTGCCCACCTCGAATCCGCCCTGCACGGCGCGAATCGCCGTGGCCTCGACTCCCGGCCGGATATCGAGAGCATAGTGAGCCGCCACCCGGCGGTAATACACCAGCCCCTCCCGCCGAGTGGGCTTTTCACCGCTGGCGATGAGAGGGACGCCGCCGATCTCGATCCGTTCCGGGGTCGAGAAGAACGTCATGTTGATGGGGTAGCGCTCGATGG
>DATEHG010000169.1:0-6636 GCA_035279705.1 Gemmatimonadales bacterium
CCCAGTGTCCCCAGCTGTCCCCCCGCCCCCACCGGTGTCCTCTGGCGAGGACAATTCCCGACAAAGCAGGTCGCTCTCTGGCGCTGGAGCCTCCTGGGAGGGGCGCCGATGGTCACCCTCTTGGGGTGCGCACTCACCGCCTGCGGGTGGCTGGTCAGCCACTGAGGCTCACCCGCACCCGCCTTGGCCTCGGTTGCACCCCCCTGAGCTTGCACCGCACCCCTCCTGACCTCGGTGCTCAGGCTCTGAGGTTTGGCACTCACCTTCCTGGGGTGCGTGGTCAGCCTCTGAGCTTCGGCCGCACCTCTCTGAGAAGTCGTTGTCAGTCCCTGAGATTGCGCCGCACCTCCCTGAACTTGGCCCGCACCTCTCCTGGCCTCGGCGGTCAGGCTCTGAGGTTTAGCACTCACCTTCCTGGGGTGCGCAGTCACCCCCTGAGATTCCGTCGCATCCTTCTGAGCTCGGCTGGTCACCTCCTGAGCTCGACTGGTCAGCTCCTGAGATTGCACCGCACCTCTCTACAGTTGAAATACTTCTCATTGAGGTTTACCCGCACCCGATTACAGGTCGGCGCGCACCGCGTGCGCGGGGGCCGAAATCCGGTGGCACACGGTCTGCGCATACCAGTCCCCGGCCATCGCGGGGGACGGGCCCCGCCCTGGTAACCGCACGAGCACCCGAACGGCTCGGCGTCGCGCAGTTCAACGTAGACTTTCACAGGAAGTGGAGTATGGAAAACATGGTGAGAGTCCGGCTGGCGATGGGCGCCCAAGCGGCGGCCTTCTGCAAGGCGCACCCGGACACCAATCCCGCGACGGGCCAGGTCGCGGCGAAGTTGATCGAGCTGTCCGCCAGGGCGGGGACGCTCCTGGAACAGAAAGAGCAGGGAAGGGGGGCCGCGTCTGCCGCGGTGCTGGACAAGGCGACGGCTCGCAGGGCGGTGGGCGAGGATCTCAAGGCGCTGCGGAAGATCGTACGTGAGGCCGAGCGCAAGCATCCCGAGGTCGCGATCCATCGGAAGTCGCAGAAGTCCCGCGCCAGCGTGACCGAGTACTACGCCAATGCCCGGGTGGCGCTGGACAATGCCACGGCCCTGAAGGAGATCCTGGTGCCCTTCGGCCTGAGTGACGAGCTGCTGGCGTCGCTCACCCAGGGACTCGATACCCTGAAGGCCGCGATCGACCACAGGCTGGACGCGGTCGGTGCCCGGATCACCGCGCGGGCGGACCTCGAGCTGGTCAGTCACCAGATCGTCGGGGTGGTCAACAGCCTCGATGCCGTCCACGCGGTGCGGTTCAAGCAGTCGCCCGAAGTGCTGGCGGCCTGGAAGAGCGCCCGCAATGTGGCCTGGCCGGCCGGCTCCTCGGCCGAACCGACCAGTCCGGCACCCGCCCCTGTGACCCCCTCGACCCCGGTCGCTCCGGTGGCCCGGGTGGACGGCAGCAAGGCGGCGTAGGGAAGTAAGGATGTAGGGTAGGGTAGGGTAGGGCAGGATCACGAGCTCTTTCACTCGAACCCGTGAGGCAGGTGCAGCAATGAAAGGTGGGACTCCATGGAACGGGAAGGCCCCGTGCAGGTGCGGGGCCTTCTTCGTGTCGGGGAGCCACGACGGTGCCTGAGGCCGGCACCGACTCCCTTCGATGCGAGGCGGACGCTAAATTGTGCCCGGACAGCATTCCCTTCTCAGCCCAGGCCCAATTGGAATACACCCTGACGTTCGATCCGGCCGAGCACCAGCGAGCCATGGAGACCATCGGGCGAATCCTTGGTCAGCGGCGCTGGATGTATCTGCTCGCCTTCGGCGGGCCCGCAATCATGTCCGGGCTTCCGATTCTCGCTGACAAGCTGAATGGCCACCCGGTTGATTGGGGGAATGCCTCCCTCTGGTCGTGGGTGCTTCTCCCCGCTTTGGTCTTCTGGGGCTTTCCTGCCGTCACCCGCTGGCAGCTCCGGCGGATGATGGCGAACAGTCCGACCCTCCAGGGGACCCTGCGGCGGGTGCTGAATGACCGTGGGGTCGAAGCCCACGGGGTCGGTGCGGCCACGACGGTGGAGTGGAGTGCGGTCCAGCGCTTCGAGGAAACCCCGGAGTTTCTCCTTTTCTTCTACTCGAAGAACTGTGCGGTCTACATCCCGACGAGGGTTGTGGGCGATGATTTGCCCAAGGTCCGGGACTATGTCGCCGAGCGAAGGGCAGCCGTGAGGACCACACGTGCCGGATAGGCTGCTGGTACCCATGGCCGGGTATTTTCTCGTGGGCGTGCTATTCACTGCCGCCATCTATTGGTTGCCGGGAGGCAACAAGGCGCGCCGCTTCCTCATCATGTACCCGGTGATGATGCTCGCCTTTCTTGGGGTGGCGAAGGAGGCTGTCGGCGAGATCCCGCCCTTCCTGATCGTGCTCATCGTCGTCGTGTCAGCCTTTAACTTGGGCGTCCAACGTTTCTGCGCGAAGTGCGGAGCCATTGACTCGCGCCGCGGCATCTTCAGCACCAGCACCGCGTGCAAGAAGTGCGGCGGCGAGGAGTATGTCTCCCTGTGGAAGGCGCTTTCGGGGCCGAAGCCCGGGGGTGCTCCCTGACGTACCGCGCCTAGGCCACAGGCATCCAGGAAACGGGAAGGCCCCGCGCAGGTGCGGGGCCTTTTTCGTGCCTTGCGAGTCCGGATCGCATTGCGCCTCAGCGCCTTGACCAATCCTGGTATAGGAAGCTGTCCTGAACGAACATCAGATAGCCGGTATTGAGAAAACTCATCTCATGACTGACGTAGTATGGACCCTTAAAGCCAGGGGCGACCGTCGTCACGTATACATCCCAGACTTTCCCGTTGGCCTGCGATCGGATCATAAGTGGCCGGGGAGGCCCGAGGCGAATCAAACGCCGCACGGTATCGGGCGCGTCCTTGAAGTCCATGAGGATGTGGTCGAGGCCAGAGGCATGACCGGAGAGCTCCAGGGCCAGTCGAGCGAACGCGAGTGCGCTGGTGGAATCAATCAGAGGTGGCGGGTGGCGGTTCAAGAGAAAGCGGAATGCATCATCGGAGCCGAGGAGGTAAAGGACGCTGTCGGCGTCGATCCCGACTATTGCGGTTGTGGAGTCCCCGTGCTCGCGGACGCAGTAGCCCCGGACAAACCGCACCTGCGGAAATGCCTCCATTGTTGTATCGCGGCGAACCGGTGGGCCAGAGCATCCACCGAAGCCGGCCGTAAGAGATGTGAGCGCGGTTGGTATCACGGCACCTGGGGACTGCGCCGCGATTGGCGTCGCCAGGAATACGGTCATCAGCGCCAGGACCAATCGGTTCCTGGTCATGAACGGGCTTCCCATCGCACCACCTTCTGGATTGCGCTTAGAGCGAGGACTCATAGAGACGAGTCAACAGGCCTTGCGGGGATTTGAGGGTCAAGGCGGCGCCTGCCGCTCCCGGATCAGCACGCGGCAGGGCCAGGTAAGGTGGCTCGAGCCGAGGGCCAGAGTGTCGCCGCGAATCTGAAACACTCGAGGCTGGTCGGTGCCGACGTAGCTCGGAACCGTTCCTCCCGCGACGTGATGCACCACGGTCGACTCCGAAGTGACCGTGAACGTGCCAAAGTAGCCCATGTAGTGATCGAAGAGGGCCCGACTCTCGGTGCCGGAGGGATCAAGGTCACCCTTGGCGAAGAGGGGTACGGGAGGCGTCGCGGCCATCTGGATCGATAGCTGTCCAGAGGGTGAATAGATGAAATAGCCGACCGGGTGTGGTCCAAAGGGATCATAGAGGCGACCCGCGGAATCGTCGTCACAGAATCGTTCGACCCGCCAGATGCCGACAATCGAGGGGTGGGCGGCATCACCGGAGCCAGAGGCGGCACCCGCCGAATGCGGAGCGCGGCCTGCGGGGCAGGCGCCCAGGCCGAGCGCGAGGAAGAACGGCACCATTCGTCGATGGCGGGACATGATCACCTCGCGACACCAGGTGCCTGGAGCGACAATCCGGCCCGACCAGTTCGCGGTTCAAGCCGCGGAGACCGGAGGAAGTCCTTCAGGGCTCGGCATCTGGCAGTAAACTGCCCCTGCTCACGCTTTGCGAAGCCCAAGATCGATCACGCTGCCCGTCAAACCGTCCGCCCGTCTACCCGTCTACCCGTCTCATCTCGCGCTCCTGCTCCGCTTCTTCCCCACCACCGACTTGATCACCACCTGGCCCTTACCCGACTTCGCCAGGGGAGGATCCACATCCCCGGCGGCGGCCCGCAGCAGCCGTTGCACCGCGGCCTCACGGAGCACGGCGGGACTCGTCACCCGGACGAACCGGTTCTGTTTGCCGGAGCCCTCGAGGCGGTGGGTGGGATCCGGCAGCCGCGAACCATGATAGAAGGAAATGGACACGCCGCGGGCCTGCGCCGCCACCGAGGCCAGGCAGGACGAGGCGTTGAGTGCCGAGCAGAAGCCGATGGCCAGGAAATTGTAGCCATCGTAGACCAGCTCATTGGCCGAGGGGTATGCCTTCCGCAGCGCCGAGCGGGTCGCGCGGATGAGGCGCTGGATGGGCGGATCGAAGGGCGCGATCGAGGCCCGCAGCTGCGCCAGCGGAGTTGTGGTCTTGGCAGGGGCTGGCATCAGGACCTCGACTTGGGGGTCGTAGCGCAGGTCAGCGCGATAACGGATTGCCCTCGAGCTGCGGCCTGGCGCGATAGCGCGCGATAGCCCAGGCCACGGTAACCCCGACCACAAGTAGCGCGGGTAGCGCGAAGAGGAAAAGCACTCCGGCAACAACCCACCACATCACGGGAGGGGCGTGATCGAGGCCCGAGACGACAGCCCCGAGTACGAGTGCCACGCTGGAATCAGCCATAGCTCGCACGGAATCGCGCTGAGACTGGGACATGGGCAGGGTATCGATCGGGACCGCCCCGGCGACTTTCTCTTCCCATTTCCGTCGCTCCCGCCGGTCTCGGAGCTGCCCGTGAACGGCGAGGGCACCGTACAGGAGCACCAATCCGATCCAGAGGAGCGCGATCCGGCGCGCTGGCCATTCGGCGAGCTTCACGCTGGCACCTCCAGTACCTGGCGCACACGATACCTGCCGCCTGGCGAACTTCACTTATGCTGCGGGAAGTCCCGCAATGGTCGCCCGAAAACCTGTCAGAGCGCAAGGACCTGCCGGGCGAGCGGCGCGAGCCGGGCCCGGGTCGCCGGTTGCATGCGGGCGGCGAAGTCGGTCCCGGCCCGCCCTTCCCGGGGAATGAACGCGCCCTGGAGCGACCGGCGCGGCGCACTCGACGCATTGGTCCCGTGGCCGTGCCACGTGGACCCGTTGAAGACCAGGAGTGAGCCGGCAGTCCCGCAGGCCGAGACGATCTCCTCATCCTTGGGCTCACCAGGCGGCTCGGGCCACCGATGCGAACCGGGCACGAAGCGGGTCGCCCCGTTGTCGGGCCGGAAGTCGTCGATCATCAGGATGAAGCCGACCAGCGGCCAGTCGGCCGAGTCGCGCTGGACGTCCACGTGCAGGCCCTGGGAGGGGGAACCTGCCCGCAGCGTCCGGGCGTGCAGCGAACTCAGTTTGAACGGCCGGCCGATGACCTGACAACAGGCGGCGAGCAGGGGCGAAAACACATAGAGATCGTCGAACTCGGCGCCGCGGTTCACGAAGTCGTTCACCCGGTTCGTGGTCGTGCCGATCCTGATGTCGTCGCCGGTGGCCGACGCCTCAATCGCCGCATAGGCGTTCACCAGCCGGCCGAGGTGATCATCCGGCACCGCGCCGGGGATCACCACGAAGCCTCGTTCGTCCAGCTCGGAGGCCGCGTCCGTCGTCAGCACGCTTTCCCGGGCCAGCGCATCGAACCAGTCGGGCATGGATGAGTCGCCTTCTGGCGGTCTGACGGATTTTATTGACGGTGCGGATACTCCGCGCGCCATTTCGCGGCTTAAGCCGCGGCTCGGCATCTGCCAGTAAACTGGCCCTTCTCGCGTTTTTGCGATACCCGACTACCAGGGCCGGCCCCCGAGATTGGGGCATGCGCCATCGACTCTTCGTGCACCTCACCTGGATCACCAGGGACCGTCAACCGCTGATTGAAGTCCAGCGAGCCGAGTTCCTGACTCGGTATCTGCCGTCGGTGGCGAGGCAGGAGCGCGCCGAAATCTGGGCGATGGGCCTCGTCACCACGCACGTCCACCTGCTCATCCGCCTCCATCCGGCCGCCGATATTTCGCGATTAGCCCAGCGATTCAAGGGAGGCAGTGCGGTCTTGGCCGCGAGGGAAGGGCATGGGCCGAAAGATCGGCCACTCCACTGGGCCAAGGGGTACGATGTCCAGTCGGTCAGTCCACGGGCCCTGCCCGACGTGACCCGATACATCCAGCAGCAGAGCAGCCGCCACCCGGGGGAAGCGATCCCGGGGTGGCACAACATTCCAATGACGCCGCCCGTCAGTTCACTGACAGTTGCCGAGCCGCGGCTTGAGCCGCGACCTGGCGCGTTTTAGCCGCGACCTGGCGCGCTCAAGCCGCGACCCAGCGCGCCCCAGCCGCGACCCAGGGAGGCGGCGATCCCGGGGTGGTCAAGCAGGTCCCTCGCCTTCCCCTTCCCCCTCGCTACGCTCGGGGTCAGGGTCGGGCTCGGGATGAGGTGCTCGTCTAGCTTCGTCTC
>DATEHG010000170.1:0-2830 GCA_035279705.1 Gemmatimonadales bacterium
CCCCCGTGCAGCAGGCGCCGGCGCCCGCTCCGGCCGCCGCCGCGACTCCACCGGCCGCCCAGCCTGCCATCGACGAACATGCCTTGGTGAAAGTGGCGGTGCTGGAGTATGCCCAGGCGATGGGTGCGGGCAATCTGGCGCGCATGGACAAGATTTTCCCCAGCATGCCCAAGGACGTGCACGCCAATTACAGCGACATCTTCAAGTCCGGCACTCAGTTCACCACGTCGTGGGACCCGTATGAAATCACGGTAGATGGGCTCAGCGCCACGGCGAAACTGCAGGGGTCCACGGTCATGAGGGACAAGAAGGGCAAACAGCTCGACCTCAGCAGCGCCCCCAAGGCGGTCAAGCTCCAGAAGCAGAATGGCACCTGGGTGATCACGGAAGTGGTCGCCAAGTAGCCTGCTCCGCACTTGCCCCTCCATCCGGGGGCTGGTAACGTAGGACCATCCCGCAATACCAGTTGTCGCTCTGCCCCTCCGTCGGAGGCTTCATGCCGCGTCGTGCGATCCGGTGCTGGTTGGTGCTTGCTCTGGCCCTCCTTCCCCGGGCAGCCCGGGCGCAGGAAACCCTCGCCGACAAGGTGACGGGCCTGTTCACCTTCGGAAACTGCGGCGCCCCCCTCTGCCTCAACGTCGGCGGCAACAGCCCGCACGGCAGCCACTTCATCGGCGACGCCGAGCAGGGAGGCCTGACGGTGGTGTCGTTCCTGACCAACAGCGTCGGACTCAACGCCTCGAGCTTCCCGATCGGCGGGACGAGCGGCGGCACCAGCTTCACCCTGGTCGGCGGTGTGCCGGTGCGGACCACGAGCTCCCTGGGGCCCATCTTTGCCGATCGCGCCGACAACCTGGGCAAGGGCCGCTTCCTGATGGGCGCGGACGTCAACTACATCCGCTACCGCACCCTGCGCGGCGTGCCGATGGACAACCTGCTGTTCAATTTCACCCACCAGAACGTGGGTGACCCCGCGATGGGCAATCCCAGCTTCGAGAACGATTTCATCACCGTCCGGATGTCGCTGAATGTGGACCAGCTGGTGGCCGCCGCGTTCGTGACCTACGGTCTGCTCAACCATCTCGACATCAGCGTCGCCGTTCCGGTGGTGCACACCTCGCTCGAGGGGGAAACCCAGGCCCAGATCAACCCGTTCGGGCTGCCGATTGTCCACTTCTTCGCCGGCGACTCGATCAACCCGATTCTCCGGGCTTCCTCCACCACCTTCGGCTCCGCGACCGGCATCGGCGACGTCGCGGCCCGCCTCAAGTGGGGGGTGACCAGCAGCACCAAGTTCTCGCTGGCCGCGCTGGCCGACGTGCGCTTCCCGACCGGCGACGAAGAGAACCTGCTGGGCGCGGGCCACTACTCGGTGCGCGGCGTGCTCGTGGCCTCATCGCACTTCGGCGGCTTCTCCCCGCACCTCAACCTCGGCTACCTCTACCGGGACGGCGCGGGTGTCAACGACCAGATCATCACCTTCGTCGGCTTCGACCAGCTGATCGCCCCGTGGGCCACGATGGCGGTCGATATGCTGGGCAACTGGGAAATCGGCACCCCCTTCCAGGTGCCACCGCCCGTCGAGTACACCCAGCCGTACCCCCACGAAATCGTCCGGACCAACGTCCCCGACAGCCACGACCACCGGATCGACGGCAGCTTCGGCTTCAAGTTCCGCCTGAGCAACGCGGCGACGGCACTGGTCAACATGCTGGTGCCGCTGCGCAACGGGGGCGTCACCCCGGATATCGCCTATACGACGGGGCTGGAGTTCAACTTCTGAGAGGGGCAGTGGGGCAGGGGGGCAGCGGGGCAGACCCAAGGTCGATTCCGAGGCTCTCAGAACGCTGGGCCGCCGCCGTCTCCTTCGCCGCCGGTTTTGGCGGTTGGATCGCAGTCTCCAGCCTCTCCCATCGCCGCGAAGCCTGGGACAGCCCGCTCTACTGGTCGGGCCTCTTTCCCATTCTGCTTCTCCTCTCCGCAATCCTCGGATTTTTCTCGCCCGAGCGCGCCTGGCGCTGGGGGCTGTGGATGGCCGCGGGTCAGCTCGCCATCATGTTCCTGCGCGAGCCATCCGGCAGTCTCCTTCCGCTGGGCGTTATCCTCTTCAGCTTCCTGGGCGCGGTCGCCGGCGTGCCGGCGCTCATAGCGTCACAGGTCCGCCGCCGCCTCGATCCTCCTCCTCCCGCAGTCTCGTAGGTCGAAAAAAAGCGGGCGAGCCGTCGCCGGCCGCCCGCCATCACCACCGCCTCATCTGAGGTGCTGAACGCACCTCACCCGCCTGCCCGCCTAGTTGTTCAGCGCCCCGTTGTTGATCCAGTCGATGATGATCTGCGCCTGGGCGGCCGAGAAGATATCGCCGGCGTTGCCCGTGCGGCCGGAGGCCATCCGGGCGCCGCAGCCGGTGCCCTGGATCTTCTGGATCAGCACGCTGCTGGCCGCATTGCTCGGGATGACCAGCGTGCCCACACAGGAGGTGGAGGCGACATTGACGAGGTTGGCCCGCGTAAACCCATGGCAGGTGTTGCAGCTCTGCGAGTTGGCCGCGGCTCCAACGTGCCAGATGACGGCCGCCAGCAGAGGGGCGACGTCGCTGGTGTAGGTGCGGATTGCCGATGCCGTGAAGCTGGTGGAGCCGCCATCCGTCGCGGAGAGGGAGTTGGCATACGCGCCGCTGACCGGGCTGCCACCGTTGGACAGCGTCCAGCTGGCGACCGTCGCGATGCCGCTCGCGTTGGTCAGACTCGTCGAGCCGCCGACGCTGCCGCCGCCACCCGTGACGGCCCAGGTCACCGTGCTGCCGCTCACCGGATTGCCGAACGCGTCGGTC
>DATEHG010000171.1:0-4342 GCA_035279705.1 Gemmatimonadales bacterium
GGATGTCGGAGGGGCCTGGTATCACACCGAGGCTTCCCGGACCGGCAGCGACGCTGGTATCGGACTCAGACTGGGGCTCTCGCCGCAGGCCGAGCCGGAGCTGCTCCGGATCGACCTGGCGTACCGATTTCCTGGAACTCCCCAGGGCGCCGGCTGGGTGATCTCGATCGGGAAGGGGTTCCAGTTCGGCTTCCGGGGGCCTCCGCAGTAGTCCCGTCTTCCGCCGTACCGGGCGGGCGTTAGCTTGAGAGTCATGAGCGAACCAACCGCGGCACCCGAAGCCGCCGCGCCCCCGCGGCGCGGCTGGCGTACCCGCACCAAGCTGATCCTGTTCGCGTTCATCCTGTCACCGCTGGTCATCGTCACGCTGTGGACCGTGAGCGCGCTCTGGTTCAGCTATTCCGACGGCTACCGGGCGGGGGTCCTTCAGAAGTTTTCCCGCAAAGGCTGGATCTGCAAAACCGGCGAGGGCGAGATCGCCCAGGCAGTGGTGCAGGGGGTGGCCCCGCTCATCTGGGATTTCTCCGTTCGCGATCCGAAGGTGGCTCACCAGCTCGATTCGCTGGTCGGCCGGAAGGTCAGCGTGCACTACGAGGAGCACCGCGGCATTCCCACCAGCTGTTTCGGCGCCACCAGCTACTTCGTGGACAGCGTAGCGGTCGTCGCCGACTGATCCGTCTCCAACCCGCGCGGAGGCCCATGCAGGAATTCCTGATCAGTGGTCTCGACTCCATCGCCGCCGGCGCCCGCCTGCTCGCGATGTTCGCGTTCGTCGCCGTGAACCTGCTGTTCGTCGGCGGCATCATCCTGCGGCGCACCAGCTTCGTGAATCGGTGGACCTCGCCCTGGCTGGCGGCCAACCTGGTCGCCCTTGGCCTCGGTGCCGGGGTCCCGATCGCCACGGGGCTGATGAAGATGGCGCTGGGCGCCACGCACGAACCCCCGGTCGCCGCATCCGTCAACCCGAAGTAGCCTCGGCCCTGCCCGCGCTGGCCGCCGTCCTGCTCCTGCAGGCCGGCGTCCTGGCCCCTCCGGCCGCCGCGCAGGACGCGGATCCCCACGCCGTACAGCCCGAACGCCCCACCATCGCGACCCACGCGGGGACCGTGGCACCCCGGTGGTTCGAAATCGAAACCGGCCTGGAGCACGATCATCCGACAGAGGGCGACAACGACGTGGTTATCCCCGTCGTGCTCAAGCTCGGCCTGGCCCGTCGCTGGCAGTTCGAACTGCAGGGGGGAGGAGAGCAGCCCCCGGGCGGGCGACTGGGCCTGGGAGACATGAGCCTCGCGCTCAAGTGGCGGCTGAGTGATCGCCTCGGCCCGCTGGGAAGATTCGCGGTACAGGGCGCGCTCAAGCTGCCCACGGGAAGCGAGAGCGCAGGGCGCGGCACCGGAACCACGGATGGATCCCTGCTGCTCATCTCGAGCAACAGCATCGGGCCGGCAGAGCTGGATGTGAACCTGGGCTACACCCGTCGCGGCGGCGACGGTTCGACGGCACCGAAGGAAGCGTGGCTCTGGACCGTGGCGTCCGGCTTTCCGCTCAAAGGCGTGATCGGGGGGACCGTCGAGATCTATGGACTACCGGCGACCTCCGGTCCGGCCGGGGCGCCGAATCTCGTGGCTGGCCTGGGTGGGCTGACCTGGCAGGTGCATCCCTGGCTGGTGCTGGATGCGGGGACCATCATTGCCATTGAAGGGCCCCAGGCCTTCGCTCTTTTTGCGGGAATGACCTGGAATGTGGGGCGTCTGTAACCCGGTCCGTACCAGCGAGTTGCCCCCCTGCTGTAGCTGGCCCACCACAGCCTGCCGATTCCCCCGACAACAGTGGTGATCTGGCTCACTTCGGGTTTGCGCCCGAAAGTAGCCTCGACTGGATCAGTCGGAATTTCCTAAGTACTTGTGGCTTCAATAGTTGTATATTTGGACCTGTATAACAGTTGACTGACGAGTTTTTGGCATGGGACCTGCCCTTTGCCCCCGCGGACAGCTCCACCGCACCAGATCGCTTCCTCACTTCCAACGCATGCACGAGGGCCCGATGAAGTTCACCCGCTCGCTGCTCGTCGCCGCCGGACTGGCCTTGGCCGCTGCTCCCGCCTATGCCGGCGACCCCTACACCCTGACGCTCAAGGGTGTGAACGGGCACTCCGACAACGGCGTGTACGACGGGGCCTACTACGGCAAGCTCACGTCGAATGGGTCGACGGTCATGGATAACTTCTCCATGTTCTGCATCGACTACACGCACGACGTGAGCATCGGCGCCTCGTGGGGCGTCACGATGGGTTCGCTGACGGACCAGAACACCGTCAATGGCGCCAAGAACTACATCGGCTACGGCTCGGCCACCGTGCTCGACTTCAAGAAGGCTGCCTGGCTGGCCAGCCAGTTCTCGATGAACCCGGGCGATATCGGCGGCATCCACGGCGCCATCTGGAATATCTTCCTGCCGGCCAACGGTCAGAACGACCTGAACTGGGCCGGGATCCAGAACTGGATCGACCAGGCCAACCTCGCGGCCAACAACAATTTCTACGGGATGGATTTCAGCAACTGGTTCATCCTGACTCCGACCGGCAACTACGGTCAGGTCCAGATTGGCATGACGTCGACGCCCGAGCCGGCCACCATGCTGCTCATGGGGTCGGGCCTGGTCGGGATCTTCTTCGTGACCGCCTACAAGCGCCGGGTCAGCTGAGCGGCTGACACAAGGCCGCCTTCCCCGTTAGTCTTCACGCGGGCCGGATCACTCTGATCCGGCCCGCGTTGACGTTTGACGCCCAGTTCTCCCCCTCCCACGGATACCCATGGATTCCCTGCCAGCGGAGCGCCAGCGCGGTCTGTTGTCCGCCGGGATGTTCATCGCCGTCCTGCTCGTCCTCTTCGCCTATCTCGATTTTGCGCTGAATATCTGGCCGCTCAAGCTCGCCGAGGCACGCTGGCGCTTCGGGGCGGTGGCCGTGCTGACCAGCTACGCGCCCTGGCTGCTCCTCGGGGCGTTCATGATGCTGTGGAGCGGCCAGGGGGCGGCGCGCCCGCGTGCCCTCAAGGTGGTGGCCATCCTCTGTGCCCTGCAGGGTGTCGTGCTGCTGGGGTGCCTGGTGGGTTTCCCGCTCGATTACCTGCAGATCCGCCGGGATGTGCCGGACACCGACAAGTGGACCTTCCAGGTGGCGGCGGCCCGGGCGGTCTTCAAGCTGGTGCTGTCGATCGTGAGCTTCGGGTGGCTGGCGCTGGCGGGGAACCGGGCCAGCAAGGATGAGGGGGCTGCCAAGCCGACCCGGCGCGAGACCAGTCCGCTGATCGTCGGGCAGGAGCGCCGCTGATCGGCTGACCCGGCCTCCAGGGCCGGAGCCGCTCAGATGATGCGCAGGCCGAAGGCGCTGGTCACCAGGCCTACGGACAGTTCCGCCGTCCGGTTGAACTGATCCAGCACCGGGTTGTTCTCCACGATATCCATGGCCACCAGCTGGTGCGAGTCGGCGATCATCTCCATTGCGAGATGACCTTCGCGCCAGGTGGCCCCTCCGCGCACCGGGGTGCCCACCCCGGGCGCCTCCGTCGGGTCGATCCAGTCCGCATCGAGTGACAGGTGGATTCCGCCCGTGCCCCGCCCGGCGATCTCGAGCGCCTCGCGCATGACCTCCTTCAGGCCCCGCTCGTCGATCTCCCGCATGGTGAACGCCCGCAGGCCCCAGCTCCGGATGTGTTCCCGCTCGGCAGGATCCAGGTCCCGCACGCCCACGATCGCGACGTTTTCCGGTCGCACGGCGGGGGCGGGGACGGCAATGGAGGACATCGCCTTGTCGCCTTTGCCGAGCAGGTGCGCGAGCGGCATGCCATGCACGTTGCCGGAGTGGGACGAGGCCGGAGTATTGATGTCGCCGTGGGCATCCAGCCAGATGAGGCCCAGGCGCTGCTGCCTGACCGCGAGGGCGGTGGCCACTCCCGCCACGGAACCGGCGGCCAGGGAGTGATCGCCGCCCAGCACGAGCGGCGCCCAGCCATCGCTGATGGCCCGCCGGGTCTCCACGGCCAGCCGTACGCACACTTCCGCGATGGCGGGGAGGAGTGGGGCGGCCCCATCTCCCTGGATCGCTTCCCGCTCCAGCACTACGAGGTTGCCGACGTCCTCCACCTCGTGGCCGAGTGCCTCGAGCCGGGCCTCCAGCTGGGCAATGCGCAGGGCGGAGGGCCCCATGTCGACGCCACGGCGGCTGGCACCCAGGTCCATGGGGACGCCGATGATGCGGATGCGGGTCATTGGGTGGCTTCCGGCGAGAGTGTGTGAGCCGAGAACCTAACTCCGGTTCAGGGATTCATCCACCGGAAGAAGA
>DATEHG010000172.1:0-4698 GCA_035279705.1 Gemmatimonadales bacterium
CCCATGTCGACGCCACGGCGGCTGGCACCCAGGTCCATGGGGACGCCGATGATGCGGATGCGGGTCATTGGGTGGCTTCCGGCGAGAGTGTGTGAGCCGAGAACCTAACTCCGGTTCAGGGATTCATCCACCGGAAGAAGAGTCGCGACTCGCCGAAGGCAAACGGGCCGGCACCAGTGCGGTGCCGGCCCGTTCGATATCGTGTTCGACTGATTTCCCCTTCCAGGGCGGGCTATCTGATCAGGCGGCCGCCGGCCGCGAGTCCCAGGGTAAAGGTGATCAGGAAGACGGTGCTGATGGGACCTGCTCCCACCGTTTTTTTCTTGCTGCCCGTCTGCCCGTCTGCCCGTCTATCTATGCCTCCGACTCGGCGAGGGCGCCTACCATGGCACCGTCGGGATTGACTTCGTTCTTGGCGATGCGGGACAGCCGTTCGTCGGCCGCCGTCTCTTCCTGCAGGGTGAAATTCAGCAGCCGCACGATCGAACCCAGCCGCAACGTCTCCGCCAGCGCGATGGCGGAGGTGTAGGCTCCGATCTCGTAGTGCTTGACGCGCCGTGCATCGGTAATGAGGCCGGCATCGAGAAGGGCGCGGTTGCCGCCCTGTTCCAGCCGTTCCCCCACTTCCCGCAGCAATCCCGCCATGCCGGCGCAGCGGCGGCTGGCGGGGTGGATGCGGAGCACCTGGAAAATCTGCTCGAGGCGGGCGATCTGCTCGCCCGTCTGAATGAGATGGTACCGGAATGCTTCGGCGAGGCGTTCGTTGGCCGCGGCCTCCGCCATCCGGGGCAGCACCCTGGTAAACTGGCGAATGGCGCCGTACAGATCGGTGAGCTGCCCGACCAGCAGGTCCTCCATCGTATTCAATGACATGACGGTCACTCCCAGACTTCGGCCCCGAGGTGGGGCGTCGAGTTGCATCCGGCTATCCGCGCCGGAGCGCCGGGAACATCGCCACGGCGTCCGTTGATCGAGTTGCATCACAGGGATGAGAAAGGCGGGCCGGCCGCTCCCGGTCGGGGAGCGGTCGGCGGCCCTCGGGCGGATCGGGGTAGCGGGCCCCGTCCACCCAGGTCCTGCTATGACCGCATCGGCCCGGAAGGGCCGAAATGAAAAAGGCGCGAGAGATCCCCAGGGGTGATCTCGATCGCGCCTTCGACTGGCGAGCCGGACTTGCTCGCCCATCAAGGTGGTCCGTTGCCCGGACCTGAATTGTCCTGCGGCGTCAATGTAGGAGCCGCCCGGATGACGCGCAAGGCACTTCTTTTCGACCACTCATCGCGATCGTGCGGCAGATCACCATGCACCATCGCGACCGTACTCGGCGGCGCGGCCGGTCAATCCATGAAGCGCCGGGCCAGATTGCCGAAGTCGTTATCCGGCACTAAGTTTTGGCCCCTCGGCGCCGTAGCCAAGTGGTAAGGCAGAGGTCTGCAAAACCTCCATCACCGGTTCGACTCCGGTCGGCGCCTCTTTAGGCATGCCTTGATCCTCGTTGTGGGTTGAGTGGCCATAAGCCGTAAGCCATAAGCCATTAGCAATTGGCCCTCCGCCAGCCGTTCATTAGTCGGCGTGCGGCACCCTTCGCCTGAATGCAAAAGGCCACCCAGTCGGGTGGCCTTTCGTTTTTCCTGGTGCGCCTCGCTCCGCCCCTCAGCCCGTCATCAATGGCTGATCACGAAGAACCACGCCCCGATGACCGGGCCACGCGGGCGGCGGCTGCCGGGCGCCGGCGGAGGCGCGTTCGGGTCGGGTGCCGGGGCGGGTCCGTATTCGGGCTGGAAGAGATACGCCACATGCGTGACCGGATCGACGGTGATCGTCTTGGCGCCGGTCATCGTCGGCACGGTGCCCACCACGGTGTACTTGTCGGGTGCATCCTGGTGCACCACGGTCACGTTGCTGTCCCGCCCGGCGGGGATGTAGATCAGCTTCTCCCCCGGGTCCCAGCCCAGGGCGTCGACCCCGTCGCCGTTGGCGACTGTGGCGACCACCTTGCCGCTCTTGGGATCGATGACCACGGAGGTCTTGCCGCAGCCGGAAAAGATCCGCTGCTCCTTGCGATCGTATGCAATGCCGGTGGGGCCCTCGCACGGCGCCAGCGGCCATGACGCGAGCACTTTCATGGTCTTGACGTCGATGACCTGGATGGTGCTCTTGCCTTCGTTGTTGACGAAGATCTTCCCCTTGCCATCGCTCGCCGCGCCCTCCGGGCCGTCATCCTCCAGCTCGGCCTTGCCGACGATATCGCCGGACGCCGGGTCGATGGCCACGGCGGTGCCGATCGGGTGGCTGTGATTGGTCAGGATGATCCGGTTGGAGTAGTCGTCGTACATGATGCCGTCGAGGCCGCCGGTGGCCACCGGAATCTTGCGGATCACCGCCAGGCTCTTGAGTTCGAACATGGTGACGGTCGAATCGCCGCCGTTGGTGATGAAGCCGTGATTCGACCTGGCCACCAGCGCGATGCCATGCACCCGCGGTGTTTCCGGGATGTCTCCCAGCACCTTGCCCGTCGGGCCATCGACCACCATGACGTGGGTGCCGCGCGAAATGAACACGCGGCCAGTGCCGGGCTCGGCGGTGAGGTAGTCGGTGCCGCCGTCCCCTCCGATCGCGAACCTGGTGACCTTGAACGATTGGGCCCGGCCCACGCTCGGCAGTGCGAGAACCGTCGTGGTGAACAGAACCGAAATGGCGAGCAGGCGTCCGCTCATGCGAACCTCGGTAAGGGAGAGAGAAGGCGCCCAACATAGGACCAGCGGAGGCGCTCTGTCATCCCCCTGTCATTCGATGTGCGCACTATGGACCCTGCCGCCAACCGCACTGCGGTGATCACTGACCGAGAATCGCCCCACCTGGAGAATCCCATCATGGTACGAATCAGCGCGATCGCACTCACCGCGAGTCTCATCCTCGTAGCCACGGCATCCAGCCAGGAAAAGAAGATCCAGCGAAGCGAGCTGCCGCCGGCCGTCGAGAAAACCGTGGCAGCCCAGACGCAAGGCGCCACGATCCGCGGCTTCTCGATGGAGCAGGAAAAGGGCAAGACGTACTATGAAGTCGAGATGACGGTCAACGGCCACAGCAGGGATGTGTCGATGGACGCCGACGGCGTGGTGACCGAAGTGGAGGAAGAGGTGGCGCTCGACGCCCTGCCGCCCGCCGTGAAGGCCGGCCTCACGGCCAAGGCAGGGAAGGGAGCGATCGGCAGGATCGAGTCACTCAGCAAGGGCGGCAAAGTGGTGGCGTACGAGGCCCACGTGGTAACGGACGGAAAGAAATCAGAGATCCAGGTCGGTCCCGACGGCAAGCCCCTCGCCCACGAAGAGTAGGCGTTCAGGCACCGGCGGTCTTCGTCATCCACCAGCGGCGGAGCGCCACGAGGGACCAGACGGCCTCCACGGCGCCGAAAGGCCAGGCGCCCTGGAGGAACCCGTAGACGGACCCCAGCACGCACGCCCCGGCAAAGGCGAGTATCCACCAGTGACTGCGAGTTTCCATGGCGTAGGTCACCAGCATCGCGATGACCGCAAAGAGCCCGAACGCCGAAAGACCGCTCACGGCAGGTGAAGTTCGGCGCGGATGAAATCGCTGGCGCCCGAGGGGCCGGTCAGCGTGAGTCGCACCACCTCCCTGTCCGCCGAGAGCTCGATCCGGAAGTCGAGAAACGGACAACAGAGCCGCTCCTTCGACACGAACCGCGCCACCCGATCGAAGGCCTCCACCGGTAATTCGAATTGGTATCCGCCCTCAATGGGCTGGATCGTGGCCTCCGCGACCAGTTCCCGGGTGAGCTGGTGGTGGAGAGGCCGGTCGGCGGCGGCGATCGCGGTCATGTCGCAGGCGAAGGGTTTGGGCATAGTGAAGGGTACACGCGCTTTCGATCTTGAGCATCGCCTACCTCAGGAGATCCTTCGCTTCGCTCAGGATAAGGCGCTTCGGTAGTTTCGGTCCGCCGACCCGCCGACCCGCCGACCCGCCGACCCGCCGACCCGCCGGATTTGCTCTCTGACGAGCCGGAGCTAGAATTGCTTCATGACCAGCCATATCTCGCTGCAGCCGATGACCCACGACGAGATCAAACGAGTCCGTGGCGGCGAGAAAACCCACCCCGGTCTCCCCCCCGAGCTGTTGCAGGACATCTCCCGACGGCTGCAGTTCATCTGCCTGCTCATGGTGGTGTACACCCTGGTCAGCCTGGCGACCAACTACGGGGCCACGACGCACCTCGGCTGGTGGTTGACTGGGATCGGAATTCGGATCGGCCTCAGCCTCCTGGTGTTCTGGATCGTCCGCCGAGGCGGACTCTCGGCGCTCAACCTCATCGACCTGGGCCTGGGCTACGAAGTCGTCATGGCCCTGGTGCTGGCGCTGACCAACGTCCCCACGACCTGGGCCACCGGTGTCCGTTCGCCGCTGCTCTGGTCAGTGGTCCATGTGCTCGTGATGATCTACCCGGTGGTCGTGCCAAGCCTCACGGGCAGGTCCCTGGCCGCGGCGATCTTCTCGGCCGCCACGGTCCCGGGGGCGGTCGTACTGTATGTCGAGCTGGGTGTGGTGCCGGACCCCGGTGCCGCCGCGTATATCCGGCTGCTGGTCCAGACGGCCTGCGCGATAGGCATCGCGGTGGGGGTATCGCGGATTCTCTACCGGATGGGCGAGCAGCTGGCCCGGGCCCGGGCCATGGGCAGCTAT
>DATEHG010000173.1:0-14249 GCA_035279705.1 Gemmatimonadales bacterium
ACCGAATCCCCGCCGGCATGGAGCTTCGGAATCGCCCCGTCATCCAGAATCGGATAGACCCCGGTGATGAAGTCCATCACGGTAGTCGGGGTGATTGTTTCACCGGTGCGGAGCAGCGTCGTGGTCACGGTGGCATCCGGCACCAGGGCGCCGTTCGAATCGACCACCGTCGCCGTCGCGATCGCAAACGATGCGGTGCAGACGCGGCCGCCGCCCAGGTCAGTGCAGCCGGCGGTGAGTGTGAGTACGGCACAGCCGGCGATCAGAGTGCAAAGTCGGATCTGTTGCATCAAACGGCCTCCGAGTGGAGGGCGCTCACACTGTCGTGGCTTTCGATCTCACCGATTTTCCGGAGGTGCCCGGCAATCCGCGCCAGCGCCATCATCTATTGACCGTGGGTCACCAGCAGGATGCGGCCGTCCTCGCGGGCAATCCTGGCCAGCGCTACCCCACCCGTGACCACACAGTCTCTGGAGCCGCTGGTTTCGCAAGGTCCCAACGTGCCCTGAACAGTCCAGACACCGCCCTCAAGGATTGCGATGTATGGCTGAGCGCTCCTGACGTCCTTTTCGCCATAGATCGGAGTCCAGACTGCGACCGCGATTCGCACCGCGGTGGCGGAATCGGGCACGAAGCCGTTCGGGGGTACCCCTGAACGGGTACCCGCCTGCTGGGAGAACGCCGCGGCTGGCATCAGCGCGGCGGCGACGAGCAACCCCAGCCACCGCAGGGCCGGCGCCTGGCAACGACCGCCTGGCCTAGCTCCGCATCCTCTGCTTGAGATCCGCAAGCTGCTTCTCCAGATCGGCGTCGCTGGCGCGCCTTGGCTGAGCCGGTTCCGTAGTGCCCTCAGCTGGCGGCGCAGCTGGCCGACTCTCCGAAAGCTCGAGGTCCTCGCCACAGGTCGTGCAGACCATGCGACGAACGGAGCCGCTCAAAACGGGAACGAAGAAGACGGAGACCTGGTCGGCCACATCGCACTCGACGAACTGACGCATCTCCCTGCACTGCGGACAGATCTGCACCCGGGCTTGGCCTCCAGGTACGACCCGAACCTTCGTGCGATTTCCGAAGAGAACCCACATCTGCGCGCTCCGCCAGACTCACTTGGCTCGCGAGCGGAACCACCCGAGGATGGCCCCCATCGCCGCCATGTACACCAGCTGGTAGCCGGTATCGATGTAGTACAGGGACATCGGCGCCTCGGTGTAGAGATGCGCCATCAGCCCTAACGTGGCCGCGAAGCCGAGCCAGATCACGGCGCCGAGCTTGGCGCCGGCGCCGGCACTGTTGGCGCCAATCTGCCCCATCAGCCAGGACAGCACGGCCCCCATTACCACGACGGAGAGAAAGATGATACCGTAAATCCGGCCGAGTTGACCCTTCATCGCATCCAGCTGCGCCTGCGTGTAGCCATGCCCCTGGATCCAGCCCGCGCTGAACAGGAGCGGCGAATACCAGAGAAACCCGATCACGAACACCACGACGGCTGCCACCACGACTGCCACAGGGTTGATGCGAGAGGCGCTCATGGGGACTCGAGGGTTTGGGGTCTAGGGTCTAGAGTCGAGGGTCGAGGGTCGAGGGTCGAGGGTCGAGCGAACCTGGTTCGGTACGCGGTATCGGTTTCCCAGTATCTCACCACTCCAGTACTCAAGTACTCCAGTACTCAAGTACTCTGGTACTTGGAGCTACCTCCTGAGACTCAGCAGCAGCACTCCGCTCCCCACCAGCCCGATGGCGAACCACTCCCGGAGCGAAGGCCGCTCGCCCAGAAAGGCGGTCGCGAACACGGCAACCAGCACGACGCTCAGCTTGTCCACCGGCGCCACCCGCGCGGCATCCCCCACCTTGAGCGCCCGGAAGTAGCACAGCCATGAGGCGCCGGTGGCCAGGCCTGAGAGCACCAGGAACACCCCGGCCTTCGGAGGGAGCGTGGCCGGGTTCCGCCACTTCCCCAGCACGGCGACGATGAGCGCCAGCGTCGACCCGATGACGAGTGTCCGGATCAGCGTGGCGTAGTCGGGATCGACGCCGTCGAGGCCGACCTTGGCGAAGATCGCGGTCAGCGCCGCGAACACCGCCGAGAGGAGGGCCCAGGCAAACCAGTTGTCGGCAGCCGGCACGGGCCTCCGGCAGTGGGGATGGGGTTGCTGGGAAATACCGCGCGATCGCCCCGGGGGCAACCGGGCGGTTACCGGGAAGCGGAAACGGCGGCCAGCGCCGTGTCGTGGGCCGCTTCGATCTGGCCCTGGTTCCGCACCGTGAAGCCGAGGTCCCGGAGCAGGCCGTCCTTGAGGCCATAGACCCAGGAGTGGACGACCAGCTCCTGGCCCCGGGCCCACGCCTCCTGGACGACGCTGGTGCGGCAGACATTGCCCGCCTGCTCCAGGACGTTGAGTTCGCAGAGCCGGTCGAGCAGCGCGTGCTCGGGCAGGCCCTTGAGCCTGTCGATGTGCCGGCTGGCCACGTCCTGCACGTGCCGGAGCCAGTTGTCGATCAGGCCGAGCGGCCTGGCACGCCAGGCGGCGGAAACGCCGCCGCAGCCGTAGTGCCCGCAGACGATGACGTGCTCGACCTTGAGCACGTCCACCGCGTACTGCAGCACCGAAAGGCAGTTGAGGTCGGTGTGGTTGACCAGGTTGGCCACGTTGCGCTGCACGAACACCTGCCCCGGCTCGAGGCCGATGATCTCGTTGGCCGGGACCCGGCTGTCGGAGCAGCCGATCCAGAGGTAGCGGGGGCTTTGCTGCTCCGCGAGGTGACGGAAGAATTCCGGGTTCCGCCGCAACATTTCGGCGGCCCAGGCCCGGTTGTTGGCAAACAGCTCGAGGAGTTCGGGATGATCGCGCATCCCGGAGCTTAGGCGCCGGGAGCCCGGGGTTCAAGACTTGAATTGAGGGAGGGGCGGCCGGCGCGGAGGCGCCGGCCGCTTCGGCCTACGGGGTGACGGTGATGGTCCCGGTCATCGTGGGGTGGATGGTGCAGTGGTAGTTGTAGGTTCCCGCGGTGGTGAATACGTGCTGTGCTGCGGCCAGGGGTACGATATCGCCGAGGTCAAATTCGGGGTTGTCGGACACCAGGTGATGGGTGACGCCGCTGCCGCCGTAGGTGCCGCCGGTGTAGTCGCCGTTGGCCCACACGACCTTGCCGCCGGATGCCAGCGTCACCGTGTGAGGATTCGGCGAGAAGGCGTGGTTGCCCATGCTCTGGGCGCCCGAGACGATCAGCACGTCATGGCCCGGAACCATCGCCGAATTGTCGGTCGAGTTGCTGCAGGCGGCGCCGGCGAGAACCAGGCTGACCACAGCCGCGGCCAGCGCGCGGCGGGGGGATTGGGTGAGGAGCTGCATGATGGTTTTCTCCGTGTCGCATGTGTACCGGCGGACGATTCCGCCAGGCCTAAGGGGACGATTCGCTCCGGTAGTAATACACCGCCGGCGTGGAGGAAATCGTGATGAATTACCCAGTTCCGACATTAGGAAAGAATTTGCTCCGTAGTCCTACGGTGGGCTTCCCGTCCGTCCTACAACGTGGTGCCTGGCGAGTGACGGCCGTCACCCTGACTGCTTTCCGACCGCCCACAGGAACCAGGAGTCGTCCGATGATTCGCGCCTTGCTCTTCGTCACCCTGCTTTCGTCAGTACCAACGACGCCACCTCGCCCGGCGGATCCGGTCGAAGAGGTGCTGGCATTCGAAGTGGCCGCCTGCGCCGCCTACCAGCGCAATGACGCCCGGGCCATCGATTCGCTGGTGGCGGATGGCTACATCCTCACCGACAGCCGGGGCCAGCTCGTGGCCAAGGCCGCGGACCTGGCCGCGGCCCGCAACCGGGATGTCGAGTACTCCGAATTCCGCAATGTCGACATGCAGGTGACCCTGTTCGGCGCCACCGCCATCGTGCGCGGCCGCACCATCGTCAAAGGTCACACACGAAGTGGGGAGTCGGTCGATGTGGACGTGATGTTCACCGATACTGTGGTCAAGCTCGGCGGCCGCTGGCGCCTCGTTGCCGGACACGTGAACCGGACCCCGAAGCGGTGAGGAGGATCTTGCAGGTTGCGTGTGGCGCATTCAGCGGACGGCAGGTATACTGACCGGGTGGGCCCCCTCTTCCACCGGAGTCCGGTGAAGCAGCCCTTCGCAGTGTTCGTGCTCGGCCTCGCGCTTCATGCGCCCGCCCTGATGGGCCAGGACAGCGCGGCCGCCTTCCCCGTCCCCGAGACGATCCGCTACCCGGCATTCCTCCAGTCCGGCGAGAGCCGCTTCGCGCTGGGCGTCAGCTTCATCGGCATGCCGGCCGAAATCGTCCAGGAAGCGGCCAGCATCCACTGGCCGCTGATCGGTTTCAACGTCAAGGTGGGATTGCCCAGTCACTTCGTGCTGAACGGCGAGGTGTCGACCGAGGTCCTGACCAATCACATCGAGGCGGGCGGAGCCTACACCTTCCGGCTCAACCCGAATCTTCACGCCGACATCGGCATCGGGTTCGGCTATTTCTTCGGCCAGCTGCACCAGTTCGGATTCAAGGACAACGCCCACGGCTGGTTTACCTATCCGCAGGCCAGTCTGGGTTACAACTTCGGCAAGCTGGCGCTGACCGGCCAGGTCAAGGCTCACATAGTGAACTCGCTGCACGTCGAGAATGGCGAAGCGGGGATCGATGGCTCCCAGAACTTCTTCGACGGGTGGAGCTGGCGGATCACCCTGGAGCAGCTGTTCTGGAAGAAGACCACGGTCGGGCTTTCCTTCCAGATGAACCGGCTCAAGTTCTACTACCCGCAGTGGATGCTGTTCCCCACCTACGACCGCTACTTCTGGATGCCGGAAGCGATGATCCGGTTCAGTCTATGACGCGCGCGACCATGACCGCCGCCCTGGCCCTGCTGGTGGGCCTCGCGGCCTGCCGCAATGAACCGCTGTCCTTCGAGGAGCCGGTGTGGCCCGATGGCGGCCACCTCGGCGGTACCACCCCGCTGTCCGATCCCGAGAAGGCCGGGATGGATGGGTTGTATGTCGTGAGCCAGGGCAAGGAGATGTTCGGGGACACGGTGGTGCTCAAGTGGAGCGGGAACTACCTCACCGTCTTCACCGGCAAAGACGTCAAGTTCATGATCACCCAGGCGGGCAACACCGGCACCAACATCTACGTCGAAGGGTACTGGCGCTCGCAGAACAGCACCAATACGGGGCTGGTTCAGTTTTCCGGCCCGGCCGGCGGCGCCACCACGCCGCTTACGGGCACATTCGGCAACGGCAGCGACGAGCCGACCGAGGCGCTCACCCTGACCTTTCTTCGCCCCATCAACCCTTCGCAATTGGTGCCCGGCGCGTTCTGGAATATCAGCCATCACCTGTCGGGCGGCGCCCCGCTGATCCTGCCGCACTCGGAGAATACCGTCGAGATGCTGAAGGAGATCGAGCGGTACGGAGCCAACGGCGTGGAAATCGATGTCCGGCCCACCAAGGACGGCATCCCGATCCTGTACCACGACACCGGGCTCAACTGGCGGTTGACGCAGAAAGGGCCGCTGGTGGGACCGGTCGAGGACTACAACTTCGACCAGATCGAGGCGTCGGTGCGCCTCCTGCATGGCGAGAAGATTCCCTCGCTCGCGGCCTTTCTCGATACACTGATCGTCCAGACGAACATCGAGTTCGTCTACGTCGACTTGAAGACGACCACCGTCGACGCCATGCCGGCGATCCTCGCCGTGCTCGATGCGGCGCGGACCAAGGCAACGAACCTGGGCCGCAACGTGCTGATCCTGCCGGCGCTCACCACGGACGACGTCTTCGCCAGCTTCGCCTCACAGCCCGGCTATCCGAATCTTCCCTCGATGTGCGAGCTCACCCTCGACCAGCTCCACCAGGCCAATTCGGAGGTCTGGTCCCCCCGGTTCACCTCCGGCTTCACCAAGGAGGAAGTGGCGCAGCTCCATACCGAGGGCCGGAAGGTCGTGACCTGGACGGTCAACGTGCCCAGCCTGATCGATCAGTACATCTTCGACGTGGGGCTGGACGGCCTCGACTCCGACTACAACACCCTGGTCGCCTGGTACTGGTACAAACACTGAGATGAAGCGATCGACTCTGGCCGGCCTCGCCCTGCTCCTCGTGCCCGTCTCGCTCCGGGCCCAGGCGCCGTCCGTTCCCAACTCGATGACGCTGCTCGGGTTCTTCGGTTACAGCCGTAACATCTCCAATTTTCCCAACCCGGTGCCCGGGCTCAGCCAGGACGGGGTGGGCGGATCCCTGCGGTTCATGTGGCACCCGGAACACCTGCTCAGCTTCGGCGTCGATGTCGGCCTGACCCAGATTTACCAGGTCAACCAGACCCTGCCGGACAGCAGCCAGCTGCACTCGACGCTGGATGCCCTGCCTATCCACTTCGTCTTCTCGATGTCCCCCTGGAAGCGGGTGTCGTTGAACGTGGGCGTCGGTCCCACCTTTTCCCGCTCCCACGTCGAATCGCTGGGCAATACGACCAGCTCCAGCACCTTCGGCTCCTCGTTCATGGCCTCGGTGCTCTACCTGGTGCCCCTGGGCAAGAGCTTCGGTGTGGGCAGCGAGCTCAAGTACCTGCGCACCACCACCTACGACGACAACCAGCTGGTCCTGTCGCTGGCACTGGCCTGGCGGTTCCACAACTGGTAGGCCTGCTCCTCACCACCTGATTTCGAAGTGGTCGAGGGAGCGGATGGCCGTTTCCCCCTTGTCCAGCCCCCGCACCTCGACCATCACCCCCCAGGGCTCCGGCGTAATCCACAGATAATTGAAGGGTCTCGGCGCCGGCATCGTCACCAGATCCTGGTGCCGCCGCCGGCTCCCGCTCAGCAGTCCCACCCTCGGCCCGCCGCCGCCCCCGGTCACGATGAACTGCTTCCCGTGCTCGGAAAAGTGCTCGTAGGAATGGGTGTGCCCGCTGATCATCGCCATCACCTTGCCCGACTGCTCGATCCGTGGCACGAAATCCCGATTCAGCAGCCGGTCGTCGCTGGTGGCAGTGCCGTTGGTGAACGGGGGCTGATGCGAAAAGACGAGCACCCCGGCGATGGCTGAATCGTGCTCGAATCGCTGCAGGGTGGAATCGAACCAGGTCCGTTGCGCCGCCCACTCCGCACGGGTCAGTTCTCCCGAGTTGGCATCCAGCACGACCAGCCCCAGGCGGCCATAGACCCGCGCGTACCAGCTGCTCTTCCCCAGCTGGTCGAAGCGGGCCGCGAGTTTCGGCATCGCCCGCTGGCGGTGAAACCAGTAATCGTGGTTGCCGAGGACGGGCACGAACGGCAGGCCGGCGTGGCGAAGGCCGGCCGTGAGGCTGTCAAAGTAGCCCCACTGCGCGTCGGACCCGCCGTCGTTGGTCAGGTCGCCCACGATGACCAGAAAAGCCGGCGGCGCCGCCTCGAGAGAGCGTACCAGCGCCTGGCGTTCGAGCGGGTTGCTCTCGCGGAACAGCAGCCGCTCCGCCTTCATCGTCTGCTGCAAATCTCCGATCACGGCAAAGGCCGCCGCACCGCGCGGATTGTCCGCCAGCACCTGGTAGGTCGGGGCAGTCGGCGGATCGCCCGCGCGGAGAATCCGCATGGCCGGGAACAGAGCGAGCCCTGCTGCCACCCAGAGTTTGATGGCGCCGCGGTAGCGGGGGGCGTCTCCGGTAGGCACGGCTACTCCCGGACCTCGTCTCCAGGCCGCCAACCGTCGTGCTGCAGCCGCTCCAGCAGCGCCAGCCCCCGCTCTCGCTCGGCGTGGAGGGGCAGCAGCAGGAGATCTCCCTGTCGTGCCCAGCGCAGTGCCTCCAGCAGCGCCTCGAACTCCGAGACCGCGCCGCTGATCGTCTCGGCCGCCGCTCCCAGACGGATGAACTCCTGTCGCATCAATCCGGTGACCTCCCCGACCGGGCGCCCCCGCCGGTAGTACTCCATTTCCTTGAGGATGATGCGATCGGGATGGAACGCCCAGGCGCTCCGGGTGAAGTCGTCGATCGCCGCGTTCTCGCGGTCGCCGGCCTGGCCCAGCACAAGGAGGCGGCGAGTCGCGGGAAGGGCCTGCGCCAGGCGCACCAGCGCATCCATCCCGTGCGGGTTGTGGGCAAAGTCCGCTACCGCGATCACGCCATTCAATTGAAAGACGTTGAGCCGCCCCGGATTCTCGGCCGGCGAACCCTTGAACCGGGCCAGCCCGCTGGCAATCGCCCGCGCCTCGATGCCAAGGCCGAGGGCCAGCGCCACGACACCGAGGACATTGGAAACGTTGTGTCGCGCGCTGCCGCCCATGGTGATTGGTACGTCGGCGAGCCGGGTAATGATCCGCTCCTGACGATCTCGGCCCGAGGCGCGTATGGCATCGCCATCGAGCCACACCGCCGCGCCTCCCGCGGCACGGTGCCGGGCCAGCGCGGGTTGGTCCCGTTCCATGGAAAACCAGCAGATCGGGACGGTGAGGGTGCCCGATGCCTTCACGAGCTCGGCGTCGTCGGCGTTGAGCACCAGAATCCCCTCGGGCCCGATCGCTCTGGCAACGACCAGCTTGGCGTCAGCCAGGGCCGCGAGATCGGTGATGCCGTACTCGCCGAAATGGTCCTCGGCCAGGTTGGTCACGATGGCGGCGGCGGCTCGGCGCACCGCCAGTCCCCGGCGCAGGATCCCGCCGCGCGCCGTCTCCAGCACCGCGACTTCGACCCGGCGATCCCGGAGCACCATGCGCGCGCCGCCGGGTCCGGCCCAGTCTCCCCTCGCGATCACTTCGCCGCCGACGATCACGTTGTCGGTGCAACACATCCCCGCCACGCGCCCGGCGCTGGTCAGCACCGCGGTGAGCAGCCGGGTCGTCGTCGTCTTGCCGTTGGAACCGGTCACCAGGATCGCGGGGACGTCGTGCACCTGCGACCAGTCGACGGCCTCAGGGAGCGGCAGCTCTTCGAGCTTCCAGGTGATTGACCCGGTACCGCTGCCCGCGGAGATCAGGTGGGGGTCCATCAGGAAAGTGACCCCATGCTCGCGCGCCGCGCTGGCCAGTGCCACCAGGCGCGGCTTGTGCTCGGCCTCGATCTCGGCACGGAGCAGGCGAACCGCCGCGAGCAGATCGGGCGCCTCGGTGCCGAGCATGGCGGCGCGGGCAGCCTGAAAGGCCAATTCGTTGACTTCGGTGGCTGTGAAGAGGCAATCGATGGGGGCGCTGAGCGCGAGACTCGCGCCGCCGGGGAAACGGCGCGTGGCGGTGGCTTCATCCGGCCAGCCGACGGCCCCTAGCAGCGAGCCTGCCTCGCGCTGCCACCGGGCAATGAACTCGTCGGCCAATTCGTCGGGAACGAGGAGATCGATCACCGCGCCCGGCCGGTCCCAGAGCAGGTTGGGGCCGGGAAGACGGCGGGAGTCGATGAGACGGATTGAGTCGAGAGACAAGAGTCGAGGGTCTAGGGTCCAGGGTCTAGTGCCGCATTTTTTCGGATTGAATCGCGTTGAATTGATGCCACAGACATTGCCCGGCTGCCGCAGATTCCGCTTCATGGGAAACTTCAAGCGGCTCGAAGCATGGGAATGCGCCTATCGACTGACATTGTCCATCCATCGGGCGACAAGCACATTCCCCGCATCAGAGCGCTATGGTCTTGTCTCTCAACTGCGACGAGCAGCTGTCTCCGTCCCGTCGAATATCGCTGAGGGCTGTGGCAGAGGAGGCGATGGCGAGCTGATCCGGTTCCTGCGGATCGCCCGTGGGTCGATTAACGAAGTGGAGTGTCAGCTTCTCTTGGCACGTGACCTTGGGTATCTCGATCCCGCGTCGTGGGTACCACTTGATGAATCAGCCCAGAAAATCAGCAGCATGATCGGCGGCTTGATTTCGTCACTGCGCGCACGTCAGAAATAGTCTTTATCGACCCTCGACCCTCGACCCTCGACCCTCGACCCTCGACCCTCGACCCTCGACCCTCGACCCTCGACCCTCGACCCTCGACTCCTAGTCATCCGTCTCCCTTGCCAGCCGCACGCCACGCTCGTCCCGCACCAGCGCGTCACTCTCGCGGTACGCCGGCTCCGGAATCGCGGTCTCGATGACGACCGGCCGCGAGGGGCGTTCCGGATGCGCCGGCTGCTCCGACTTGAAGCCCACCACCTGCTTCCAGGTCCGCGTCACCTGGTCGGCGAAGATGAGCAGGAGATCACCCGGCCTGGCCATCGCGAGGACCTGCTCGACCGCCTTCGGCTCCTCGGGAATCACGCTGATCTGCTCGGCGCGCACGCCGCCGGCCAGCAGCGCGTCCCGCAGCATGAGCGGCACCTCGTCGCTGCCGCGCCCCCGCCGCTTGTCGTCCCGGCGGCAGATGTAATGATCGAAGCGGCCCGCGCAGATCCGGCCGATCTCGGTGATGTCCTCATCCCGCCGGTCGCCGGGCGCCGCGATGACCAGCAGCCTCCGGCCCTTGGGCTCCAGCCGCTCGACCAGCTGGCACATCACCTCGATGGCGCTGCCGTTGTGGCCGTAGTCGACGATCACCTTGAACGGGTGCTCGTCGAAGACATTCATCCGCCCCGGCGCCTGGAAGAAGGTGGTATCGAAGGTCCGGAGCCCGTGGCGGATGTCCTCGAGCCGCACGCCCATGCTGAAGGCCAGCCCCGCCGCGAACATCGCGTTCTGGACGTTGTGCTGCGCCCGCCCCTCGAGCGTCGCCGGCACGAGATGCGTCCAGACCAGCGGAATGTGGGCCCCATGGTCGAAGATCGTGATCATCTGCCCGTTGATCCCCGCCTCGAGCACCACCGCCCGGCCGCCGGCCCGGATGTGCTCGCGCACTAGGGTGTGGCTCGAGTTCATCGTCACGTAGCAGAGGTGCTTGGCCTCCGTGTAGTCGGCCATCTTGAGGCAGAGCGGGTCGTCGGCGTTGAGCACCACCGTGTCCGAGGCCACTTCGACCACGATCCGCTTGACCTGGGCCAGTTGCTCCAGCGTATCGACGCCCTTGAGCCCCAGGTGGTCGGACTGGACGTTGAGGACCGCCCCCACGTCCACCTGGCGGACACCCATGCCCGCCCGGAGCAGCCCGCCGCGCGCCACCTCCAGCACCGCCACATCCACGAATGGATCACTCAGCACCATGCGGGTGGCCACCGGCCCCGTCATGTCTCCCTTCACGGTGCATTGGCCGTCGATGTACACCCCGTCGGTGGTGGTCAGGCCCACATGCCGTCCGGCGAGCTTGTGGATGTGCGCCAGCATCCGGGAGGTCGTGGTCTTCCCGTTGGTCCCCGTGACGGCCGCGATCGGGATCCGGCTGGGTGTCCCCGGCGGGAACAGCATGTCGATCACGGGGCCCGCCACATCCCTGGGCCGGCCTTCACTGGGCGCGGTATGCATGCGGAATCCGGGCGCCGCGTTCACTTCGCAGATGGCGCCGCCGTTCTCCTTGTAGGAGACGGTGATGTCCGGCGTGAGGAAATCCACCCCGCCCACGTCGAGCCCGATCGCCCGCACGGTGCGGATGGCCATCTCGACGTTGTCGGGGTGCACCACATCCGTCACATCGATCGAAGTCCCGCCGGTGCTGAGGTTCCCGGTCGAGCGGAGATAGACGACTTCGCCGGCCGCGGGCACCGTGGTGCGGGAATACCCCTTCTTTTCGAGCAGGCGGTCCGCCTGAGCGTCGAATTCGAGGCGGGTGAGCACCTTTTCGTGGCCCACACCACGGCGTGGATCGGTGTTGACCGTGGCTACCAGCTGCTCGATGCTGTGTTTGCCATCGCCGACGACGTGGCCGGGCACCCGCTTCGAGACAGCCACGAGGGCGCCATGGACGACCAGCATCCGGTGATCGTCGCCCATGATGAAGCTCTCGACGATCACGCTGCGGCTGTGCTGCTGGGCCTGGGGAAACGCCGCCCGGACCATTGCCTCGTCGGTGAGATGAATCGCCACCCCACGGCCATGGTTGGCGTTGTACGGCTTCACCACCACCGGATACCCGATCTCCGCCGCGGCGCGCACCGCGTCCTCCTCGCGGGAGATCAGCCGCTGCCGCGGCACCGGCAGCCCCAGATTGGCGAGGATCTTGTTGGTCTCTTCCTTGTCGCTCGCCAGCTCCACCGCGATGTGGGACGTCCGGCTGGTGATCGTGGCCTGGATCCGCTGCTGGTGCCGCCCGTGCCCGAACTGGATCAGGCTCTGGTCGTTCATCCGGATCCACGGGATTCCGCGCGCCTCCGCGGCATGCACCAGCGAGGCGGTGCTGGGGCCGAGGTCGCGGCGCTGGGCATAGCGGATGAAGGCTTCCAGTTCGGTGGTGAAGTTGAAATCGTCGGGCACCGCGTCGGCGGGCCGCAAAGTCGGCGGCAGCAGCGAATGCAGCAGGGTGAGCGCCAGCCCGCCCGCCTCGAGTCCCACCTCGGCCTGCTCGTATTCGTAGACGACGTGGTACTGCCCCGGCGCGTCCGCTGAGCGGGTCTTGCCGAAGGTCACCTGCTCACCGGCAGCGTTCTGCAGCTCGATCGCGCAGTGCTCGAGCACGTGGCCGAGCCATGTTCCTTCGTCTTCCCGGCACCGCCGCAGGAACCCTCCGGGCTCCCCGTACGAACAGCCGTGCTCCGCCAGGCCGGGCAGCGCCTTGAGCAACCCGCTCAGGAATGACTCGCCGAGACGCGCGGTGGGCCATTCCTCCAGGACGCCCAAGTCCACGTCCAGCCGGATGACGGGAAAGTGGGCGTAGAGGCTGGGACCGACGTAAACGGAGCGGTCAATAATTCGCATGGGAAAGGTTCGTCGCGGGAAGAGGCCTTAAGCCATCAGCCTTAAGCCATAAGCGAAAAGCCTCAGTTCCAGTCTCCGAGGAGGTCCGGAATCACGAGGTCAATCGAGTATGGGAATTTCTTACCTGAGAGTACCGCTGATCGGGTCACTCGGCTAGAGCCGAGCCCGCACTGCTGGGCCGTAAGCTTAGGGCTTACGGCTGAGAGCTTATGGCTGCTCTCATCCCTTCCCCATCGCCACCTGCCCCGCATTCGCCTCGCGAGTCGCCAGGTTGAACGTCGCGCCCTGGACCAGGATGTGCAGCTTCACGCCCAGCATGCACACCGGGTCGTGATGGTGGGCCAGATCCATCGAGCTGAATTCCAGGGTGGAACCATCGATGACGGTGACCGCGCCACTCCCGGCGACTTCGACCACGTTGTCGGGAGTGACGAAGGCGGCAGTGTCCTCATCCAGGCCGAGACCGATGGCAAAGGGATTGTATGCCAGGGCCGTGAGCAGCCGGCCCAGCCGGTCGCGCTGGCGGAAATGCTGGTCGATGATGATCCGGTTGGTGAGACCCAGCCCCGGCGCCAGCGTCACGCTGCCGGCCTTGGGGGAGCTGCCTTCATCCCCGTGAGCAATCATGTGCTCGGAGAGAAACGCTGCGCCGGCGGAGGTGCCGGCGATGTGCACACCGGCCGCATTGAGCGTCCGGAGCTTCTTCGCAGCCGTAGTGCCTCCGAGGTGCGTCGAAAGCCGGAGCTGGTTGCCCCCGGTGAGAAAGACGCCGGTGGCTTCCGAGAGCTTGTCCAGCAATTCCTCGTCTTCGCATTCCTGCCGTGTCTCGAACGACAGCGCCTCCGCCTTCCGGGCCCCCAGCTCCGAAAAAATCTTCTCGTAGCGGGTGCCGGTATCGGCGGCCATGCTGGCCGTGGGAATGATGGCAATGCGCGCCGACTTCCCGCCGCAGAGCTTCACGAAACGGCGGAGAATGGCGGAATCGCCGATTTTTTCTTCGGCGCCGCCGATCGGGACGATGTAGCCGCGAGTGCTGCCCGCCTCGCCGCGGGATGGACTCATCCAGGACTCCTGCTTGAGAAACCGCGCCGCACTGGTGCGGGACCCTGGCCGGAAGTGCTGCCCCCGGCCGGGGCCATACCGGGCATTACTGGTTATCGCGCGGAGTACCTGAAACTTAAGGGGTCCCCTGCTCTGTTCGCTACAGCTTCGGCGTCCGTTTCCACCCCGGAATGAACGGGGCCGGATTGACCGCCGACCGCCGCAGGATCTCGAAATGCGGCGCGATCAGGTCGGCCAGCTGCTGTGCCACCGCCATGTCCGTCCGGGTGAGTGACTCGACGGTATTGGAAGTCATGGCAAGCGCGCCGAACACCTGGCCGCCGCAGCGCAGCGGCACCACCAGCGCGGACACCGGGCCGGTCGGCGACGGGGTTTCCGTGAGGAGATAGGGAATCTCGCCTCGAATCACCCGCGCGGCGGGTGTCGCCGCCAGCGGCGTCTGGGG
>DATEHG010000174.1:0-44134 GCA_035279705.1 Gemmatimonadales bacterium
CAGTCCGTCGGGCTCTCTCGGGCCAAGGCGCAGGCCGTGCGTGATCTGGCGCGCTTCACGGAGGCCGGCGGGCTTCGTGGCTTGAGCCGCCTGTCTGACGAGGCGGTCGTGGAGCGGTTGATCCGGGTCAAGGGGATCGGCACCTGGACCGTCGACATGTTCCTGATGTTCTCGCTGGGGCGGCAGGATGTCTGGCCGATCGGTGACGGCGGGGTGCAGCGCGCGGCGGCCAATCTCTACGGCGCCCGCACCCGTCCGGCGCTGCTCAAGCTGGGCGAACGCTTTCGTCCCTTCCGCAGTCACGCCGCCTGGTATCTGTGGCGCTCCCTCGAGGAATCGTGATGCCGAGCAGGCTTTTCTCGTTCCGACCTGCGGCCTTCCTCCTTGCGGCCTCTCTCCTGCCAGCCGGAGTCGCAGCCCAGGGTCTTCCGACGTTCCACCAGCTCAATCCGGTGGTCGAGAGTCGGAGTGGCCTCTACTTCCAGCCGCTTCGGCCCGCCAAACAGGGGTTGGCCGTGGACATCGGCCTCAACTACGGCAGCGCCATCGAGCTGGCAGTCAACACCACGACGTCGGACACCAGCTATCTGCTCGACGCCGAGCTGCTGCGGCTCAATGTGGCCGTGCGGAAGGACCTGGGGGCGACCAACTATGTGGCCGCCGAGGCGTTCATGGGCGGGTCGTATGACGGATTCATGGACAAGATCATCGATGCCTATCACTCGCTCTGGGGGATCAAGTTTCCCGAGCGGGAGGCTCGCGGGACCAACGAGTTCGGCTATCGGCTGGTGGGGCCGAACGGGCAGCTGGTGGTGTATGACAAGTCTCCCATCTACCTCGGCGACTTGAGGCTCACCGCCGGGCACCGGTTCAAGCCCATCTGGCAGGGAGAGGTGTCACTGACGTTGCCCACCTGCACCGCTGGGGCGGGGTACTGCCGCGGGACGGTGTCGGTGAACGCGACGACCACCGTGCGGGCGCCGCTCAGCCGCAAGTTCACCTACGAGGGGAGCGCCGGCCTCGGCTACACCCCGAAGCACGGCGATCTCTCGGCGTGGCAGGAGGAGGTGTTCGTCATCGCCACCTCCGGCCTGCGGTTTCACCTCGGCGAGAAGAACAGCCTGTTCGCCAATTTCATGGTGGCGTCCCCCAACTACTCGGGGTCGCTGGTTCGCGGGCTCAACAACGCGGAAATGGACCTGGATTTCGGCTGGATGCTGCGGACGAAGAGCGGGCGGGAGTGGCACATCGCGCTGACGGAGGATCCGCAGCCATCTGGCCCCGCGATAGATCTCATCCTGAGAGCGGGCGTTTCCTGGTAAGACAGCGGAGATAGTAGATAGGAGATAGAAGATAGGAAAAGGGGCAGTTCCTATCTCCTATCTCCTTTCTTCGATCTCCGCAGTTCAGGATGAGACAGGCTTCGGCTTGAAGAGGAAATCTTCCATCTGGGCGAAGAGGAACTCCTTCGACTTCGCTTCCCTCACGTTCAGCGCGTAGTGATTGATCAGCTGTTGCTGGGTCTTGAGCCATTCGGCCCAGCAGCTCTGGCAGATCTGTTCGAAGGCCCGGAGTCCGATGTCGTTCTGGAAGGGGCGGAAAGGGAGCTGGTCTCCGGTCTTGCCGCAGCGGGTGCAGGTCAGGGTTGGCATGCGCCCAAGATAATCACGGCTCGCCCCGCTTGAGCGCCTTGACCCCGCTGGCCGTGCCCACCCCCGCGCCGAGGCCGAACAGCAGCGTCGTGGCCTTGGTCACGAGCGGCAGGAACCAGGCAATCGGAGTGGTCAGGGTGATCGCAATCAGCCCCACGATCCACGGGGCCAGGGGGCTGTAGACAGCGTCGACGAAGCGCAGCCGGCGCCGGACGAAGTTCCGGGCCAGGGTGAATCCAAATACGGCAGCCGCCACGATTACGGCGGTGTAGAGGAACCCAATCATGACTCAACTCCGGGCAATGGTGCGGGGGACTGAATTGCGTTCCAGTACGCAACACCAGGAGAGAAAGATTCGGGTATGCCTTGGGGCCCGGAGCTGGGTGAGCGGTGAGCAGTGAGCGGGCCCGGCGCCTCCGACTCCGCTCTCACTCCCGCTTACCGCTTACCGCTCACCCCGTTACGCTCACCGCCCACCATACGAGCTCTCACCATCGTACCGCCGCGCTCCCCCACGCGAACCCCGATCCAAACGCGGTCATCACCAGCAGCTGCCCCTCCTTCACCCGCCCCCCGCGCACGCACTCGTCCAGCAGCAGCGGGATCGTGGCCGCGGTGGTGTTCCCGTAGCGCTGGATGTTGTTATACACCTGGTCGTCCCGCAGCCCAAGGTCTTTCTGGACCGCCTCCGAGATCCGGAGATTGGCCTGGTGGGGCAGCAGCAGGTCGATCTGCGCCGGCGTGTGACCGATCTTTTCCAGCACCCGCCGCACGCTCGATGGCATGCAGCTCGTCGCGTGCCGGTACACCTCTTTCCCGTCCATATCCAGGTAGTGCCTGTTCTCGGCGACCTGTTCGGCGGAAATACGCGGGTGGTATTTCGACCCCGGCTTGTCCACCCACAGCAGTTCGGCGTGGCGCCCATCGCTCTGCAGGTCGAAGGCCAACAGCCCGCGCTCCGGCGAGTCTGAGCGGGCCAGCACCACTGCCCCTGCGCCATCGGCGAAGATCACGGCCGTATTGCGCCCGCGGGTCGAGACATCCATGCCAGTCGACTGGATTTCCGCCCCGACCACGAGGATCCGCCGGAATTCGCCGCTGGCGATCCACGCCTGCCCCAGCGACAGGGCGTAGATGAACCCGCTGCACTGCATCCGGATGTCGAGCGCGGGAATCGGCGCCACCTCGAGCAGCCGCTGCAGGAACATGCCGCCGCCCGGGATGAAATGATCGGGGGTGCTGGTGGCGTAGATGATGGCGTCGAGGTCGCCCGGCTTCATGCCGGCCATGGCCAGCGCGTTGAGGCTCGCGGTGTGGGCCAGCCCGGCGCCCGTCTCCCCCTCGACCACCCAGTGGCGCTCGCGGATTCCCGTGCGGGTCCGGATCCATTCGTCCGAGGTGTCCATCGACTTCGACAGCTCGTCATTGGTGACCACGCGGGCGGGGACGCACATACCGGTGCCGACGATGCGGGCACGGTGCATGGGAATGCCTGGGTTGGAGGGAAAGTCCTTCGGCTCGGAGGTTCCGCGTTCCGGGTTCCGCGTTGGTGGCGGAATGCGGGCGACCACCGTGCGCTCAGTTGTGACCCATTGCCCCAAGCTTATGGCTTAAGGCTTACGGCTTATGGCCCACCGGATTCCGACGATCAACCAGATCCACGCAATCCATCCGAAAATGAGGGCCGTGCCTTCACTCCGCCACTCCTCCCATACCACGCCCAGCGGGGTGAGCAGACGGGGCCAGCGGGATTCAGGGGTCAGGTGGTGGCGCTCGACGATCCGGATCGCGTCGTCGGGATGGCCCAGCCGGTCCAGGAGCGCGGGGCATGGATTGGGCAGTTCCCGCCAGCCGGCCACCGGCACCAGCATCCAGGCCAGGCTCGTGGCGCCCCACCCGTGGGCGTCGCTCACGCCGGCAAGGAGAAGGCCGCGGGCGCGCGCGAGGCGGATGATCGAGTCCCGCCGTTCGACCGGGAAATCCGCCGCCTTCGGTGAGGCATTCACGATTTCGAACCCTGCCACCCCCGCGGCCACCAGGCTGTCGAGGTCGGGCCAGAAGGAGCGGCTGTACTCCGGCAGCGAGGCGATGGCGAGCGCGCCGTACCGGGTGTGACTATCGCGGAGCAGGTTGAGCACCTTGTTCAGCGAGCCGTCGTACTCCTGCTGGCGGACACCGGTGGTGTCTCCCAGCAGCACGATGTGCGCCCGCCAGGCACTGACCTCGATCCCCGGACAGGCGAACGGCAGTCCTGCAGTGGCGGCCGGCGCCGCGCGCCAGCCGGCGGTGGTGTTGTGATCGGTCACGAAGAAGGCGTCGAATCCCGCCCGCCCGTGCCAGCGGCGGCTGGCCTCGACGTCAAACCCCTTCATCAGGGTGCCCTTCACGTCGTGGCTCACGTTGCTGTGGCTGTGCAGGTCCGCCACCATCAGCCCGGGATCGGCGCCCCTCAGGGCCAGCATCGGGCGGTGCCAGAGGATGCCCACCCCGACGAAGAGGACGAAGCCGAGGAGCGAGAGGGCCAGGGCGAGGGTCTCGCGCCCGATAACCTGGAGCAGTGACCGCGCCGGCCCCCGTGACCGGACGATCCGCCAGGCGAGGTACAGTAGCCCCATTCCCCAGAGGAACCCCTTGAGCCTGTCCATGCTCAGCAGGCTCACACCGTCCCAGATCGAGAACAGTGGGGTAAGAAGGAGATAGAGGGGCGGTGTATGGAGGCTCAGCCCGCCGGGCAGCGCTGCGCCGGTCGGGTCGGCCAGGGTGGGGACCGACCAGAGACGGGCCGCCACCAGCAGGACGGTCAGGACGAGCGCGGGCGCGAGCGCGCGAAGAATCGTGCGACGGTGTACCATGCGGTGGAGTGAATGTAACCGGTAAGAACGGAGTTTCGATCGTGGGCGACGACGAGTACCTGTACGACGATTACCCGACCGGGGAAGGCGCGGCGGACGAGGAGGCGGTGGTCAACTGCCCCTACTGCGGCGAGGTGGTCGTGATCGCCCTTGATCCCGGAGGCGGGGGCGAGCAGCACTACGTGGAGGACTGCCCGGTATGCTGCCGGCCCTGGCAGGTGTCCTTGCACTACGACGAGGAGGGACGGGCCGAGATAGCGCTGGGGACGGAGGAGTAGGAGATGCTGGTGACAGGTAAGAGGTGAGAGGTGAGAGGGGCTGTTCCCTCTTACCTCTCACCTTTCACCTCTCACGCCCTACCACCGGAACTGGTAGGCGAACTTCACGAAGAAGCCGTCGGTCTCCCGCTGCAGATTCTGGAAGGCGAAGGCATCGCCGTCGTTCATGCCGGCGCCGTAGCCGAAGAAGGCCACGGTGCCGGGGGTGGGCTGGTAGCTGATCAGCGCGTCGAGCCGGAGGGTGTTGGTGTTCACGGCGGGTTGGGCTACCCCACCGATCAGCAGCGGCAGCCCCTGGTCCGCCGACAGCAGCTGGTCCCTCCGCTCGGCGCGGTACTCCCCCACGATGCGGAAGAACAGCGGCCGGGTGATCTGGTATTCGACCTTGAGCCGTGGAATGATGGTCCGGGCAAACTCGCTGCCGTCCCGGTCCCGGGTAATGCTCTGGTAGGCCAGCAGCCCCTGGATCCGGAGCGGGGTCAGCGGCCGGAAGTTCGACGCCAGTGAGATGGTGGTAACATTGCCGGTCGAGGCTTCATCGAAGATCGGCTGCCGGCCGAAGGCGATATTCGCCGAGGCGTCCACCACCTGGTAGACCGGCGTCGAAATGTTGAAGGTGACGCTGTAGGCGTTGTCGACCCCCTCGGGCGCCGCGTACGGCACCTGCGTGCCCCCGCCGGTGTCGACGGTGTAATCGTCGTAGGTGCCGGGGACGTAGTGGACGAAGTTCCGCACGATCTGCGGGCCCATCTTCCAGCCGCCCTTGAGCTGGAAATCGGAGTTTACGGTGATGTCCCCCTCGAGGGGGTCGGTGAACGCGAAGGCGCTGTACTGCCAGAGGCCGTCCAGCCCCGCAAACACATTCACCCGCTCCACCAGCGCGCCCCGGCTGCCATACCACGAGACACGGTTGAAGGCCCGGGCCTGCACGATATCGGTGCGCGGGATGAATCCCGCCTCAGTATTGAAGCCGTCCCCGATGGCCGTGACCTTGTAGTTGAAGCCCCACGAGCGTCCCGTCCGGTCGAATTCGAGCTCGCCGAGGGGGGCGGTCACGGTCGGGGCGTTCGACTGGGTGGAGGACACGCCGGCCTGCGCCGCGAAGTAGTACAGCTTGCCGAAGACGAGGCGGGTATCCGCCGCGAGGACGGTATTGGCGCTGTCGCCGATCCGCCGGTCGGTGGCCACGATGCCGGCGGTCGAATTGGTGCCGATGTCGCTCCGCACCCGCAGGATGTTGAAGAAGGCGTCCGGTCCCGCCAGTTCATCCTCCGAACTCAGGAAACCGATTGAGAGCGGCCCGGTCTTGCTGGTGACCTTGCCTCCCCAGATGGGATCCTGGATCTGCCGGGTGTAGACCAGCCGGTTGGGAACGCTGAAGGCGTCGATGCCCTCGAGGAAGAAGGGGCGCTTCTCGGGGTAGAACAGGGCAAACCGCTCGTTGACGGTCACCTGTCCCACGTCCGACTCGATCTGGCTGAAGTCGGGGTTGTAGGTGGCATCCACGGTGGTGGTGCTGGTGAGACCCAGCCGCACGTTGATGCCGAACTCGGCATCCGCCGAGGAAGTGGTGTAGACGCCGGTGGTATCATTGCGGCTGCCGTCCCGGTGCACGGTCACGAACGGCTGCACCTCGGTCACGATGCCGCGATGCAGCTCATGGAGCCCTCCCAGGGTTCCCGATTGCAGGAGGAACGAGGCATTGGCCCTTCGGGTGTCGGCCCAGGTGTCCTCGTACCCCGTCCGCTGTATCCGCCGGTCCACGTTGAGCCCCCACTCCATCTCGCTGCCGCCGCCATACCGGATGCTCTTGAACGGGATCCGGATCTCGACGACGTAGCCGCTGTCGGTGAGCCGCCCGCGGGATTCCCAGGTAAAATCGGGATTCTTGTCCGTCGTGCCGCCGACCAGCGAACCGGCGGTGAAGCCGCCCTCGGTGCGGACACCGTCCTCCTGGATCCCGATCGGATTGACGGTGAAGAAGTAGGCCCGGCGCCGGTCGTTGAAGGTGTCGAGATAGAGGGTGACCCGGTCTTCGGCGTCGAGGCGGTCGCGATCGGCCCGGGTGGCCCGGATGCTCGAGGGATCGTTGTCGTAGGCCAGGATGCCGAAATAGATGGCGTCCGGGGCGTACCACACCAGCACCTCGGTCCGCTCTTCGGCGGGCCGGCCGTCGACCGGGGTGTACTGGTGGAAGTCGGTGAGACGGGCGGCCTGCTGCCAGGCCGGTTCAGTGAGGAAGCCGTCAACGGTGTCGGCGAGTTCGAGTCGCGGAGCCACGGCATGAGGCGGTGGAGCCTGGGTCGCGGCCTGCAACATCAGCAGGATGGGAAAAAGCATGGCACAATCTAGCCATGCCCGGAAATTTGTCCTCCCCCTCTAGTAGGTCCGGTCCCGCTCCTTGTCGGGCAGCTGGCCCCGGAGCACCGCAATCCCATCCACTGCAAGCAGCAGGTCCTCCCGCGGCAGGGTGGACACGCCCACGATCGTCACCGCCGGCGCCGAGGCGGCGGGGAAATACACCGCGGCGGCCTGCTGCAGAATCTTGAGGTCGCCGGGAGCCCAATGGACCACATAGAACGTGAGGCGGACGACGTCGGCGGGCACTCCCTGCGCCGAATGGACCACCGCGGCGAGGTTGGCAAGCGCCTGCGCGGCCTGGACGGCCTTGTCCCCCGGGCCGACCAGATTGCCCAGGCTGTCGAGGGCCACCTGGCCCGAGATGTAGACGGTGGAACCGATCTTGACCGCGGTGCTGAACCCTTCGATCCGGGGCACCTTTCCCGGCACGATCGGGATCGGCGGCATCGTGGAGGGTCCGGCGAAGCCCTCGCCGCGGTGGCTGGAAGGTGGCGGGGCACAGCCCGCGGCCAGAATCAGGAAGGCGGCGGCGAGCCGCGGCGCCCACTCATGCCTTCGTGGCGTTTGTCCTCGGCCTTCTCGGCGGCCTTGCGCTGTGCCTTGCGCCACTTGTTGTACTCCTTCATCTGGTCCTTGGATAGAAACGATTCCAGCGCCGCGTCGAACACATCCTGCTTCTGCGCGAGGTAGAGCGCCTCCTGCTTGATGTCGTCAATGGTGGCCTCGGAGGGGCGGCTGCGGTGATGGTCGCCGCCGTACCCGCCACCGCCCGGGGGGACATTTCCTGAGGGTGAGCCATCACCCTGGCCGGTGACCCGGTTCGAGGTATCAGGACTTACCCCGCCATACACCAGGTCGCGATTGATCTGGGCCTGATCCCGCACCCGCCTGGTGATCGTCATCAGCTGGTCGTGCAGGGAAGTGTATCGGGTCTCCTGCTCCGGGGTGAGCTTCATCGCCGGCGGCAGGTCGGCGGCGGCCGGCGGCCCGTTCCAGACCACCGGGTCGACCGTGACGCCTTCGAGCTCGTCGATCCGCTGGTAGCCGCCGGCGCGGCGGCCACCCATCCCCTCGCCGCCCATACCTCCCCCGCCACCATATCCGCCACCGCCCGGTCCCTGGGCGGCGAGCCCGATGGGAGCCGACACGAGCAGCATCGTCACCAGCGCGTACGGTTTGAGATTCATGACTCTGGGACGTTGGAGAAACGGGAGAGCGCACCCTTCGAGGGCCAACGCCGCTACTGCGCCGAGCCTTCGGGCGGGCTCGCGGGTGGTGCGCCCGGGCCCGGGACGGGCACCAGGGGAAATTCATCGGCGGGGATGCGGCCGCCGGTGCGGGGCAGTTTGGCGCGCTGGGAACTGGTGAGCACCCCGTTGATGCGGGCGCGGGTGCCGGCGGAAAGATCCCGGAAGTCGCTCCGCATCCGGGTCATCAGGATATGCAGCGAGTCGGTCTGTTCGGCCAGCAGCGAGTCCACCTTGGCTTCCTGGTCCGGAGTGAGCTCGAGGTCGCGGACCATCCGGTCGAGGATGCGCTGGCGGTCGGGGAAGACCGGCTCACGCGGCAGCCGTCCCGTGGCCATGGCCTTGGCAAACCGGTAGTGGAAGAGGGCCCGGTCCGCGGCGAAGCCGAGACCGAATCCGGCCCCGAGCACCATGACCAGGAGCAGGGTGGCGAAGATGCGGGGGTGACGGTACTGGAAGACGCTCATCGCCCACTCGAATACTCGAACAGATCGGCCCGGGCGGCATTGAACAGCAGGCCGAAGGTTTCCTCGTCCCGCACCGTGCTCACGATCCGGGCCAGCACGAGCCGCTCGGCGGCCACCGGCGCCAGCGCCACGTGATCCGACCAGGCCAGCTCACCCGCGACCACGGCGGCGGATGCCATGATGAGCAGACTCGCGGCAATGGCGGGCAGGCGCGAAGGGAGTGCCAGGCTCCAGTCTCCGCCCGCGCCGGCCCGTGCCCGGGCCCGGGTGGCGACTCGGCGCGTCATGGCATCGAAGTCCACCTCGTGGTCGGGCACCTCGGCCCCCCCGGCGCGCAGCGCCGCCCCGAGCCGGAGATCGCGCTCGGCGCCGCCCAGCGGATCGAGCGTCCGGTTCACCGGCGGGCCTCGAGGAAGGGGCCAAGCAGGATGCGCAGGGTGCGCCGGGCCTGGTGCATGTGCCAGCGCACGGTGCCGGCCGGGAGGTCCAGCATGGCGCCGATCTCTTCGCTGGTAAATCCGTCGATTTCGAACAGCTGCACGATGAGCCGCTGCCGCTCGGGCAGCTCGGCCAGGGCCGTCTGCACCGCGCGGCCGACTTCATCCCGTTCGGCGTTGTCGAAGGGATCGGGTGAGGCGCTGATCAGGTCCTGGGGCAGCGCCTCGAGCACGTGGCGCGCGCGGCCGCGGAAGCGGTTGAGCCCGCGGGTGACGACGATCCGGTACAGCCACGGCGCGAACGGCCGGGCCAGGTCGAACCGGGCAATGTTGGCCAGCGCCACGCTGAACGCCTCCTGCACCAGGTCCTCGGCGTCCTCGTGACTCTTGAGCAGGCGGTAGGCAATGCGGTAGGCGGGCCGGATGTGAGCGCGGACCACGGCGTCGAAGGCCTCGTGCTGGCCCTGCTGCACCCGTGCCAGCAGCGCCGCTTCCTTCGGATCGCCGGCCGGTTCCGGTAGCGCTGCGGGAGGAGCGGATTCGGCCGGGCTGGAATCGGGCAGCCAGGGCAGGGCGAGGGCGTGGTCCATCGAATCTCCGGGCCGAGCATCCCGCCCGTGGCGGGATCAGGTGGTTGGGAGTGCTACACTGCGAGGGCCGGAAGCGTTGGCCCGGGCGGCGCGCCAACGATCTGCGCGCCGAAGTGTAGCAGCTATGTCTTACCCCCCCACGGTGTCCGGGTCGGCATTCCCGTGCAGTACCTTGGCTCACCCCAGAGCCGGGCAGGGAATCCCGGCACCGTCTCCACCGCCGCTCCTCCGGCGGTGGAGCCCATCCCCGGACTATTCGTAGCGCAGCGCGGTGATCGGATCCAGCGCCGAAGCGCGGCGTGCGGGCCAGATGCCGAAGAAGATACCGATCGCGGCGCTGAACCCGAACGACAGCGCCACCGCCTTGGGCGAGACCAGCGCGTTCCACCCCGCGGCGTGCGCCAGGACGGTGGTGATGCCGATGCCCAGCACGATACCCACGAAGCCGCCGGCCAGGCAGAGCACCAGCGCCTCGATCAGGAACTGCAGCAGGATGTTGATCCGGGTGGCGCCCAGCGCCTTGCGAACCCCGATTTCGCGGGTGCGCTCGGTGACCGAGACCAGCATGATGTTCATGATGCCGATGCCGCCCACGAGGAGGCTCACCGCCGCGATGCTGGCGAGCAGCGTGGTGAAGATCTGGGTCGTGGCCTGCTGCGTGGCCAGGATGTCCTGCTGGTTCTGGATCCGGAAATCGTTGTCGGCGCCGGGGCGGATCTTGTGGGCCTTGCGCATGACCCGCTCGAGATCCACCAGCCCCTGCTCCATCGGCACGCTGTCCCGCACCGCCACGGTGATCGAGCGCAGCCGGTTGTTGCCCATGACCCGGTACCGCGCGGTCTGCAGCGGGATCAGGATCTGCTCGTCCGGATTGAAGAATGAGCCCTGGGCGCCCTTCTTCTGCAGCACCCCGATGATCTCGAATGGCGCGCCGCCGATCAGGATCGTCTGGCCCACCATCGCGGCGGGATTGGCATTGAGCTGATTGGGGATCTCGTAGCCGAGGACGGCGTAGCGTTCCTGGCTGGCGTTGTCTCCCGCGCCGAAGAGGCGGCCGTAGGCCAGCTTGAAATTCTTCACCTGGAAGAAATTCGGCGTGGTGCCGTCGATGGTGGTGTTGATGTTCTGGTTGCCGTACTTGACCTGCAGCTGGGTCTGCATCTCGGGCACCACGGCGGTAATCAGCCGGGCCGAGCTGACCAGGTCATCGGCGTCGTCCGTGGTCAGGCTCACGCGGACGGCCGAGGCCACGCCGCGGAGGAACGACTGCCCGGGATAGACGGTGAGCAGATTCGGTCCCAGCGCATTGATGGTGTCCTGGACCGCCTTCTGGGCCCCGGTGCCAAGTGCCACCATCGTGATCACTGCCGCCACGCCGATCACGATGCCGAGCGTGGTCAGCATCGCCCGGAGCTTGTTGGCCCGGATGGACTGGAAGGCAACCGCAACGGTTTCGCCGACGAGCATGCTTACCTCGCTGGTGCGGCGGACGTGGAGGTCGAGGCCTTCATGCCGGGGATGCCGCCGCCCGTCATCCGGTTGACCCGCTCCTTGAGATCGGCCTGCGACTGCACCAGGCTCGCGCTGGGAAGGACCAGCACCGAGTCCTTTTCCGAGAGCCCCGCGATCACTTCGCTGTAGTCCAGATCGGTGATGCCGGTCCGGACCTTCACCGGCATCGGTTGCCCGTTCCGGAGCACGAACACGATGTAATTGCCTCCGAGGCGGCTGTCCGGCGTGGACTGGGCGCCGGCGCCGCGCTGGCGATTACCGCCGCCGTTCATCGCCCGCATCCTGGCCATGATGGCGCGGTCTTCGTCGCTCGGGGTGTCGCCGCTGCGGAACTTGGCGAAGATGGCCCGCACCCGGTCCTCGGTGACGCCAGGCGGCAGGTTGATCGTCCGGCCGTCAGGAGTGGTCATCGTGTTCGCCGCGGCCTTCCCGTCTGCGGGCTTCGGATCGGGCGGCTTGGCGCCGACGGTCACCTTGGTCGTGGTATCGCCGGCCGGCGGCATCGCGGCCAGCTGCGCCTGCACCGCCTGCGGCGAAAGACCGAGCACGCCGGCCGCCGAGGCCACGTCCTTGTTGGTGCGGAGCGCCGCGTTCGGCACCGCCAGCACGCTGTCCCGCCGTCCGACGTGGACCTCGACGTCGGTGTTCATGCCGGGCAGCAGCAGCCCTTCCCGGTTGGCGATCCGCACGATCACCGAGAACATCGTCACATTGTTCTGGGTGGTGGACTGCGGCTCCACCTTGAGCACGGTGCCGGTGAACGGCCGGTTGGGATAGGCGTTCACGGTAACCGTGGCCAGCTGGCCCGCCTGGATCTTCCCGATGTCCGTCTCGTCCACCAGGGTCTTGACCTGCACCAGGTTCAGGTCGGCCATCTGCAGCAGCACGGTGCCGCCGCCGACGTCCCGCGTCGGGGAGGAGATGACCTGGCCCCGTTCCACGTCCTTCTCGATGATGGTGCCGGTGATCGGCGCCCGGACTTCGCAGTCCTCCAGCGCGATCTTGGCGTTCTCGAGATTGACCCCGGCGCTGATCACGGCCGCCTTGGCGTTGGCCTCATCGAGCTGGGCCTGCTCGTAGTCGGTTTCGGCGATCGAGCGCGTCTTGTACAGCTCCACGGCGCGCTGCAGCTGGGCCTCGGCGTGGGTCAGCGTGGCCTTGGCCACGTCGAGATTGGCCTGCGCCTGGTCGACGTCGTTCTTGGGCTGGCGCTTGTCGATCTGCACCATGAGCTGGCCGCGCTGCACCAGCTGGCCGGTTTCGACGAGAATCTGGAGGATCTCGCCCGAGGCCTTCGACTTGACCTGCACGGTCGTGTCGGGCTGCACGCTGCCCGAGGCCTGGGCCGAGACGACGATGTCCCGGCGCTCGACCGGAATGGCCTCGTAGACGGGGGCCTGGACCGGCTTGGCGCAGGCGGCGGCGAGGGCGAGAAGCGTAAGGAGGCGCGGAGGTGTCATGGCTCGCATGGTTCGTGAATCAGCTGGCGGCTTCGGTCGCGATGTCTTTCGCGATCAGGCCGTCGAAAATGTGGACCTGGCGGCGGGCGTGGGCGGCGATGTCCGCCTCGTGCGTGACGAGCACGATGGTCTGCCCGGAGGAGTACAGGGCACCGAACAGCCCCATGATCTCCTCACCCGTGGTGGAATCGAGATTGCCAGTGGGTTCGTCGGCCAGCAGGATGCTGGGCTCGTTGACCAGCGCGCGGGCAATGGCCACGCGCTGGCGCTGGCCGCCCGAGAGCTCGTTGGGCCGGTGCCCCATGCGGTCCTTCAGGCCCACCTTGGTCAGCGCCTGCTCCGCCATGGCCTTCCGCTCCTTGCGGCCCAGCCCGGCGTACACCAGCGGCAGCTCGACGTTCTGCAGGGCCGTGGCCCGGGGCAGCAGGTTGAAGGTCTGGAAGACGAACCCGATCTCCTTGTTCCGGATCCGGGCCAGCGCATCGTCGGCCAGCTCGCTGACCCGGTGGCCGTTGAGCCAGTACTCGCCCTGGCTCGGGGTGTCGAGGCAGCCGATCAGGTTCATCAGCGTCGACTTGCCCGAGCCGGAGGGGCCCATGATGGCCACGTATTCGTTGCGGCGGATGGTCAGGTCCACGCCGCGCAGGGCGCGCACGATCTCGCCGCCCATGTCGTATTCGCGGTGCAGATTGCGGGTCACGATGACCGCATCCCTCGGCACGTCGGCCGGAAGCTGCGCCATCCGCTCGCCGGTGTCCTGGATCGCCTTGCTCACAGTGACCGTCCGATCTGCGCTTCGATCCGCGCCTTGGCTTCCAGGTAGGTGAAACGGGCATTCACCACGTCCACCTGGGCCTGGGTCAGTGCCGCCTGCGAGGTGAGCACCTCGAGGATGGTGCCCGCGCCTACCCGGTAGCGCTCCTGCTGGACCCGCAGGTCTTCCTGCGCGGCGTCGACGCTGGTGCTGGTGATCTGGATGCCCAGCAGCGCGGCCTGCAGGTCGGCCAGCGCTCCCGTGACGGACGACTCCACCAGGTGCCGCTCGTCATCCGCGGCCGCCTGGGCGTTTACGACCGCGATGTCCCGGTTCGTGATGGTCTGCTCCCGCACGAACTTGTTGAAAATCGGCCAGCTCATGCCCAGCTGGACCAGACTCTGATTATACAGGTGGTAATCGTTGCTGTTGTTGCCGTTCCAGTTCGTGCTGGCCGACAGCGCGAGCGTGGGCCAGTACTGAGCCTTCGAGGCGCCGAGCTGCGCTTCGGCGGCGCGCACCGAGGCCTGGGTGCTCCTCACCTTGGGGGACTGCTCCAGCGCTTCGCCCAGCAGCGCCGTGCTGTCCGGCATGGGCTGCACCTGGTAGAAAGCCGAATCATCCGCCGCCCCGACCCGTCCCTTGATCCCGAGGAGCTGTGCCAGGCGCGCCTCGTCGGTGATCTGGGCGCTCTGGGCCTGGGCCAGCTGCAGCTGCGCATTGCCCAGGCTCACCACGGAGCGGAGCGAGTCGCTCCGCGTGGTGCTTCCCGCCTTGAGCTTGTTGATCGAGATCTTGAGCTGCTCCTCCGCCTGGCTCACCGTCGACCGCCGGACCTCGACCAGCTGCGAGGAGGCCAGCGCGTCGAAGAAGGCCTGCGTGGTGGTGAGCGCCACCTGGTACTGGGCGTCGATCAGGCCGGCATCGGCCGCCTCGTGCGTGGCCCGGGCCGCCTTGCGGTCCGCCCCGCGGCGGAAGCCGGTGAAGACGTCCCAGCTCGAGTTGAGCCCGACGCTCACCGTCCGGGTGTTGCTGTTGCCGCTCTGCAGGTTGCCGTTGGGGTCAACCCGCCCAGGCCCGTGGTTGTAGCTGGTGCCGGCGTTCCCGCTGGCGTTGAGCGACGGCAGCCATTCTCCGAAGGCGGCGCGCTCCTGCGCGTCGGCGGAGCGGAGACTGCCGACCGCCTGGACCGTCGTCGGCTGCACCTGCTGCGAGAGCTTGATCGCTTCCTGCAGGGTGACGACACGCGGCGCCTGGGCCGGTCGCAGCATCACCGGGGGATTCTGGGCGGCCGCGGGCGCCGAAGCACCCAGCAGCAGAACAAGAGCGATTCGCTTCACTGCGTCGCCTTCCGGCGCAGACTGTCCGTGCGCTGATTCATCAACTGGTACTTCCTCTGCTGGTCTGGGGTGAGTTGCCGGGCGATCTCTGAACGGATGGCCGCCCGCAGAGTTTCGCCCCGGGTTTCGGCCTCGTGCCAGGCCGAGTCCACCGCGGGGCGGTGAAGTTGCAGAATGGCGTGCACGCTGTCCTGCTGGTCCTTCGTCAGGCCCAGCTCGCGCACCAGCTTCTTCTGGTACCGCTCGGGATCGGGACGGCGGGGCCGGTAGCTGGTGTCGGGCCCGAACAGGGCCACACCAGCCACGCCCGCGGCTGCGCCCAGCACGAAGGCGGCGAGCAGCAGCATCACCGCAGATCGGGTCGAACGGGTCAGCGGCATGGGCTCTCCTTAGAGTCCGCTGGTGATGGCGGCCAGCGCCGTCTCCGACGGAGGCAGCGGGCCGTCGTCGGTGGCCGTCACGTGGAGCGCACCCGCGCGGGCCGCGATGGTGGCTGCCGCCGCGAGCACCAGCGCCGCGGCCACCCCGAGGCGGGCCCAGCGCGCCAGGACCTCGAGGCTCGAGTCCTCGCGGGCACCCAGCCGGGCCAGCACCCGCGCGGTGAACCCGTCGGCTTCGGGCGCCGCCAGATGGGCGCGCAGCAGACTCCCGAGTTCCTCGTCGGGCGTGTGATCGAAGAGATTGGGTCCGCTCATCGGGCCTCCCTGTCATGCGGGGCCAGCGCCGCACGCAATGCGCGGCGTGCATGAAAAACATCTGAACGCACCGTGCCCTCGGCGACGCCGAGCAGGCCGGCGATTTCCCGGTGGCTGTAGCCTTCCGCGTCGAACATCACGACGGCCAGCCGCTGGCGCTCCGGCAGATCGGCCAAGGCCCGGTTGAGGCTGTCCCGGAGTTCCGACCGTGTCGCCGCCGCATCCGGTCCCGCCTGTGGCAGCGCCAGGTCGGGTGCCAGCGCCTCCGTGGGCCGGGACCTTTGCCGCCGCCGCACGTCTCGCGCAGCGTTGACCGCAATCCGGATCAGCCATGGGCCGAACGGGCGGGAGGGATCATAGCGGCCGAGGTATCGCCAGCAGGCCAGAAACGCTTCCTGAGCCGCATCATCGGCATCGGCCGGCTCAGGCAGGACGGCGCGGGTGACCCTGCGGACTTGCGGCGCGTACCGATCCACCAGCTGTCCGAACGCCTCCGAATCTCCGGCGGCGGCGCGTGCGGCGAGTTCTGTGTCCGTTACTGGGGCTATACGCACCGGTTTACCTGTTCGTTGAGCAGCCCCGGGACCGAAAACCGGCGATTTCCCGAGCGATTCACGACTGCCGCCGCCCGAGAATTTCCAGAACCGCGGCGACGGCCAGCCAGGTGCAGATCACGGCCGCCACCGCGGCCGAAATTCGGGGCAGGATCCAGAAAAGGCCACCCAGCAGCACCATGACGAGGGCCAGGGGACCGTAAATCGACCTCCGGGCCCCTCCCGCTATTGAACGAAGAGTCAATACCGCTCGATGGCGACCTTCCCCCCGGGCCCGCCGATGCGGCCTCACGGCCATTTCGGGAGCCTCACGAAGCAGCCGCCCCGGCATCAGAGAGGCGAGCTCGCGGGGTCCCCGGCCGGGGATCCGCACAACTTCCCGGCTCTGGGCAAGGTCCCGCCGGAACTGGGCCTCGAGGGCCGCCGCGAGCTCGTGGTCCTCGACCATGACGTCCAGCTCGTAATTGCCGAGCAGGCTGGCCGGATTGAGGTTGCTGGAGCCGATCCGGCACCAGCGGCTGTCGGCCACCAGCGTCTTGGCGTGCAGCATCGGGCCATCCCATTCGAAAATCCGGATGCCTGCCCGGAGCATCGTGCGATACCCGATGCGCGCCAGGTTCCGGATCCAGGGGAGATCGGATGTGCCGGGCACCAGCAACCGGACGTCCACCCCGCCCCGCGCGGCGTCGAGCAGCGGCTGCAGCAGGCGCCGCGGCGGCAGCATGTAGGCGTCGGTGATCCAGAGCCGCTCTCTCGAAATGGTGGCCAGCAGGGCCAGCACACGGACGGTGCGCTCCCGGCCCGGCCACCCGCGGAGGATCCTCACCTCAGTCTGGCCCGGTTCGGCGCCGTCGGTACTGACCGGTGGCGGGCCGTTGCCGCCGGCTTTACACCAGGTATCGGCGAAGGCGTTTTCCAGCAGCGCCGCGCCCGGGCCTTCGACCAGCACCGCGGTGTCCCGCCACGGCAGCAGCTGTTTCGCGGCGTCGCCGTACCATTCGTCTCCGATGCACAACCCGCCGATCACGGCGCGCCGGCCGTCCGCCACCACCAGTTTCCGGTGGTCGCGGCTCAGGTTGTTGAACAGGCGGAGGGGGTTGAACCGGTGGAACCGGCGCACGTCGATGCCGGCGGCGCGCATCTTCTTCCAGTAGCCGCCGCGGGTGCCGATCGAGCCGAATGCGTCCGCCAGCACGCTGACTTCGACGCCGGCGCGCGCCCGCGCCACGAGCGCGTCCGCGAAACGCTGTCCCGTGGCGTCGGAGCGGATGATGTAGTTCTCGAACCGGATCCGTTCCCGGGCGCCTTCGATGACATCCATCATCGCGGGGTAGGCCGCGGGCCCGTCCACCAGGAGCTGCACGCGGTTGCCCCCCACCGCGCGCACGCCGCTGGTGCGCTCCAGCGCCGCCGCCAGGAGCTCGGCGTCGGACCACGCGCCGGTCATGCCGGCGTGGTGAGTCCCAGGCCGAGGGAATGCTCGACGGGGCGGAGCGCCTGCAGCACGAAGGCGATGTGCTCATCCAGGGGCACGCCCAGTTCCGCCGCGCCCGCCAGCACATCCTCGCGGCTCACCCCGCGGGCGAATGCCTTGTCCTTGAGCTTCTTCTTGACGCTGGAGACCTCGAGGTCCTGGAGACTCTTCGAGGGGCGCACCAGCGCGCAGGCCACCAGGAATCCGCACAACTCGTCGACGCCGAACAGCGCCCGCGCCAGCGGGGTATCCCGCGGCACACCGGTGTAGTGGGCATGGCCCAGAATCGCGCGTTGCCCCTCCTCGGGGAATCCCCTCTCGGCGAGCAGCCGCACTCCTTCGGCCGGGTGCTCCCGGTCGGCGGCGTGGGCCTCGTTGGGGAATCGCTCGTAGTCGTAGTCGTGCAGCAGACCCACCACGCCCCACCACTCCGGATCCGCCCCCTCGCGAACCGCCATCGCGCGCATGGCCGCTTCCACCGCATACATGTGCTTCCGCAGGGCGTCGCTCGGCGTGTACTCGTGCATGAGGCTCAGGGCTTGGTCGCGGGTCCAGGGCATCGGCAACAAGGGAGAAGGGAGACAGGAGAAAGGAGACAGGAATTTCGAATGCAGGAAAGTACGACACGATGGCGTACAGGGCCATAAGCGAAAGCCGTAAGCTGGACTGCCCAGCTTACGGCTTATGGCTTACGGCTTACGGCGCGGTTTCAGGGCGCCGGGCAGGCCACCGTGCCGCAGACCGGAATCGGCAGCGTGGTGCCGTACGTGGCATTGATGACGCTCGCCAGCGAGTCGGCAATCAGCTCGTGTGCGGTCCCGCTCGCATGCACCCCATCGAGTGAGAACAGCGATCCGAAGGTCACCGGCGTGGTCAGCGGATTGGCCGGAATGATCGGGAACGGCGAGACCTTGGACGGATCGGCCCGGGCGGCAAGCAGTGTGGGATTGATATTCAGGTATGCCCAGCCGTTGGCGGCGGCCACCGAGGAGATCTTGGCGTTGAACGCCGTGACCGCGGCGTGCAAGCCGGCCAGTTCCGCCGGAGTCACCACCTCCTGGTCAATGCTGCAGTCGAGGGTGTCGTTGACGCCCTGCGCCGCCCGCAGCACCAGGGTCACGCCCACCGGCCACGGCACCAGCGTGGTATCCCCGAGGCCGCCCAGCGCACCCGGGGCGCAGCTGGCCGCCACGTGGAAGTTGGGCGGCAAGGCCGCCGGCACTCCGCAGCCGCCCGCCACTGCCGCCGAGAGGCAGAAGTAGGTGGTGGCCTTCGAGGTGTAGGGGATGGCGGAGACGTCTGCCACCCCGATCAGGACCGCCTTGGCATGGGTAGCCGCGATGGCTGCCGCGATCGAGTCGATCTGCCCGTCGAACACCGCGCTCGGCGTAATCAGCGACGGGTCGCCCGGGTTGCTCAGGTCGGTGAGCGAGCCCAGCACGTCGTTGTTGCCGATCCAGGCCGACACGAACGTCGGCTGCTGCGCCTGCATGGTCTCGATCTGGGTGCGGCCACCGAGGAAGAAGGTGGTCAGCGCGTTCGAGGTCGAGACCGGGATGCCGAAGTTGCTGAGCAACTCCTCGGCGCGGGCACCGGGGACCGCGGTGTTGTTGGGCGCCGACACCGCGGGATTGCGCAGGTCGCAGTGGGTGCTGGAGGTATCTCCCCCGACTCGAACGCCGGTCACATTGTTGGTCCACGGTGGAGGACAGCCCAACCCCGCCAGCGACGGGTAGACGAAGCTGGTCCCCATCGCGTGGGCGATGAGCACCGCGTAGCTGCGCTGCTGGGTGCTGTCGTTGATGCCGGCGCTCTGGAAGCCGGCGGTCAGGCTGTTACCCATCGACACGTATCGCTGGAACATCGGGTCGATGACGGGCGGACTGTTCAGCGCTTCATCGGCATGGCAGCCGGCCAGGGCGAGAGTCAGCACCAGGGAGGCCGCGAGGCGTTGCGTCTTCATTGTCAGGTGTCTCCCGGGATCAGAACGCGTACGAGACGGACGCGCTGAACAGATGCGCGTGGAATGAATAGAGGCCGTTGGTCTGCGAGGTGCCGGGCGCAAAGGCCTCCGGCGGCAGCGTCCGCCCGCGGCGGTCGGCCTGGTCGATGTACTGGTAGGCGGCATCGACGTTCCACCCGGTTCCCAGGCTGAACCCGACGCCGGCCGTGAGCTCGGAGCGCTTCCCCTCGGGGAGGTTGGCGGTCACGTTGTTGTCCGGCGAGGCGGCACCGTGATTGATGTAGCCGGCCCGGAGTTCCACCTTGGGCGAGACGGCATACTGGGCGCCGAAGCGGTAGGTGGTCACGTCGACGTTGTCCTGGGGGAGCGTGAGGTCGGGCGTGGTCGCGTTGGCAAAGTCGAACTTGACCTCCTTGAACAGCGACCAGTTGGACAGAGTGACGTCGAACAGCACCTTGAGCTTGTCGGTCGGATCCACCGCGACGCCGAAGATCCACTGGTCGGGATTGGTCAACGTGGTCGACGCCGGCCCGTTCGACAGCGGCGCCCCCGCCGCGAACTCCTGGCTCAGGATCAGGTCGAGCGGAGTGCCGGGGGGCTGCTGCAGCGGATTGCCCTGCGGCAGGATGATGCCGGTGTTGATCTGGGTGAAGGCCACGGTGCCGTCATTGTAGTTCACGGTCTGCTTGGTCAGGTACCGCACGCCGAGCGAAATCTTCGACATCGGCTTGATGATGATGCCGAAGTGTCCGCCCACGCTGGTGCCGTTGCCCGAGAGTTGCGCGTCGGCAAAGTCGGTACCCGGCTGGATGCCCAGGTTGGAGAAGGTGAGTCCGGGTGGGGCGGGAGCGGGCAGGGGGATCGGGGCCAGGTCGAGGTGCTGCTGGAGTTCGACGTGGCCGAAATTGAAGTCGAGGCCGGCGCCGAGCGAGAGATACTTGTTGACCTTGAAGGCGACGGTCGGCTGGACGTAGATGTTGCGGATCAGGCTGTGGTAACCCTGGAAGCGGGCCTCGGAGGTCGTCGGCCAGTCGGTGGTCAGGCCGTACGGGGCGAAGAGACCCACGCCCACCGCCAGCCGGTCGGTGAATCCGTGCGCGGCATACAGCGTGGGCACCGGGTAGATCTTGTTGTCGAGCTCGCTCTTGAGCCCCGTGTTGTCATTGGTAAAGTCGCCGCTCGGCGCGATCAAAGTGCCACCTGCCGCCAGCACCGTCCTGCCCTTGCCGAGGTCGGCGAGGCCAGCAGGGTTGTACACCATGGCGGAGCCGTCGGCGCAGGGACTGGCCACGCCGGTGCCGGCCCGGCCGGTGGCGCAGGCGCTGTGCTCGTTGACGCTGTAGCCCTGGGCTACGGCGCGCCCGGGGGTGATGCCCACGAGGAGGGCCCCCCCGAAGGCGAGGCGGACGAACCAGGTTCGAGTCATGGATACGCTCCGAAAATGAGAGCTGGTGTGCCGGCGGGGGCCGGCTCAGGTGGGGATGGGGACAGTGTAACTCCGGAGCCGGGACCCGTCAAAGCGTCACGCCGCCGGGGAAGACGGCCCTGCGCCCTGGGGGGGCAGCGCGGCCGCAGTGAGCGGGACGCGGACCTGCTGGCCGTCGTCCAGGCGCAGTTCGAACCAGTAGGCCCCCGGGCGCGGGAGCGGGATGTCGAATACCAGGACCGCCGAAGCCTCGATGTCGACGACGCCGGCGGGGGGCTCGCCGAAGTGGACGGTGCCTTCCCCCCCGATCAGTTCTTTCCCCTCTTCATCGACGAAGCGGATCTGGATGCGGTGCTCGCCGATCTCGGTCCGGCGGCCGCGCAGCCGGAGCACCAGGTGCAGCCGGGGGTGGATCGCGGGGAAGCCCGGCACCCAGATATGCTGGAAGATGCCCAGCACCGAGAGCTTGCCCTGCTGGTCGATCAGGGCATAGTCCGCCAGAACCGCGAAGTCGAGGTGCAGTGCTCAGCTCACGCGGATCGAAGTGATCTCGTCGCCCTGGCGGATGGCGTTGACCACGTCCTGGCCGGTCTTGACCTGGCCGAAGACGGTGTGCTTGCCGTCGAGGTGTGGCTGGGGGCTGTGGCAGATGAAGAACTGGCTGCCGCCGGTGTCCTTCCCGGCATGGGCCATCGAGAGCGTGCCGGCGACGTGCTTGTGCGTGTTGAGATGGGTTTCGCACTTGATCTGATAACCGGGACCGCCGGAGCCGGCCCGCGCCTTGGGATCGCGGCTGGTCGGGTCCCCGCCCTGGATCATGAAATCGGAGATCACCCGGTGGAACCGGGTGCCGTCATAGAAATTGGAGTTGGCCAGCTTGGTGAAGTTGGCCACCGTATTGGGCGTCTCGGTGTCGAACAGGTCGAGCACGATGGTGCCCTTGGTGGTGACGATGGTGGCGGTGCTCATGAACGCTCCGGGAGGGGACAGATGGTGGGGCGATTGACCGGGAAATTTCGCCGGGAGACTCCCCGATGGCAACCTCCGAAGGAAGGCTGAAGAATCGATGAATATTGAAGGAAGGGCCGCAGATGCAGGCGAAAAAAAACAACCGCGGAAGCACGCGGAAAAGAAGCCGCAGATGAACGCGGATCTGCGCCGGTTGCTGTCAGCTCCCGCTCGCCAGGGCCGGAGCCCCATGTTTTTCCTTATGACAACATCGATCCGGCCCCGCGCTCCGATCTCGCTGCATGAGCCGGAACGATCCGCGTTGTTTCCGCGTGTTTCCGCGTTCATCCGCGGCTAGTTGCAGTTCAGGAACAGCGGCCGCGGAAGTACGCGGACCGCTCCGAGTGAGGGCAGCCCCTCACCTCGTGCAAGCCGGCTCTCGCGAAATCTGTTAACAACAGCACCTATCCGGCCTGGCGCTTCGATTTCACGGCATGCGACGGAACGATCCGCGTGTTTCCGCGTTCATCCGCGGCCGCTCTTCCTGCGGCTAATTGCAGTTCAGGGCTTGAAGCCGACGCTCTCCCACAGCGGTCCCGGCTCGTAGCGGCGGCCGTTGGACACCACCAGCACCACCTTCCGCAGATCGGCAAAGTTGGTGAGCGGGTTCCCGTCCACCATCAGCAGATCGGCCCGCTTCCCTGCCGCGATCGTACCAACTTCGGCATCGACGTGCATGGCCTTCGCCGGGATAATCGTGGCCGCCTGGATGGCTTCCATTGGCGTGAAGCCGGCCTGGACGTAGAGCTCGAGCTCGCGGTGCAGGCTGTGGCCGGGCACGGTCTGGTCGGTACCGGCCACGATCGTGACACCCGCCTTGTGCATCGCACCGACTATGGCCAGCAGTTCGTGGAACCGACGCTGCGCCGCGGCGGAATCGGCGGCGGAGGAGCCGGAGTGGATGAGTGCGCTCTGCAGCTCGGGCGCCAGCTTGAGGATGCCGGGCTCCAGCGTCTCGAACGGCCGGTCGGCGGGGTGATAGATCCACTCGTAGAGCGCCACCGTCGGATCGACGACCGTGTGGTGTTCGACGAGAAAGGCGAGCGCCCTGGCCACCTCGGGGCTGGAAAAGTCGACCGGCGGTGGCGGGGTGTTGGGTGGTGTGCCCGCCGCGGGAGCCGGCAGCATGATCGCGCGGATGTACTGGACGTGGTTGATCATGTCCATGCCGGCGCCGACCCCGTCGTAGGCGCTGAGCCCGATCGGGATGTGGCCGGTCACCGTCATGCCGAGCCGGTGAGCCTCGCTGGTGACGTCCTTGAGGATCGGGAGCTTGACGCTGCTGTAGACTTTGATCTGCTGGAAGCCGGCGTCATGGTACCGGTCGACTTCGGCCACGGCCTGCTCCGGGGTATCCACCCGGTTGACGCCGAGGGCATAGGGACCGCTGCCGTCGACCACGCCGGCCAGCAGGAGGCGGGGGCCGATGCCCTTGCCTGACGCGATCGCATCCCGCACGGACTCAATGAATTCGAGCTCGTTGCCAACGTCCCGCGCCGTCGTGACCCCCGCTGCCAGGTAGATCGGTCCCCACTCCACCTGTTCGTAGTGAGCATGCATGTCCCAGAGGCCGGGAAGCAGCGACTTGCCGCGCCCGTCGATCTGCGCATAGCCCTTCGGTACCTTTGCTCCCGCCCCTGCGGCAACAATCCGCCCCTTCTCTACCACGACCGTAGCGTTGGCGACCGGCGCTCCGCCGTTGCCGTCGATCAGGGTCACGCCCGTGATGGCGAACTGGTCCTGTGCCGCGGGTTGCGTCCGGCGGGCCAGTTCGGCGAGCGCCGCTCCGGCATCGGCCGCGGCCCGCGCGACGAAGGTCGACAGCCCGCTCTCGTACCCCGACCGGATCGCTTCGAAGTGATCAAACTCGGCGTCGATGCTGACCAGCGCGGCCAGCCGGTTGCTGCGATCGAACCAGAGCGTTTCCCGCCCCCAGATCAGGCCGGCGATGCTGTACCGGTCGAGTACGATCCCGGCGCCGTTGGCTGTGAGGGTGTCGCTGCCGCGGGCGGTGATGGTGACCTGCCCGGTCGGGAGCGTGGCGAGTGTGGCGGGGCGGCCATGGGTGAGCCAGTAGCGGATCATGGCCTGCTGCAGGGCGACTGGAGCGTAGCCGGCAATGGTGAACGCCGTGGCAGGCTTCGTCGTCGACCTGGTGGCGCTGTCCGTCCGGATCCATGCCGAGTCGCCCGAGATGGTTACGCCGGCATCGATGGTGGATTGGCGGCTGACGCGGCCCTTGATGGTGAAGGCCAGGGGGTCGCCGGCCGGATTGGTCTCGAGTGTGGTGGTGAGCGGGACGGTCTGGCCCCGATCGGTGAACGAGAAGCTGTCCGACAGCACCATGCGGTCGCCGCTTGTGGTCAGCCGGTAGGCCTCGCTGCCGATGGCCTGCTTGAACTTGTAGAGGGCGAATGTCCCGCTGTCGGCGACGGCCTGCTGAGCCTGGATTCGGGTCGCGGCGGCACAAATCAACAACAAAGCCGCGGAAGAACGCGGAAGGGAACAGCCGCGGAAGGACGCTGATAAGCGCATTGATGTGGTCTCGCTCGGCGTGTGCTGTTGTCCCCTGACTCAACCTTCCAGGGGTACTGGGAAGTTCAGGCATGCATCGGGACGATCCGCGTCCATCCGCGGCGCCTTGCTGTTCGGCCGCAGAGGGACGCAGATGAAGGCGGATTTGTTTCAGGCGGAGACGGGCGTCGGGCGTCGCAGGTCGGTGAGCATTTTCCGCCACTCCTCGACCGAGGCTGAAGGCAGTGAGCAGGTAGCGCCCACACAGGCAAAGGCTCGCGGGCCTTCCCCGGTGGACGCCATCATCCCCTGCGCTGCCGGCGGCAGGAGTGACGCGTCCGAGCCGGCTCGCACTCGCTGCACCACCCGTCGGGGCAGGTAGGTCGCCAGCGCGCGCTGGTGCATCGTGTCCGCGATCTCACTGCCCCCCTGCCCCCCTGCCCGCCCGTCCGCCACAACCAGATGTGCCGCCGGATTCAACGCCCAGTCGGCGGCCAGGAGCAGCGTGGCGCCATGGAGACTCAATTCGTCGGCCCGGCCGGCGGTCGCGGCCAGCAGTTCGTTGCGCCGGGTCAGCCAGCGCTGGTGGCCCGTGTGGGCGGCCAGCCGCGCGATCGAGAGGGCCGCTACGCCGTTGCCTGACGGTGTAGGCGCATCCTGGACCGGCTTCGCCGGGAGCGGAAGGAGCCCCTCGCCACCCAGTTCGCGAACCCGGTCAAAGAGTCCTCCATTCCTCGCGTCCGTGTAGTCCTGCCAGACGCGGTCCATGATCGCCTCGGCCCACTGGAACCAGCGGGGCTGTCCCGTCGCCTCGGCTGCGTCGATCGCCGCCGCCGCCACCATCACCTGGTCCTCGAGCAATCCGGATACGCCCCCTGCGGTGTGGGCGATGGCATCCGGCTCCGCCTGCTCGTGGCTCAGGCGTTCGAGGGTGAGCAGGGCGTGGGCGGTCGCCCATTCGTCGCCGAGAGCGGGACCGGCCTGCAGCAGGGCCCCGGCCAGCATCGCATTCCAGCTGGCATAGCGGGTCCGGTCGACGAACGGCGCCGTCCGCCGGCCGCGGGCAGCGATCAGCTTGGCGCGCGCGGAATCGAGCAGCCGGGTCGCTTCCTCGACGGTGCGCCCCAGCTGGCGGGCCACCGTCTCGAGCGGGCTTGAGACGAAGAGGACGTTCTTACCGGGGTGGTGGTGCATCTCGCCGGCGGTACCGATGTCCCAGTACATCGCGGCCACGGACAGCTCGTCGCCCGTGAGCTCGGCCTGCGCTTCGTCGAGCGTCCAGGTGAAGTAGTCGCCGTCGTCGTGCAATCCGACATCGGCGTCCTGGCTCGCGCCGTAGCCGCCGTCCGGATCCGCCAGCGCCTCGCGGATCCAGCGCACGATACCCCGCGCCACATCGGCGTAGCGATCGTTGCCGGTGGCACTCCAGGCGTCGAGATAGGCCCGCAGCAGTTCGGCGTTGTCGTAGGCCATCTTCTCGAAGTGAGGCACGCACCAGCGGGCGTCGACGCTGTAGCGGTGGAATCCGCCGCCGAGCTGGTCGTGGAAGCCGCCGTCGGCCATCCCGTCGAGCGTCCGGACCACGATCTGGCGGGCCCCCTCGAGACCCGTATCGTGCCAGCGCGCCAGCAGGAAACGGAGCGCGCCCGGGTGGGGAAACTTCGGCTGGTTGCCGAAGCCGCCGTGACGCGCATCGAACAGCCGCGCCATCGCATCGGCTGCGTTGGAGAGCAGGGTGGGGGAGAGCGCACCGGGCTCCGCTTCATCGAGAGCCGGCTGCAGCGCGCGCTGCAGTGCGGTGACCTGGGCGTCGATCCGGTCCCGCTGGCCGCGCCAGAGCTGGAGCACCTGCTCGAGCACGGCCCGATAGCCCGGCCGGCCGTACATCCCGTCGGGGGGGAAGTAGGTGCCGCCGTAGAACGCTTCACCGGCTGGAGTCAGAAAGGCCGTGAGTGGCCATCCGCCCTGGCCGGTCATGGCCTGCACCGCTCGCTGATAACGCACGTCCACGTCAGGCCGTTCATCGCGGTCGACCTTGATGCAGACGAAATTCTCATTGAGGAAGGCCGCCAGGGCGGGGTCTTCGTACGATTCGCCGTCCATCACGTGGCACCAGTGGCACCACACGGCCCCGATGTCGAGCAGGACCGGCCGGTCGCCATCGAGGGCCGCCGCAAAGGCGTCGGGGCCCCAGGGGAACCAGTGAATCGGCTGATGAGCGGCGGACTTGAGGTAGGCCGAGGCGGCGGTGGAGAGGCGGTTCATGGCGGTTAACGGTGAGAGGTAAGAGGTAAGAGGGTGCGCTGTTCCCTTTCACTTCTCACCTTTCACCTCTCACGCAGTCAATGGTGCAAACTTCGCCGTGAAGTGCCGCAACCACTCCGCCTGCTCCGTGAAGCGGTAGCCGCGCACCTCCTGGCGCCGCTGCCAGACATTGATGACCGCCTCCACCACGTAATCGATGTGACTCTGGGTATAGACCCGGCGCGGGATCGCGAGGCGGACCAGCTCCATGGGGCCGGGGTGTTCGACGCCGGTGGCGGGGTCGCGCTTGCCGAACATCACGGTGCCGATTTCGACCGCGCGGATGCCCGCCTCGCGATACAGCTCGCACACCAGCGCCTGGCCGGGGAGCTCCAGCGGCTGGATGTGCGGGAAGAACGCGCCGGCATCGATGTAGACCGCATGCCCGCCGGGCGGCTGCACGATCGGCACGCCGGCCCGGGCAATGTGCTCGCCCAGGTAGGTCGTGGAGGTGATGCGGTAGAGGAGATAATCCTCGTCCAGCGCCTCGTGCAGCCCGACCGCGATCGCGTCGAGATCCCGTCCCGCCAGGCCGCCGTAGGTGGGAAAGCCCTCGGTCAGGATCAGCAGGTTGCGTTCCTTTTCGGCCAGGGACGCGTCGTTGGTGGCCAGGAAGCCGCCGATGTTGGCCATGCCGTCCTTCTTGGCCGACATGGTGCAGCCGTCCGCCAGCGAAAAGATTTCCCGGGCAATCTCGATCGGGGTCCGGTGCTGCTGGCCCGGTTCGCGCAGCTTGATGAACCAGGCGTTTTCGGCGAAGCGGCAGGCGTCGATATAGAAGGGAATGCGGTGCTCGCGGCAGAGCGCGGAAACCTCGCGGATGTTGGCCAGCGAGACCGGCTGGCCCCCGCCCGAATTGTTGGTGATGGTCAGGAGACAGAGCGGAATCCGTTCCCGCCCTACGTCCCGGATCGTGGCCCTGAGCCGCTCCACGTCCATGTTCCCCTTGAAGGGGTGATGGGTGGCCGGCTGCCTGCCTTCGGGGATGACCAGGTCCCGGGCCTCGGCGCCGGTGAATTCGACGTTGGCCCGGGTGGTATCGAAGTGCGTATTGTTCGGCACCACATCGCCCGGCTTGCACATCACCGTGAAGAGCAGCCGCTCGGCGGCGCGCCCCTGGTGCGTGGGCAGGACATGGCGAAAGCCGAAGATGTCCTGGATCGCCGATTCGAAGCGGTAAAAGGAAGGGCTGCCGGCGTACGATTCGTCGCCCCGCATGATGGCGCCCCACTGCGCCGCGCTCATGGCCGATGTGCCGCTGTCGGTGAGCAGGTCGATGAGCACGTCCTCCGAGGCCAGCAGGAAAACGTTCCAGGCCGCCGCCCGGAGCCTCTCCTCCCGCTCTTCGCGGGTGGTGAGATGGATCGGTTCGACCGACTTGATGCGGAAAGGCTCGATGATCGTCTTCATTCCCGGGATTCCTGGCCGCTGGACGCGGTGAATATAGCCTCAGGCGGGCGGGGCTCCATCGCCGTGATTGGCGCGGGCGCGGCCGGCGCCATGGCCGCCATAGCGGCGGCCGAACGCGGGGCCCGAGTCACGCTGATCGAAGGTACCGCCGACGGCGGCCGCAAGATTCTCATATCGGGCGGCGGCCGCTGCAACATTCTTCCCGGCGCACTGCAGGAAGAACGGTTCGTCACCGATTCCTCGCCCAACACGCTGCGGCTGCTGCTGCGGAGCTGGCCGCTCAGGGAGCAGCGGGCCTTCTTCGACCAGGAACTGCGGCTCGGCCTGACCCTGGAGCCCGAGTCCGGTAAGCTCTTCCCGGCCTCCAACCGCGCCCGGGACGTGCGGGACGGCCTCATCGACCTGGCTCGCGCGCGGGGGGTCGAGCTTCGCTTCGGCACCCGGTGCCAGGCAATAGCCCCTTCGGGCGCCGGCTGGCGAGTTGAAATTGCCGGTGGTATTCCGCTCGAAGCGGCCGCCGTGATCCTCGCCACGGGTGGCCTCTCGGTCCCGGCGACGGGAAGCGACGGCTGGGGGCTCGCTGCCGCGCGGCGGCTCGGCCACGCGATCAATCCCACCTATGCGGCGCTCACCCCGCTCACCGCCAATCCCGCCATGCATGCGGATCTCTCGGGCGTGTCGCTGACGGCGACGCTCAGCGCGAGCGGCGGCGGTCGCAGCGCCGTGGCCACGGGCGGATTCCTCTTCACTCACCGCGGCTACAGCGGACCCTCGGTGCTGGACGTTTCCCATGTCGTGGTCAGGGCGATGCAGGAAGGGGCGCCCGCCTCGCTCAAGGTGCTCTGGGGTGTTCGTGACGCAGGATGGTGGGAGGAGTCGCTCAAGGCCCGGGGAAGCGGCCGGGTGCTGACCCTGCTCCGCGAGGAACTGCCGCAGCGGCTGGCCGAACGCCTGCTCGAGGAGGCAGGGATCGATAAGGAGCAGACGATGGCCCAGCTTCGGCGCGAGGAGCGCCTGAGTCTGCTCGAGCGGCTGACCCGTTACCCGCTCGCGGTGACAGGAGACGAGGGCTATAAGAAGGCCGAAGTGACGGGGGGCGGTGTGGTGCTGGGCGAAATCGACCCGCGGACGATGGAAAGCCGGATGGCGCCGGGACTCTTCCTCTGCGGGGAAATCCTCGACGCATTCGGGCCCATCGGCGGCTACAACTTTGCGTGGGCCTGGGCCACGGGACGCGCGGCCGGTTACGGAGCCGCTGCGAGAGCACTGGCAACATGAAACGCGGAGGCGCGGAGGGCGCGGAGACGCGCGGAGTCGATTTGTCGTTGTCTTGACACCGGACTACTCTCGGTCCGTCTGTCCGTCTGTCCGTCTGTCCGTCTGTCCGTCTGCCCGTCTGCCCGTCTGCCCGTCTGCCCGCCTCATCCCGGCTGCATCAACAACCGCGCAATGAGCCAGTGCCCACCGCTGTCCTTCCTCAACTCCGCCACGAATCGGCCGTGGTAGTCCTCCGCCGGCTTGCCGGTCGGGCCAGCTCGCTGCTGGTAATCCCCCCACTCATATGCCGTGGCGCCGGACACCTCGACCTTCTCGGCCGTCATGCTGCAGGATTCGACGGTACTCGATGAAGCCATCGGCGCCAGAAACTGGTAGATGGCGTCCCGCCCGCTCACGACGGCCATCCCAGGCAGCATGAGCCGGCCGTCGGCGGTGAACGAAGCGGCAACGGAATCCACCGGCCCGGTCCGGATCAGCTCCGCATAGCGCTCGAGGCGCCGTACCACTGCCGCGCTGTCTCCCTGCTGGGCCGTCACCACCGATGCCGACGCCAGGCCAATGGCGGCCAGCGCCGTCCTCACGGCGAGTCTTCGCATGCGTCCCCCGCTCTACTCGTAGTTGGTGAACGGCTCCGTTTCCCGGGTCTCACCCCCGGGGAGCGCGCGGAACCGGTGGATCAGGGTGACGGTCGAGGGGGTGGGCCGCTGCACGCGGGAGTCGAGCAACTGGTACCGGGTGGAATCGCCGAATCCGGCTTCGTTCAGCCGGGCGGCTTCGCCCTTGGCCACGTCACCAGGTGTGGGGCGGGGATCGGGATAGGCCTCCTCGTGATGTGCGATGAGCGCACGCCAGTGTTCCTCGCCGGCTCGCTCGAACGAGGCGCGGAGATCTTCCCGGGTAAGCGGCATCGCTGGCGGGAGGGGAGAACTAGCGGACTCGTCGGGCCAGCAGCTCGAGCGAATCGGCCGGGACCCGTCCGGCCAGGGTCAGCCAGAACTCCCCGGAACTCCAGCGCACCACCGAAACCCCTTCGGGCGCGGTGCCGGTGGCCGACTCCCGCGAAGCCACCGCCGGATTGCGCTGCTGATCGAGGAGGATCGTCTCTCCGTTGATCCGGTATACGACCCTCACGACCTGAAGGGTTTCGGCGGCTCCCGGCACCACGGTGCCCGGCGCCAGTTCGAAATGATCCGGCGTCACCCCGTCGATCAGGCGCATGGAGCCTCCCAGGACGCCGATGGCTTCAGTCGATTCGACGCGATGGAACAGCGGGGTGTGACCGCTCTCCGGGCCGGGGGCAGCCGTGGCCGGAGCGGCCGGGGGCTTCTTCTCCGCCGGCAGGCGCGGACGAGGCGTTGTTGCGGCCTGGCGCGGAGGATTCGTCTTCACCGGAGCGGGCGCGACCGGAGGCTCCGCTGCCGTTGCCGCCTCGGTGGTCGAGCTCGGCGCGGTGTTCGTCGTTGCCGGGGTGGTCGTTGTCGCAGGTGGAGGAGCCGTGACCTGTGGCGCGGGCGGCTGCGGGCGGGGCGCGAGTACGATGGGCGCGGAGGGACGGGTGGGGGTGCGGAGCAGGAAGACCACCACTCCGAGTACCAGGAGCGTGGTGACCACCATGCCGATCTTGAGCAGCCGGTTGGACGAGGGAAGGGTGTCGTCCATCCGGGGAGTCAGGACATCACGCCAGGTGCGGCTCTCCCCCGGCTTGGCGACGACGTTCCGCTCGGCGGTCGGGATGATGACCTCGACCTCGCTGAACAGATCGCGGTACTCCTCCAGCCGCCGGGCGCACATCCGGCAGCCGCGCACATGCTCCTTGATCCGGGCCAGCTGCGCCGCGGACAGGGAGTGATTGAGGACTGCGTCCAGCGTCTGCTGATCAACGTGCTGCATCGGGACCAAGATATCCGCGCACCGTGCCCGGGTAAGTGACCCGTCTCACTGCACCCGGCGCGACAGGCTCCGGAGCGAATCTTCGGTCAGGTGCCCGGTCAGGGAGAGCCAGCCATCCGGCGGCGAGGACCACTGCAGGCTGAGCCCGCCGTCGGAATTGTGCAGCAGGATCGTGTCGCCCGTCTCCGCGCCAGCCATGCCGCGCTGCTGGTCGAGCCACAGCTCCCGTCCCGGCGGATCGAGATACACCACCCTGATCAGCGTGAGGTCGCTGGCGGCGCCGGCAACCTGGCGGCCATCGAGGCGCTCAACCCGCTCGGGAGCGAGCCCGTTGATCAGGCGAATCGAGCCGCCCAGCGCGGTAACCGCCTCTTCGAGGGTAATGCTCAGGGCCGGTGGCGCCGCGCGGAATCCGCCGGCCGGACTCGCCGCCCTGCGAACCGCCGCTTCGGGCGCCGCCGCGTCGCGCAGTTCGGCAGGCTTCACGGCCTGGCCGTCTTCACGCCGTGCCTGGCCGGTCACAGCGGCCAGGTTTGCATCGACAGGGGGCGCCGCCGAGGCCGGCTGCCGCGCCGGCGGAGCGGGAGCGGGCGCACCTGACGCCGCTGAGGCCGGGGTGGCTTCCGCCAGTTTGTCCGCCGCCGCCTCCTTGTCGAGACTGTGCTGATCCACCTCTGCCGCCGGCGCGGGGGCCTTGGCCTTGAGTGCGGAGGCCGGGGCGTCCTTGGCCGCTTCTGTCTTGGCGCGCTCATCCTGCAGGGCCCCTCCGGCGCCGGCGGACTGCGCCACGGGTCCGGCCGCCTGCGGCTTCTGCCCCTCGTTGGCGGCCGGCACGATGGAGTCGAGCGCCACCTGTTTCCGGGGTGATCGTGCCTCATTCCCGTAGTAGCCCAGGCCGATGGCCAGCAGTAGCGAGGCGGCCCACGCCAGGTGACGGACCTGGAACCCGATCCGGCGTTTCGGCGCCGGCGCCGGATGAACCGCGAGTGGAGCCGGGACGGCAGTCTCCGGCAGATCGAGCACCCGCACCAGCCGGTTGGCCTCGTCGAAATAGGCCCGCGCCTCCTCGAACCGGGCGTTGCACTCCCCGCAGGTGGCCAGGTGATCCCGGGCCTGCCGGGTTTCCCCGGGCGGGAGTTCACCATCGAGCAGTGCGGTGATCAGTCCTTCATCAAGATGCGACATGGCGATCCTTCTCCTGCGCCCGGTACGCCTCGACCAGCCGGCGCCGGGCCCGGGACAGCGTGGTACCGATGGCCCCCTTCGCGAGACCCAGCGTGGCGGCGATCTCGTCGTAGTCGAACCCTTCCGCCTTGAGCAGCAGCGCCTCGCGGTCCCGCGGCGCCAGGGTGTCCAGCGCGGCGCGCACCGCCGCCGTCTGCTGGGACTCGTCCATCGTCTGCTCGGGGGAGGGTGCCGACTGGGGGCGCTCCTCGCGATAGAGTTCGAGCCGGCGTCCCTGCCGCACGGCCCGCCGGCCGTCGTCCCGCACGAGGTTGAGTGCCACGGCAAACAGCCAGGGGCGGGGGTTCTCGGGCGGCGACTGCAGGGCCCGGGCAAACGTTTCCTGCGCCAGGTCCTCGGCGCGGTCGCGGTCGCCCGTCCGGCGGTAGAGCATCCGGACGAGCGACGCGTAGTACTCGTGGTACAGCTGGGTCAGCCGTTCGGTCATTGACCGCGGAAATCCTTTACGGTGCGGGCCAGCACTGCCTGGTCGAGGGTGGCGCTGCCGTCGGCGGCGACACGGAGCGAGACCCTCCGGCCGGCCACGACGACCTGCTCTCCCGCCGGGAGCCAGCGGGCCAGCTCGGGCAGCGCCCTGACCAGGGCAAAGTACGCCTCACTGAAGGGGCGCACGCTCACGACGCGCAAGCTGCTCGCATGCCGGGCATCCGTCCAGACGCCGTCCCGTTCCACGAAAAGCCGGCCACCGACCCGCTGCACCTTCTGTCCGCCACCGGCGCCTTCGGCGTCCTTGACCTTGTCCGCTTCGAAACTGTCGGCGGCCGCGAGGTTGCTCACCTCCGCGCGCCGGGCGCTGGCGTCGGCACGGCGAAATCCCGTCGCGCCGGTCTGCGCCGCCGGAGCGGCCGAGGGCATGATTCTCCGGGCGTCGTCCAGTTCCCGCGGCTGGCCGGCGATACCGGGTTCCTGCACGAGGTACGAGGTGTACTCGGTGATGATGCCGTACCGCAGGCCGAGGTCGCGAATCTGGTTGACCAGGTCGGTGGAATTGCCTTCGAGCCGGGCCTGGCGGGTCAGCTCGCCGATCCGGCGCGAGGCCCAGAGGCGGGGCACGAAATCGTTGGAGCCGTCGGTGGCGGGAAACGCGGCGTCGGCGGTGAACCGCTCGCGGCGTCCGTTGCGTTCGCCCTCGATTACGACCGGGCCGCTGCCCTGGCCGTGGTAGCGGCCGAAGACCACCAGTTCCTCGCCGTAGAAGAGATCGGGAAGGGCGCCGGGTGTGACCTGCGTGAGTTCCACCGGACTGCTCACCACGTGGAGATTGACCAGCGCCGGGTGCTGCACCTTGGTGAGCAGGCCACCGACCGAGGTCTCGACATTGGCGCTGGGCGCCACGTAGGCGGCGCTGCCGCGGCCCTCGACCGCCAGGCGGTCGAGCAGATAGGTGTTCACGTCCGCGCCGACACCGAAGGTGAAGATCCGGCGCCCGCCGATCTTTCCGGCCGCCTCGGCCGCAATCCGGTCGGGAGCCTGCTCGCCGACCGAGGGCACGCCGTCGGTGAGGAAGATGACGAGCGACAACCGCTCGGCAGACACGTCACTCGTCAATGCGGCGTCGAGCGCGCCGGCGATGTTGGTGCCGCCTTCCGCCGCGAGATTGCGGACGAATTCACGGGCCGCGCCCAGATTGTCCGGCGTTGCACTGGTGAAACCGGTGCGGAACTGACGCACCGCGGACGAAAAGGCGATGACGCGGAACCGGTCGTCAGGGCGCAGGGTGCCCAGCGCCTGCATCAGCGCCGCGCGGGCCTGCTCCATCTTGTCGCCCGACATCGAGCCCGAGATGTCCATCACCAGCGTGAGATCGCGCGGCATTGCATTGCTCTCGTCGGCCGCCGGCGGGGCGAGGAGCAGCATGAAGTAGCCGTCTTCGCCGCCGGGCGCGTTGGTGACGAGGCTGGTGCCCACCAGGTTGCGGCGGAGCGGCAGGAAGACCTCGACGTCTCCCGAGGCATCGGCGTCGAGTGAAATGGAGAGCTGGCCGTTGGCCGTGCTGGTGTGAAGTTCGTGCGTCGGCGAGTAGGGGGTGCCGTAGTTGCCGGCGCCCGGGGCATCGAGCTGCCAGCTGAAGCTGTCAGAGGGATTGTCTCCCCGGTCGCCACCGCCCGTGGAGGTGCTGCGGCCGCGCTGGCCGATGGCATAGCGGATCCGGAGCGCATCGCCGGCCCGTTCCAGCACCTGGGTATAGCGCAGCACCACCCGGCGGGTCTCCCCCGGCTGGATCGGAAAGATCTGGGCCTTCACCAGCCCGTGGCCCGCCAGCGTCAGGAGCGCGGGGTCGCGGCGGCGGCGGACGATCTCCTCGTAGATGCCGCGGGCCTGGTCGGCGGTCATCGTCTCGCCGCGCAGCTCCTTGTCCCCCATCCAGAGCGAAAAGCCGGAGAAGACCGCTTCTCCCGGCAGCGGATAGAGGTAAGTTCCTTCCGCCAGCGCGCTCCCCGTATTGCGGAACTGCTCCTCGACCTCGACCCGCGCCACCCTTCCTTCGATGGTGGTGCGGACCCGGGACGCCACCCGGATGAGTCCGATGTTGGGGTTGATCGGACCGACGGGACGGTCAACTTCGATCCAGCCCTGGGCGTGGGCCGAAGTGGCGGCGGCGAGCAGGAGGCTCGCCGCGAGAGCGGTGTGGCGGAACATGGTGCGACTCCGGTTTCGGGACGCGCGGGAGATGCGCCTGTTCCGAAGAGTTGCACGGGGACGGGAAGCCATAGGCCAGAAGCCTTAAGCCATAAGCCGTAAGCCATAAGCCCGAAGGAACCTGGACCACCTCCCTCTCCTGGAGAACTCATGATCCGGCGCCCGTTCCGCTTCCTTCTAGGTCTCCTGGCGACCGCGGCTGCCTGCCGGGCGAAGGCGCCCGAACAGATCCCGGTTATCGACGTCTCGCTCGGCGATTACTTCTTCCACCTGCCGGACACCGTTCCCGCCGGGCGGGTGACCTTCCGGCTGGGCGCGAAGGGTCCGCACGCCCACGTGATGGACGTGATCCGGCTGGAAGGCGGCAAGACGATCAAGGATGTGATGGCCGCCGGGATTTCGGTGGCCGATTCACCCTGGGTGAAGCGGCTGGGCGGCTCGGTGGCTGCCGCCGAGGGCGGGAGTGCCTCGGTCACGATGAATCTCACGCCGGGCAGCTACCTCCTGATCTGCTACTTCGGCGACGACGATCATGTCCCGCACTTCGCCAAGGGGATGGCCGCGCCCTTCGTGGTGAGCGGGGCGGCGTCGGCGGCCGCTCCGCCCACTCCCGATCTCGACATCGCGCTGGTGGATTTCGATTTCAATCTCTCCGCGCCCCTGAGCCCGGGTCACCACGTCATCCGGGTGGTCAACAACGCCAAACAGTCGCACGAGGTCGTCATCTCGCGGCTCAAGGACGGCTTTACGCCCGAGCAGGGACGGGCCTGGGCGGACAGCGCCGCGGCCAAGGGGCCGGTGCCGTGGGAGATGGTGGGAGGGGTCGGTGATCTCGCGCCGGGAGACACCATCGTCATGCAGGCGGACTTCAAGCCGGGCACCTACCACCTGCTGTGCTACTTCGACGATGCGGCCAGCCACAAGAACCACTACGAGCTGGGCATGCACAAGTACCTGACCGTCAACTGATGCGGACAGTCGAAGTCACCCGCACCTACCTCGAGATGCGCTCTCCCGCCGAGCTGCGGGGCGGGGGAGTGGCCGCGCCGGCGGGGGCAAGGCTCGAGCCGGTCGAATGGGTGCCGGCCTCACTCTGGCGCTATCTCTATCGCGAAGTCGGCGGGCCGTATCACTGGCTGGACCGGCGGGAGTGGAATGACGACCAGATCCGGGAGTACCTCTCGCAGCCGATCACGCTCTGGCTGCTGACCTCGGGGGGCGCGCCCGCCGGCTATTTCGAGCTCAAGCGCAACGAGGACGACTCGATCGAGATCGCCTATTTCGGCCTGCTGCCGGATTTCGTGGGCAAGGGGCTGGGCAAGTATCTACTGGTCCGCGCCATCGAGGAGGCGTGGGCGCAGAAGCCCAGCCGGGTCTGGCTGCACACCTGCACGCTGGATCATCCCGCCGCGCTGCCGAATTATCTCGAGCGCGGCTTCACCGCCACCGGCACGGAGAGCTACCGCTACCAGATCCCGGATTGATGGGGGGACGTGGGGATGGGGGGAAGTTCGGAAGTTCGGAAAACTTGACCGAGCTTCGCTTCGTTCAGGATACGACCCTGCGGTAGTTTCGGCCCGCCTGTCCGCCTGTCCGCCTGTCCGCCTGTCCGCCTGTCCGCGAGCTAAATCAGCCGATACTCCGCCTCCATCAGCGGCACCCACTGCTTTCCGTCTCCCGACACGTCCATCCGGTAGGAATAGGCCTCGGGGAGGGTCACGTCCCAGCTGGCCCGGACATGTCCTTGCGGTGATTGGCTGGCCAGGGTCAACAGATTGCCAGTGAACCCGCCCCTGAAAATGCTTGGTACCTGGCTCACGCTGTCGAACCAGTAGAGCATGTGCTGGTCCGCCGCACCGTCGAAGGTGAAGATGCCATGGCCGCGGAAGACAACCGTTCCGCCCATCTCCTGCTCGTAATGCTGTACCACGGCCAACCCGTCCAGCGCAGCCTTGTTTTTCACTTTGCCGCCGGCCGCCGCTCCGTGGGGATGCCAGGGTGAGGGGTAGATCTTCTCCTGGCCAACCCAGTTCCCGGCGAGGGAGTGCAGCTGGCGGTGGGCGGGCGAAACCTGGGGATTGTCCATCTACGGCTTGGCCGCGCCGTGGCGGATGGCTGCCAGCACCGTATCTACCGCCGCAATGACCAGCTCCGGCTGGTCCATGTTCACGTAGTGGCTGCTCTTGGTGGCGATGACATGCCGGCTCCGGCGCGACAGCGTTGCCTCGTCCCGCTGGAGATACTGCCACACCCTGGCCGTCGAATCGGCGTCCGCCTTGCTCAGGCCCGCGCCGCGAAGGTCTTCCGCCATGTGCGCGCTGCCGGTGACGACGACGAGCGGAAAGTCGAACGGCCGGCGGGAGGCCCTGACTTCGTCCGCGCTGAGGCTGGCGAAAGTTTCGAACTCGCCCACCATGGTGCGGTACCACTCCGTCCGGTACCCGATCGGGGCGCCCTGCTCGGCGAACTCGGCGGGCACCGACGGCGGATCGAAGGCGGGGATGCCGCGCGCCCGCTCGAATCCCAGCACGGCGCGTCGCGCCCGCCATCGCATCGCGGCCATCTCCTGCGCCATGAGGGCGCGCATGCCCGGCGGGAAGAGCGTGGTCTGGTTCTCGTGCGAGGCATCCACCAGCACGAGGCCCGCGACTTCCGATGGATAGGTGGCTGCGAAGAGCCTGGTGTTGTAGCCGCCGAAGGAGTGGCCGACGAGCAGGTAGGGCGGAGCGATGTGCGCCACGGTGAGGAGAGTGTGCAGCTCCCCGACGATCTGCCGGCTGTCCCGGGGGTACGGGCCCGCCTCGCTGTAGCCGAGTCCGGCGCGGTCGTAGGAGCAGGCGCGGGTCCGGGTGGCGATCTCGGGCTGGGTCCGGCTCCAGGTGAGCCAGCTGTCGCCCAGCCCGGCATCCATGATCACGACCGGTGTGCCCTGCCCCTGGCACACCAGGTGGAGCCGGTGCCCGCCGACATCGAGCATTTCGCCGGGAGCGGGATGAGCGGCACTGTCCTGTTGCGTGGCTATCATCTGCCAGGCCGCCCCGCCAATCGCGGCGAGACACGGCAGTGACAGCAGGATCAGCACCCAGGGCAGCACGCGACGACGCATCTCGAGTTACCCGGCCTGCCAGGCCATCAGGGTCTCGTCAAAGTAGTGCGCGCCATCCTTCACGGCGCGAGGTTCGGTGCCGAACCGGACGAATCCCCAGCGCTCGTACAGATGCCGGGCCCGCTCGTTGTCCGCCGCCAGGGTGAGGATCACGATCTCGATGCCCTCCGACACGGCGTGGTCGAGCAGGCGGGCCACGATGGCATCGCCGAGTCCCGCGCCGCGGGCCTCCTGGCGCACGTACATCCCCCAGAGCAGCGCCTTATGACGGAGCTTGGCGCCGGCATAGCGGGAAAGCCCCCCGATCGCGACCAGCTCCGCGCCCTGGAATCCGCCGACGACATACTCGCGGTCGAGGCGGGCCGCGACCTCTGCAAGCGGCAGCCGCTGCTCATCCTCGACCGCAATGCGGAACTGTCCGGGATGCCGGGCAAAGCCTTCGAGGCGGAGCCGGTGAAAGGCGGCGGCATCGGCCGAGGTCAGGCGGCGGACCGGTGGCAGTGTGCCGCGATTGACCGGCCCGACGCTGGAGTGGCCGCTCACCCTTCCGCCGGCCGGGCGGTGAGGAGCTGCTTCATGTCCATCGGCCCGACCGTGGCAGTCTCACCGGTGACGACGCGACGGTGGTAATCGATCTGGCCCAGGTGGAAGGCGCAGTGGGTGGCCAGGTGGATGAGAAAGTCCTCGGTCTGAAAGCGGTGTTTGGCCAGGGCCTCGGGATAGTCGGCTTCGAGGCGCTCCGGCGTCAGGGCCGCAAAGCCGCGCCGGATCGCCGCCTCCGCCGCCGTGACGTGTTCCAGGAGCTCGCTGCGGGGCACGTCCCGCCGGGCAAACTCCGCGGGACGATCCCGGACGAAGCCGCTGCTGCCCAGGACGGCACCGGTGAAGTGCTGCAGATTCCCGGCCAAGTGCAGCGTCAGAGTTCCCGCGGAGTTCGGGAGCCCGGGCGGGAGCAGCCAGATCTGCCGCTCGTCAGGATAGGCCTCGAGTTCGCGGCGGAGTGTGGCCAGTTCGCGGAGCAGCAGCGCTTCGGCGGGGTGGATCATGCGGGCTTCTTCGGCAGCCCCGCCTTCACCAGTCCGCCGAGTCCTGCCCCGAGAGCGGACGCGGCCGGCAGGCCAAGCTTGAACCAGAGCGGCTGATTGTGGCTGGTGAGACCGGAGTAGAGGGCGGTCACGAGCAGTGCCGCCGCGAGACCGCCGACGTGCTTCCAGAGCTGACTCGGGGAGAGCTGCGCGGTGAGCCATCCTCCGAGTCCCGAGGCGAACAGAACCCCCACGAGATTGACCGCAAGGTATGAGACGCTGAGTGGGGCGGTCGGGCCGGCCAGCAGGGCCGAGCCGGCGACATTCGCCACCAAGGCGCCCAGGATCTTCGCCGCGAGAAAGCCGCCCAGGACCGCGATGACGCTGCGGAAGACGGTGTCGCTCTTCGCTTCCACATGCACATGTTTGGTGGCGCGGAACATCACCGCCTTGCGGGGCCAGTGCACCGTGCCGTCAGGCTTCCGGTACGTACGGAACAGTTCGGTCATTTCCTTGTCGAGCGCAGCACGCGCGTCAGGGGCCAGCTGCTCGTAGGCGCTGGCCACCCGCGAGGTCGAGGTCTTGAGTGCGTCCCACGCCGCCGCCTGCGTCTTGGCCGCGAACGGGACCTCGAGGTCGGCGCTGGCGATGTTGTCGAACTCCGCGCCGAGCCACTCGCGCGCCTGCACCGGGTCCCCCCAGCGCCCCCAGTCGGGCTGACCCGGCTCCTGGGGAAGCAGCTTGTCCAGCTGGTCGTAGTAGCGGGCGAGGGCCCCGGTTCGCGACCACACCAGCAGCCCCACTCGGCCACCGGGAGCGAGGACCCGCGCCATCTCCGACACGGCCTTGCGAGGCCTGTCCGAGAAGATCACCCCGAAGCTGGAGATCACTACATCGAACTTCCCGGCCTCGACCGGCAGGGCGTGCATCTCCCCCTCGAGGAAGGTGTACTCCTTCTTGCTGCCCGCGATGTCCCGCGCGATCGCGATCATCTCCGCCGAGAGATCGACCCCCGTAACCTCGGCGCCCATGTGGACCGCGGCGAACGAGGCGGTTCCCGGCCCGCAGCCGATGTCGAGGACCCGTTCATCCCGCTTGATCCCGACATAGCGGCACAGCCGCTCCACCGCCGGCTTGTAACCCGGGGCGATGTTCCTGAGATACGCCTTGGCAACGGCGGACCAGCGATCCTGTGGATTCTGGGGAGTCGTCATGGCAGTGATTTGAGCGAGGAACCCGGGGAAAAATCTGCCACCAATGATGGCCGACTCGGGTGCCGGGGCCAAGTGCCGGGATGGTGGCTGTCAGGCCGCCGGATCGGCCTCGCCCAGAATCCGGGCCCGTTCCGAACGGTGGGAGGCCGCCGCGGTCGCATCGCCGCGGCGGAGCGCGATCGCGATCAGGCGCTCTTCGGCCTGGGCGAGGTACGGCGTTTCGAAGGGGGATCGCTGGGCGATGGTCGAAAGCCAGGCGGCCGCTTCCTCGTCCCGCCCGAGGGCGATAAGCAGGTCGGCCCTGAGCACCCGTTCGAAGCCACCGGCGAAGAATGGCGAGGCGATCGCCAGCTGAAACCAGACATCCGTCCTGGCCCCTTCGAGCGCGGCCAGCGCTTCCGGCAGCCTGCCCTGGGCCTGCAGGGCCAGCGCATCGAGCGTCCGTCCCAGGCGCGCGATCAGCACCTCCGCCCCCTTCGGCACATCGAGTTCCGTCATCTCTTCGGCCCGCTTCGCGGCGGCGGCGGGAATCGAAAGGCGCGTTTCCACCAGACCGAGCAGATACAACCTGAGGTGGAGATACAGGCCGTCGTGGATCGGGAGCGGCAGGCTGGGTTCCCGCGCCGCCGCGGCGTTCCAGTCGACCAGCTCCTGGCGAAGCGACTGCAACTCGGCCTCGGATACCGTGGGTTCGGTCGTGGCCAGCAGTGCTGCCCTCGCCATCAGGGCGCTGTCGGGGTCGATCCGGGCTCCCTCCGCCAGCGCTTCCAGCGCGGCCCGCCGCCTTCCCCGGGCAAAGGTGACGCTGGCGCCGAGGATCCGGTACATGGCCTTGAGGCGGTCGGAGCGCGCGGCCGCCAGGCAGTGCGACAGGAATTCTTCGGCGCCGGCCAGCTCCCGCGCCTGTACCGAGAGATCGGCGAACGCAGTGCCCGCTGCGAGCACGCGGGCCGCGGGGACCTGGGCAAGTACGGCGCGGCGTGCCCCTTCGTCACCATGAAGCCAGGCCGAGAGGGCCTGCAGGCCGAGCCACTGGTCGCCGGCCGGGCTCAGGGTGCCGGCCCGCTCGACGAGCCGGTTCACCTCCTCGGTTCGCCGCTCGAGGGCCGCAATCCTGATCAGATGCGCCAGTGCTCCCATGTGCCCGGGATCGAGCGCCAGCGCACGCTCGAAGGCCGGCCGCGCCTCGGTGGCACTCCGGCCCCGCAGCGGATTGCTGTGGAAGAACAGGTCGCCGAGGAGGAACCACCCCTCGACATCCTCGGGGTGGAGTGACAGAAGAGAAGTCACCTGCTGCTCGGCTTCGGCGGAGCGTCCGAGGAGCCAGGCGCGATTGGCCGCCAGCAGCAGGCGGTCCCGATCCGAAAGCCGGGCCCGGTGCTGCCACGCCCGCTCCATCGCTTCACGGGCCGGGGCGATCATGACGCTCGCGGCCAGCGCCGAGGCCAGCCGGAAGTGCGCGAGGGCGAAGGATTCGTCGAGCGCCGCGGCCTGCTGGAAGGCGAGGATCGCCTCGAAATAGCGGCCCAGGCGGAGGGTCGCCTCCCCGGAGAGATAGAGCTTGAGGGCGGGAATCGAGCCGGTTGTGAGCGCGGCGAGCTGGTTGAGACGTCCCGCCGGGCTGCGCTCGAGACCGGCGACGAGCTGGCGCACCAGGTCGTCCACCAGTTCGAACAGCTCGCCTTCGCCGACGCGCTTGGCTTCGGCGCGGAGGAGCGGCACCTGGGCACGGTCGTAGATCATCGCGGTCGCCTGGAGGCGGCCCCCGGCCGAGACGATGCTGCCGAGGATGAATCGCTCGGCGCCGAAGCGCCGGGCGATGGCCTGCCCCCGCGCGGGATCGAGCCCCTCGCCGCTCCGGACCTCGGCGAGGATGGTGCGCGGATCCACGCAGGCAATCCTGCCGGCGCCATCGAGCGCGGTACTGAGGAGGTCCACCATGCCCTCGGCCAGGAAGCCGAGGTCGGTGCTGCCATGCACGGCAAACGGCAGGACGGCCACCAGCCCGCTTTTCCAGGGGGCCGACTCATCACCGGCGGGGTGGTCGCGCTTGAGCCGTGCCAGGGTAGCGGCGAAGGCAGGCGAGGGTCCCGGTTCCTCCGCTATACCGAGGCGCTGGATATACTCGTCGCCGATGCGGGCTGCCTCGGTCCCCGCTCCCGGCCTGTCGAGCAGCCGCATGCCCCGCAGGACGGCCGATTCTTCGAGCGGTGCGAGGGCGATCGCCCGCCGGATCATCCGCACCCGCTCGGCCGGCTCCGTTCCCCGCTCGGCGGCCGACCAGGCCAGCTCCGCGGCGCGCAGCCGCAGCCGGGTGCGCTGCCCGTCGAGCCACTGTTCGACCTCGGGTGCCCCGCTCACGTAGAACCCTGTCAGGAACTCTCCCTGGTACAGCTCGAACGTGCCGTCACCGCGTTCGAATTCGAGGACGTCAGTCCAGAGGATCTTCGGGTCCACCATGACCTCTTCCTCGCCGCGGGTCACGATGACTGGCTCGGGGAGCGCCTTGCGCAGGAAGGAGAGGGCCCGGCGCAGCGACGAGCGCGCGTGCTCCTGGTCCAGCTCCGGCCAGAACAGGGCCAGGAGCGTGTCCCGCCGCTGAAAGCGGCCGGGTGCCGCGAGCGCCAGATAGACGAGGAGCGCCAGCCGCTTGGGCTGGCGGAGCACGGCGTCGATCCCGCCGCCGTCCCGGACCCTGAGGTCCGTAGTACCGAGGGTGCGCAGCTCGATCATGGAAGTGACTTCGGGGACGCCTGATGGGTGCCGGACCACACCCGGGCGCGCGGGGTCACGCTCAGGTCACGCAGGAGGTGCATGGTGGTGGAAGGTAGCCGCCCACCCCACAGAACCGGTCGTCCTCCATGCGAGGGTCTCATGACTCAGCCTATGGCTCGAAGCGCCTGGTGCCTTGTCCTCATGCTGGGCATTCCCTTTTCCCGGGCGCTGGCGCAGTCCCCGGTGACTTTACTCCGATTCCAGCCCTACCCGGCGTACCTGGGCAGGGGGCCGGCGAGGATGCCGTACATCACTGCGGACACTGACTCGGTGCGGAAAAGCCCGCGCGATACCCACTGGCAGGAGGGCGCCGTCATCGGTGGCGTCACGTTCGGCGTTGCCGCCATGTTCCTGACCTCGCAAACGTGTGATGGGGAGGTGAACTGCAGTGGCCACTCGTATGCCGCCGGACTGCTCGGCGCCTTGTCCGGCGCGGTTGTCGGCGGCCTCGTGGGATCCTTCATGGCGAAAGACTGAGATGACCCGCTCAAGGCTCCGTCATCTATCGGTGCTGCTCCTCGCCGCCGCGCTTCGGGCGTCGCCTGCGCTGGCACAGTCTCCGGTAACCTCGCTCCGATTCCAGCCCTATCCAGCGTACCTGGGGCGGGGGCCGACGAGGGTGCCGGCCATGACCGCCGACCCGGACTCGGTCCGCAAAGTTCC
>DATEHG010000175.1:0-4988 GCA_035279705.1 Gemmatimonadales bacterium
CGTTTTTCTGGAGCCAGCACTACGACATCTCGCTCAACTACGTGGGTCACGCCGAGAAATGGGACCGGATTGAAGTCCAGGGCAGTCTCGACAGTCATGACGCGACCGTCATCTACCGGCTCGCAGGGAAGGTGCAGGCGGTCGTGACTCTCTGGCGGGACCGGGTGAGCCTCGAAGCGGAAGCGGCGCTCGAACGGGGCGACTCCGCGGCGCTCGACCTGGTGCTGCGTGGCTGAAGCGGCGGCCGCGCCCGACAACTGTCTCTGGACCAGTCAGGCGCCGCCGGCGGAATTTCCGGACCTGCCTGTTCCCGGGCGGACGGCAGTCGCCGTCATCGGCGGCGGGTACACGGGCCTGGCCGCAGCGTGGAGTCTGGCCCTCGCAGGAGTCGACGTCACGCTCTTCGAGCGCGACCGGCTCGGCGCCGGCGCCAGCGGCCGGAACGGCGGGTTCGTCCTGCCGGGATTCAAGCCCGACGTTCACGACATCGCCACCCGCCATGGAGAAGAGGCGGCGCGCACCCTGTTCCGCCTGAGTCTCGATGCGGTCGATTTCGTCGAGCGCCTGGTGGCAGACGCGAAGATCGCCTGCGATTTCGAGCGCCCCGGCGGGATTACGCTCGCGGCCCGCCCCTCGCACGTCAGTGGTCTCGCCGAGTCGGTCCGCACCCTGAAGTCTCTCTGCGGCTACGACACCGAGCTGCTGGACGCTCGGCAGGTGCGCCAGGAGATCGGATCGGACGCCTATGCCGGTGGCGTGCTCGATCCGGGCGCGGCCGCACTCCATCCCGCCCGCTATCTCACCGGCCTGGCGTCTGCCGCGCGCCAGGCGGGCGCCCGGCTCCTCGAGCACACCCAGGTCACCGGCGTCGCCGGCGCAGAGGGGGACTTTACCCTGCGCACACCGCGCGGGGATGTACGAGCGCGAGAAGTGCTGGTGGCGACCGACGGGCACACCGGCCGCCTGGCGCCCTTCCTCGGGCGGCGGGTCGTGGCTGTCGGCAGTTTCATCGTGGCCACGGCCCCGCTCGATGAGGCACTCCGTGCCCGTCTCATCCCGCGTCGTCGCGTCCTGAGCGACACCAAGCGGCTGCTCAACTACTTCCGGCTTTCCCCCGATGACCGCATGGTCTTCGGCGGGCGCGCCGGATTCGTGCCGGGCCGTCTCGAGGGCAGCCGCGAAATCCTGATCGGCCAGATGCGGCGGGTCTTCCCGGCCCTCGCCGAGATCCCGGTGGAATTCGCCTGGGGCGGGCGCCTCGGATTCACCTGGGACGGCCTGCCCCACGCGGGGCGGCGCGACGGCATCTGCTACGCCCTCGGTTATTGCGGCCACGGTGTGGCGCTCGCGACCTGGCTGGGGCACTGCCTCGGTCGAGCGCTGGCGGGGCAGGCGCCCATACCCGAGATTCCGGAGTCGGGATTCCGACCCATTCCCGGGGCCTCGATGATCGACTGGCTGCTGCCGGTGGCCGGGCTATACTACCGGCTGCGGGACGCACTGGACTGATACGATCACGGGAGGCTGGAGGTGCGCGGCACTTCGAGCCTCCCCGCAACCCATCACCCGATTGAAAGGAGGGCCGATTAATTGCGACGGCCTGACCCCGAAGTCCTCAAGGATCTGGACCGCTATCTCGGCCTCATCGGAGGCCGTGAGATGTCGCTCGAAGAAAAGCAGGCGTTCATCGCCGAGACGGTCCAGAGTTACGAACACTACGTCAACCGCGGATTCATCACCTATCGCAAGTCGGTAACCCAGGCCGGGCAGTTCGCCGCCTTGGAATGGTCGGGGCAGGGCTCCATCCTCGTGGACCTGCTGGGCCGTGAGTACATCGACTGCCTCGGCGGGTACGGCATCTTCAGCGCCGGCATCAACCATCCGAAAATCGTCAAGGCCGTGAAGGACCAGATGGAGCGGATGGCGCTCAACAGCCAGGAGCTGCTCGAACCCTGGCGCGCGGCGCTGGCCAAGACGCTTGCCGAGGTGACGCCGGGCGATCTGCAGAACTGCTTCTTCATCAATAACGGCACCGACGCCATCGAAGGGGCCATCAAGCTCGCCCGGCTGTTCACCCGGCGGAACGTGTTCATCTCCACCCTGGGCGGATTCCACGGCAAGTCGATGGGGTCGCTCTCGCTCATGGGCAAGGCTTCGTTCCGCGAGCCGTTCCAGGGCGGACTGCAGGATGTGCGCTTCGTGCCGTACGGGGATGCCTCGGCGCTTGAACGGGAGATGGAGAGTCTGATGGCGGTCGGGCAGCCGCCCGCCGCCGTGGTGCTCGAGCCGGTGCAGGGAGAAGCCGGGGGTGTGGTACCGCCGGCGGACTTCTTTCCCCGGGCCAGGGAACTCTGCACCCGTCATGGCGCGCTGCTCATCGCCGACGAGATCCAGACGGGAATGGGACGGACGGGAAAGCTCTGGGGCGTGGACCACACCGCCACGGTGCCCGACATCATGTGCCTGGGCAAGGCGATCGGCGGTGGCGTGATGCCGCTCTCCGCGTTCATCGCCCCGGCGCGGATCTGGGAGGTGATGATCCCCAACCCGATCATTCACTCCACGACGTTCGGCGGCAATCCGATCGCCTGTGCGGCGGGACTCGCGGCCATTGCGGTGACCCTGGAGGAAGATCTGCCGGGGCAGGCGGCGGCCAAGGGCGCGTTTCTGCTCAAGGAGCTGGCGTCGCTCCAGGCCCGCTACCCGCAGGTGCTCACCGACGCCCACGGCCTCGGCTTGCTGATCGGCATGGAGTTCCCCACGGACGAAATCGGCTTCGCCTGCGCGGCGGGGCTGTTCAAGCGGGGCGTGCTGGTGGCGGGCACCTACTCCAAGGCCCGCACCATCCGGATCGAGCCGCCCCTCGGCATTCCGATGGACCTGCTCCGGGAAATGCTCAACCGGCTGGAGGACACCTTCAAGGAGATTTCAGCGGGTCTCTGACAGTCGCAAAAAAGGGCGAGCAGTGCGCTCGCCCTTCTTCTCCCTCTCACCTCTTACCTCTTACCTCTCACCTCTTACTTCTCACCTCTCCACGTAGGCGATGCCGTCCGGCCCCTCCCCCACCGGGAAGCGCCGCTTGATGGTCCGGCTCGCCAGATCGATTGCCACCACCTGGGCTGCGCCATTGAGCGTGACCCAGGCGGTCGTGCCGTCGGGGGAAAAGGTCAGGCCCTCGGGCTGAGTCGCCGTGGCGCCACCGGCCACCGAAAGTACGCCGAGTTCCTTTCGTGTCACCGGATCGACGAAGCGGATCTCGTCCGAGGTGGGGTTGGTGATGATCGCGACCTTGCCCTTCGGATCGAAGCCGATCCGGTAGGGCATGCCGCCGGTCTGCAGGGAATCGATGACCTGCCAACGTGCCAGATCCACCATGTAGACCTTGTTGGTCTCGTTGCTTCCCATCCACACCTGGGTGCCGGCCGCGTTGAGGCCGAGACCTTCGGTCTTCACACTCACCGGCAGCGTGCGGGTGGAGTCCTTCCCCGAGAGGTCCATGCCGGAGAGCGAACCGTCAGCGACGTTGGCGGTGTAGACGTGATGAGCATCAGGGTGCAGGGCCAGCATGTGGCTCAGCCGCCGTTGAGTGGACACTTGTCCTGTGACGGCACCGGTCAGGACATCGATGAGCAGCACCGCGTTGCTCGTCTCGCAGGTTACGGCCAGCGTGTGGTTGTCCGGCAGGAACGCCGCGCTGTGCGGCCGGTTCCGTGGCGCGATGTCGATGGTACGCACGATTGTGAGGCTCTGCAGATCGAGCACGGTGATCGTCGAGCCCGCGGTCCGGTCGCCGTAGTCGGTGACCACCGCCCAGCGCCCGTCCGCCGAGGCGGCCGCCTCGTGAGGAAAGTGTCCGGTGGGGAGCGTCGCCAGCGTCTTACCCTCGGCCAGGTCGATGACCGAAACGGTAGACGCGGACTGGTTGACGACGACGAGGGTGGGGCGCGGGGCGCCCTGCAGAGCCAGCGCGATGATGAGCGGGATCATGGCGGTGCCTACGCGATTCGGGGGCCGGGGTTTCCGCTCGAGGACAAAGAAAACGGCGGGGCGCTAAGCGCCCCGCCGGTTCCCGTCCGAATGAGGCGAGCTACTCCGTCTTCTCGCTCGCGCCCAGGCTCTTCGACCAGCTCAGCGTGACACCGACCATGAACTTGAATCCGGCGTTGCTCTCGGTCGGCTTGCTCACCTTGGTCGCGTCATCACTGGTGATGATCCCGTGCACGTTCGGGGTGATCGAAATGGCACCGGCGCTGATGGGCAGTGAAGCCGAAACGTCGACGTGAGTCAGGCCGTCATCGTGAAAGTTCCAGGAATCGGTGGCCTGGCAGACTCCTGCGGAATCCGGCTCACAGCCCTGGCCGGCGCTGAAGCCCGCCAGCACACCCAGCTGAAGCGGCAGCACTGGCGTCAGGTGGATCGGAAGGCCGGCGCTGAGCTCCATATAGGCGCCCTTGATCTTGTCGACGTCATACCAGATTGCGAACTTCGGGCTGAGCGGAACACCCAGCGCCACCTTGCCGTAGATCTCGGTGGTGTTGTTGTCCGACGTGAGGCCGTAGTACGCACCGTTGGCGATGGCGGTCGCCACGGCGTCCTTGTCATTCGGGTAGATGTATCCGGTTGCTCCTGCGGTCAACGTGACGATCCCTGCGGGAAGATTGAATTCTCCCCACCAGTCAAACTCGGTGAGGTTGAAGGCTCCCGTACCAGCGCCCTCGCTGAGGTCGTTGTTCGGATCATCGTACTTGCCGAGTTCAATATTGCCCCAGCCGCCGGCCGTGAAGGTCACCTTGTGCCCGAACGTCAGGTACAGGTCGGGCTGGATGACGGGTTTGTTGCTCAGGGAGAGGCCGCGCCAGAAGTAGGCGCTGTTGAGCGCCAGGTCGGCCCCCACAGTCTGGGCCGAGGCGCTGCCGGCGGCCGCCGCAAGGAGGACCAGACCGAGGCCGGTCACGACGAATCCACGCTTCATGATTGGGCTCCTGGAT
>DATEHG010000176.1:0-29168 GCA_035279705.1 Gemmatimonadales bacterium
GCCCGGGTTCAGGAAAATCAGCCGGGGACCCGATTCCAGCGCCACGCCGACGAGAGACGCGTAGCACCCCTCGATGACCCACTCGCCATTGCCGGAACAGAATCTCCGGACAGCCGCCTGCGCCTCTCCGGGCGCCCTGGCGACGGCGATCTTCCCCGGCTCCCAGGCCACGGTATCGAGGTCGAGCAGTGCCGCGCCGGCGCGCGCCGCCAGCCACTGCGCCAGCGTCGATTTCCCTGAGCCCGAATTGCCGAGGATGGCGATGCGCATGCTTCAGGCAGTCACGAGTCGGTCCGGACTCATTCGGGAGAAGGGCCAGGCGGGGGCGTCTTCCGACTCCTCAACTCCGGCCCATCAAAGACGCACGACGCATAGCCGAGCACACGATTGCCCGCCTTGAGGAGGCTTGCGGTTGGCTTCCAGCCCCGCTCAAGGCGCCGGTCGAGGAGCTCACGCGCATCCGGCCGGTGATCGAAGACGGCGACCGCCGTCACGCCCCCTACTCAGGTGGTGTCGTAGACCAGGTAGAAGCGCGCGTCGAGCGGCAGCCCGGCCACCAGGCCAGCCGGCAGCGGGATCAGCACGTCGTGGGTGAATTCGTCCTGGGTAACGATCTCCTCGATGGCCCCGGCGCCAGCCCACTGTGTTACTGCCGCAAGTGTCGTGTGCCTGGCGACCAGCATCGCAACCTGCGCCGCGGATTCTGCCGGGAGGCCGGCGAGGTCAATCAATGGAGTTTCCGGCACCAGCCCTCCGTTGCCCGGATCGCAAATACCGCCCGCTGCCCGCGGACCAGTCGGTGCCGCGGGGCTCAGCGCCCCGTCAACACACCGTCTTCCCATGAGTAATCGGGTTTGGGCCGCTCAAGCCGCCTGTACCACTCCCAGGTCTGCCGCATCCCCTCTTCCAGGGGCGTGAACTCGAACCCCAGCTCGGCGCGGATCCGATCGGAACGCGCCCCGATCGGGGACAGGTCCAGAAAGTTGGCAAAGTAGGCGCCCGGGCTCACCAGCTGTCCACCCTGCCGCAGCAGTTCGTCCCGCGGGATCGGCACGACCTTCGTCGCCTGACCCGCCACCTGCCCCAGCAACTCCACGAACGCCCGCTGCGTGATCGGCGGATCGCCGACCAGGTTGTACGCCCGCCCGATCGCCTTGTCGTTCCCGCTCGCGACCACCGCCGCGCGCGCCACGTCCTGCACATACACCCACCGCATCGTGCGCTCACCCTGGTCGGGAACGATCACCGGCCGGCCCGCCGAGATGCGGTCCCAGAACCAGGTTTCGCGGTCGATGGCGTTGTCGGGGCCGTAGATGAAGGTCGGGCGGAGAGTGGTGACCGGAATTCCTTGGCGCCGGTGCAGCTCGAACAGCAACCGTTCGCTGTCCGCCTTCTGGGCGCCATAGATGTTGTGATCGCCGGAGGGGGCGAGGGGACTGTCCTCGTCGACCTCGCCGCCCGAGGCGTAGACCGCGATGGTGGACATGAAGACGTACCGCTTGAGCTGGCCCGAGGCGGCGGCCAGGACCGCGGCCTTCACCTGGTCGGCGCTGGTACCGCGCGCCATGTCGTAGACGTTGTCGTAGACGACTTCGAAATTCTTCCCCTGGAGTGCGGCGCGCACGGCCGACACTTCGTTGCGGTCACAGCGGATCCGCTGCACCCGGTCGCCGAAGGGTGTCGAGGCGCCGCGGTGCATGACCGTGACCTCGTCCCCCCGGGCGAGCAGTTGCTCGACCAGCGCCCGGCCGATAAACAGAGTTCCGCCTATCACGAGAACTTTGGACATATCGTCAGGGGTCAGGGGTCAGGGGCCGTCAGCTGGGAACTCACCCAGTAAGGAAGTTCCCATCTCCCATCTACTATCTCCGCAGTTACTGCTCTCGTGCCCAGTCTGCAGCGACGGCCCTTCCTCGTTCGACATCATCCACGACCAGAATCAATTGGTGATCATGGTCGCTGTACAGCACCTCGATGTTGACACCGGCGTCGGCCATGCGCCGAGTGAGCTTGCCGAGCTGCCCGGGAACCGCCTGCTTGAGGCGCTGCACGACGACCTCGCGAACGGCGAGCACCTTGATGCCCGCCGCTTCGAGCGCAGCGCGCGCAGCCTCGCCATCATCAAACAGGAAGTGGGCGACCCCTCGGCCGTCCACCACCCAGGCCCCTCCCCCTTCGATACTCACTCCGCCTCTGCCCAGGGCCTCCCCCATCTCGGCGAGGGCGCCGGGGCGGTTGTCGAGGGCGATGGTCAGGTCGTGCATGGGAGGTCGGAAATAGTAGAGGTCACGAGTCACGAGTCACGAGCTGATGAAGAAGAGCGTTTCCCCTTTCGCTCTTCACTTTTCACTTTTCACCTCACACGTAGCTTCGCAGGAATTCCCCGGCCCCACCCGAAAGCCTGAAAATCCTGGATAAAGAAGGTATCCCCTGCGAAGATGTGCTTGCCGCAGTACATGGTCTTCTGAGTTGCGAAGTTGAAGATTGCGGCCCACGGACGACCGATTGCGGCTTTGATGGCGAATGGCACGGCATGACGGTTCAACGATCGAATGGCGCCCTCAGCCGTTCAGCGAGAAGGGCTGTCGTACCAGCGTCCGTACCGGAACACCATCGACTCTCCCGGGCGCGAACCTGCAGCTCAGCTCCAGCTCCTTCGCTTCCTTGAGCAGCTCCGGCGGGGGCGGGACGGAGTTCACCACCGTGATCGACCCCGATTCGACCCGTCCGTCCGCTCCAACTATGAATTCGAGAATGAAGTTGGCTGTGCCACTGAATCGCCTGGGATACTCGCAGTCGAGTTGAGCAGGAGCCTCGTCGACATTGCGCACATCCTCGGGGCCCTCGGCCTGTCCGGCATCCGCTGATCCGGGAGGCAGCGTGGCCACGGGGTGGGTTCCGCCCGACCGGAAGCTGAGCTTCTGCGCCACCAGGGCCGGGGCATGACCTGCAACAGACTCGGCGGGGTAGTAGGAGCAGGCTGCGAGTACACGCTGGGCTACGCTGACCAGCGAGGCCGAGCTCATGCCCTGGTGACTGACCACCTTGACGGTGGAGGTATCGGCCCGCCCCTCGACAGTGACCACGTAGGTAATCACCCCTGAACCGTTGATATATCCGATCGCCTGCTTTGACCGCCGGCAATCCCTGAGCAGCGGCGGCTTCTTCAGGTCCGGATCGGCCGGCACGGTGATGGCGCTCAGGTAGTCGCCATCACGAATGGCGAAGCCGGCGCCCTGGGCAGAGACCCGGGACAGAGGCGTGCAGAGGATTGCCAACGCAACGATCGTGACGGGTTTCATGTGAGCACCGGGAGAATGGATTGCCCGCTGTTCATTTGTCACTGCAGGCGGCTATCCGTACGCTCAGGGCTGGCCGGAGTGAACGCCCCTGGAAATGATCGACTGCCGAACCAGCGTCCGTACCGGCACCCCATCGATTCTCCCGGGCGAGAACCAGCAGCTTAGCGTCCACTCTTTCGCCTCCCTGAACTGTTCTGGGGTGGGAGGAGCAGCCTCCACGGCCTTGATCGATCCGGGCTCGGCCCGGCCGTCCGTGCCGATGACAAACTCGAACCAGAAACTGCCTGCACCGGCGAATCGCCACGGCATTTCGCAGGAGAGGCGGGAGGGGACTTCGTCGACATGGTGAACGTCCACGGGATCCGCAGTACCTGCGGATCCGGCGGCGACCACGGTTCCCTCCGTGTGGGGCGTGCCGGACTGGAAGGTGAACTTCTGGTCCACCAGGGCCGGCGCACGCCCGGCGGCAGACTCGGCCGGGTGATAGGAGCATGTCACCAGCACCCGGTGGGCGATGCTGGCCAGCGATCCGGAGCTCATCCCCTCGTGACTGACCACCTGGATCGTGGACGTATCCGCCCGGCCACCGACCGTAACCAGGTAGCTGACCACACCGGACCCATAAATGGACCCGATCGCCTGTTTCGACCGGTCGCACCCCTTCATCGACGGCGCCTGCTTCATGTCCGGATCGGCCGGCACGGTGATGGCGCTCAAATAGTCGCCGTCACGAATGGCGAAGCCGGCGCCCTGGGCCAGAAGAGACGGGGCCGCGAGCATGAATGGGCCGAGGATACTGAGGGCGCGGATTGCGGTACGGCTCACGAGTCGTCAGCTACTCCCTTCAATTCCTGCTCCCCTGATACGGATAGAGCACAATCGGTTGCCGTACCAGCACCCGAACCGGGACGCCGTCGATTCGACCAGGCGCAAAGATGCACTTGACCAGCATTTCCCGTCCCTGCGAGACCAGGTCCGGCGGGAGGAGCTCATGGCCACTCGCAGCAACCGAGGCGGGCTCCACGCGCCCGTCCTTCCCGACGATGAATTCGAGGGCGAATGCCCCACTGTAGGTGAATTTCGGCGTCGGGCAGCTGAGCCGGGCAGGGCCTTCCGCCGTCATGGCCGTGGCCTCAACGGCCCCTGAATCGCCCCTGTTCGAGATGGATGTGTGGAGATGGATTGAGGTGTCGCCTGCGGCAGCGGCCGATGAGTCCGTCTTTTCGACCAGGACGCGCGGGGCGGGCATCCCTGTAGCTGACGTGAAGCTGAGTCGCTGGGCAACCAGGGCCGGGGCCTTCCCGGCAACCGATTCCGCTGCGCGGAAGGAACAGGTCACCAGCACCCGGCGCGCCACGCTGATCAACGCCGGAGCGCTCATGGTCTCGTGACTGACCACCTTGACGGAAGCCGTATCGGCGTGGCCGTCGGTACCGATCACGTAGCTGATCACACCGCTCCCGACGATATAGCCGACTGACTGCTTCGAGCGGTCGCACCCCTTCATCGAGGGCGCCTTCTTCATGTCCGGATCGGCCGGCACGGTGATGGGGCTCAGGTAATCGCCGTCACGAATGGCGAAGCCGGAGCCTTGGGCCGAAAGTGGGGCGCCAGGAGCCAGCAGCACGGCCATGGTCATCAGCCCAGCGCATTTCATTCGGGCAGCCCTCAATTGCGATCATCATGGAAGATGATTCCCGACCACGGGACCCTGACCGGAACACCCTCCCTGCGGCCGGGAATGAAGTTGCAGGTGCCCAGAACCCGCTGCGCGGCCTCGAGCATGTCGGGCGAGGACGGTTTCGGATTGACGATCTCGATCGAGATCGGGTCGATCCGGCCATCCGTGTCTATGAGGAAGGTGACCGTCATGTCCGCGGGGCGCTTGAAGCGGGGAGCATCGCACCCCAGGGATTCGGGCAATTCATCGACCTCAGCCGAATCCGCTGCAGGATTCGTCAGCGAATCCGTCACCGGGCTGGTTAGCGAGTCCTCCGCAGTTGCAATGCCCCGCAGGCCAAGATCCGTATTCTGCAGGAAGATGAGCGTTGGATGCCGGCCCTTGGCTGCCACGATATGCGGACGGCGCTCGCCCGAGTGAAAACTGAAGCGCTGGGCCACCAGCGCCGGCACCTTCCCCCGCGATGTCTCGGCGGCACGATAGGTACAGTATGCCAGCACCCGGTTCGCCACACTGAGGAGGGTCCCGGCGGTAACTCCCGTGTGACTCGAGACCTTGAGCGTGTTCAGATCGGCTCGCCCATCAGCCGTAATGACGTAGGTAATGATCCCGTCACCGATGATGTAACCGATCTGCTGCCGAACAAGGTCGCAATCCTTCAGCGCGGGCAGGCGCTTCAGGTCCGGATCGGGCGCCACCGTGATGGCACCCATAAAGTCGCCATTGCGCATGGCGAAGCCGCCGCCCTGGGCGGAGAGCGCCGGGGCCACCGCCATCCAGAAGCCGAGCGCACTGGAGGTGCACACCGCGATGCGATTCATGGATCGTCGAAATTGTGGGGAGTCGGGCAGGCCGCCCGGGCACAGATTGCCGCGCTCACTGCCCTCCGAGTATGCATTTCGTACCTGAAAACATCAACTACTGCCGATGGTAGTGCCGGACACAGTCTCAGGTTCGGGCACACTGGAGCTCGGCGTTATTCACTGGTCCTCAGTTCCCAGTCCCCGGAGTCTCGCCCGAGGTTCCAATTCCACATTGCAAGCCCTGTCACCTCTCACCTCTTACCGCTCACCGTTCGACCGCAACAGCTCCGCAATCAGCCGGTACCGCTCCCTCCGTTCCGCGGGCGCATTCTCGACGTAGTGCTGCGCCCAGCCGAGTGGCGTGCCGTTCCAGGCGGTATCGCTCACGGTGCGATCGGCGCCGCCGGCAAGCATCGCCTCCACCGTGTCCAGCGACCCCGACGCGACGGCGTGATGCAGCGGGGTGCCGTGGGGATAGAGGTCGGCCGATGGCTGGTTGATGGGTATGCCGTCACGGATCATCCACGCCACACCGTCCGCCCTCCCGTTCAGCGCCGCCAGCACGAAGGCAAACTGCCGCTGCGCCGGCGAGGCCGCCCGGGCAAGCCGAGGGACATCATCGAATCGCCCGAGGGTGAGCGCCGCGGCGAGGGTGACGGTACCGCCCCGCTCGAGGAGATGCGCCGCCGCGTCCAGGTGCCCGTTCACCAGCGCATTCTGGGCGTTCTCGGCGGGCGCCGCGCCGGCATCGATCAGCACATCGATCATGGGAATCTGGAGCTTCTGCCGCGCCGCCACCCAGGACCAGCAGACCAGGCGCAGAGTGGTATCGAGCTGCTCCTGCAGATTCGTCGCCCCGGTCCGGCGCGCGGTCCCGATCAGCAGGTGCATGACGTCGACCACGTTGTCCGCGATGCGGTCGTTCCGCACCGGGTCTTCGGCGACGAACCACAGCAGGTAGGGCTTGGCGAAGAATCCCTTCAGCGCGTTGGGGACCTTGTCCCGGAGCCACGGGCCCGGGCGCTCGAGGCGGGATGAAACCAGCCGAGGGTACTCGCTGACCAGTCGCTCCAACTCGGTGATCCTGCCGGCATCCATGGCCGCAACGGCGGCCCGGAAGCGGGAATCGAGCTGGTCCTCACCCACCGTCATTGCCAGCGGGCAGTGGTCCGGACAAATCCGCAGGTGCGGGGCTGGGCATTGCGAGTCGCGCTGGGCGGAAAGGAGTGATCCACCATGAGCGTGTCCGCGGCCGTTTTCGCGGCCCGGTACAGCGCGACACACTCCGCCGACGCCGGGTTGACGTACAGGTGGGTATACAGCCAGAGAAGCCCCCCGCTCCCGACGCCAAGGACGAGGAGCGACGGGATGGCGCCGAGGATTCGACAGGCCAGGGGAATTGCGCCGTCAGCCGAGAGCTGGTCTTCAGTCATTGGGCTTCAAACACGAACACCGGCAGAACACGGTCCGCCGCACCTGGCATAGCGGCTGGCACCGTACCCGCGGGTTTCGCCCCCATCTGAAGATAGAAGCCTGCGGCGTTGGGATCCGATTCAACTCTCACTGGACCCGGCCGGAGGGTTCGGACCATGCCGAGCGCGGCCTCCACCAGTGCCCGGCCGATCCCGCTGCCGATCGCGCCCGGGTCCACCCAGAGGTGCTCGAGCGTCCAGCCGCCATCCCGCTCCTCGAGTGCACACATCCCGATGGCCTGCGAGTCGGACTCGGCCACCAGCACGCGGTTCGCGCCGATATAGAAAGGCGTGATGGTCAGTTCATGCTGCCACGCCGCGAGCCAATCCGCGGAGTAGCCCCACTGTGCCTTGGATCGGCGCGCGAGGTGGCTGAGGACGATGGCGTCAGCCGGCACGGCACGACGAATCCGCAGGCTTCGCTCGCCGGCCATCTCCTCCTCCAGCTCCAGGATGAGCTCCAGACCGCTGGCTCGCCTGCCGCTCACCGGCGGACCTCGACCCGCAGAAAGGTCGCCGGAATCACCGTGGCACTGCCACCCTCGTTCTTGGCCTGGAAGAGGGCTTCCAGTTCCTTCTGCAGCTCGGCGGCCTTGCCATTTTTCTCGGCAGCGTCAAAGGCGTTCATCGTCGGCCCGTAGTACTTCCGGAACTCCTCCAGGTACTCGACCGGTGACACCGGAGTCCGGAAGGTGAACGTGTCCCTGGTGCACGTGACGCGCTCCGCCGGAACACCGGCCTTGCCGAAGCGCTCGACCACACTGGCCTCGATGCCCCAGGTCATCGGGCTGATGAATCCTTCGGGGGGTGGAGGAGTGTAGGCCGAACTGATTTTCAGGACCTGCGCGACCAGCGTCGGATCGTTGGGGATCCAGTTGCCCATCACGATCCGCCCGCCAGGCCTGGTCACCCGCACCATCTCCTTCGCCACGTCGAACGGCTTGGGGGCGAACATTGCGCCGAAGACGCTCACCACGAGGTCGAAGGACTGATCCGGTATTCCGGCCAGGTTTGTGGCGTCGCCATGCTGGAAGCGGCAGTTGCCCAGGCCCAGCCATGCGGCGCGCTTGTTGCCGGCGGCGACGAGATTCTGGGCAATGTCGACGACGAGTACCTCGGCGCCGAGCTGCGCGGCGGGAATGGCCGTGGTGCCATCTCCACCTCCCAAGTCCAGCACCCTGAGCCCCTTGGTGATCCCGAGACTCTTGACGAACGCTTCACCACTCTCGCGCATGGTGTTCGCGATGCGGGTGAAGTCCCCTTTTTCCCAGAGCGCCTGGTTCGGATTGATGGTCATGGTCGTCATGGATTGTTTCCTCCTGTATTCCAGCCATCGGAATCACCGGCCGGGACCCGACAGGGAGACGGGAGACGGGACAAAAGTGAACTGTTGACCGGTGATAGTGAACAGTAGGTGCGTCCGTCAGTTACGACGCACTTTTCACTATTCACGGTTCACGCAGTTGCCGCCCCGCTGCCCCCCTGCCCCCCCCCAATTCATTGTGTATCCACCGCGGAGATTAGGGAAGTGGCGGTGGCGGAGCAGCAGGAAGGATGGTTTCGGCGGGTTGGCTCGTACGCGCGGCGATCCTGCTCGGCGATCGGGTGCCTCGGCCCGCGGGGTTGGAGGCGGGCTTGGTCACGGCCGTGATCCGAAGCGAATCGCGGAGCCGGCCGACGGTGGCCCGCAGCGTGTCCATATCGGTCCGGAGCTGTACCAGGACCGAGTCTCGCGCGGGCGAGAGAGCAGCAGTTGCGGGTTTCGAGGGCTGCGCCAGCGCGACCGCCCCGATCGCAAGAGCCAGTCCCGCCAGGATCCAGGCTCCGCCCGGAGCGGCCATCGGGGTGGAGATCAACGTCGCCACCGGATTCGGTTTCGGCTCCTGGTAGGCGCCGAACTTGTACTTCCGCCCCGTGGTCTGCGACTCAGGCACCGGTGGCGGTTCTGGGTGCTCCAGCCGCTCCAGGCGGCGTGCGACGACCAGGACTCCCCCGGCCACAGCCACCACTGCCGCGGACGTCGCCACTACTGACAGCGAAGGCACCATGCCGCCCCCTCGGCTCGCGGAAGCGAGAAGAGAGATCAGGAACGGTCACGAATGGATCACGGATTGGCAAAGGCAGCGGCTCGAAGTCAGGCGGAAACCGGCTGTCCGCCTCAGACGATGGCGTCGAGGTGCGGGAGGAGTTCGATGCCGAACTGATCGTCCGGCGCAGTATGGGCCACGAGCGCCCTGCAGGGCGCACCGGATCGATTCATGACGAGATGCGGCATGTCGGAGGGGATGTAGACGTAGTCACCCGCCCGGAAGCGCAGGTGCTGCTCGAGCCGCGCCCCGAAATACATCTCTCCTTCGCCTTCGATGATGTAGGCACCGGTTTCGACGGCGCGATGGAGGTGGGTCTTGGCCCTGGCACCGTCCGGGAGATTCACCACGGTCATGCAGAGGGCCAGGGCGCCGGTCGTGGCGCCGGTGAGGCCAGTCAGATAGGTGAACCCCTGCTGGCCGACGTAGGCGGGGCCGGAGGGGACGACGTGGCAGGTTGCGATCGGCATCGAGGGTCTGCGCTGAAGGTGGTGAGTTACCGGTCGTCCATCAGTTTCGAATTCTCGCCCGGCTCCAGCGCTGGCTGGCCCCGGCGGGCGCGACCGACGGCACCGAGATGGGTCAACTGGAAGGCCGCAGGGAACTTGAGGCCGTAACCGAGCAGCCGGTCGAAGCCGATGTGGGCGGTCCAGATCAGGGCGACGGCGAGCCAGAACGTTCCAAGCCAGAACCAGGCTGCCGCACCGAGCAACGCCGGCAGCAGGTAGGTGTGGGCGGCGTTGTAGACCAGCGCGCCCGCGCGGGGGCCGCCGAGATAGCCCAGCATGGAGAGGTCAGGCAGCAGGAAGAGGCCGAGGAAAAGGCCGATGCCGTGGGTGCCGGTCCTGGCGTACAGGGCCGTGCTCAGGGCAAACACGACGAGCCCCTCGAGGCGGAGCAGGAGGCGGACGTCCGAAGGAAGGAACGCAGTGGATTCAGGCATGGAAGGTTTCAGGGTAAGCGTCCGCGGCAGGGAGCGACCGTCTACGCGCCGCACCGGAGTGCGGTTTCATACGGTCATGTGTTCACACCCGGCTCGAGCGCGCGGGCAATCTGCTGCAGCGTGTTCCAGCTCCGGGTCGTCAGTCGCGTACCGAAGAGCCGGTCGAGCGAGCCCAGGTAGCCGATGACTTTCATGTGGCGGCGATAGAGGCCGACGACGAACCGCCCCTCCCGCCCCAGCACCTTCACCAGCCACGCCCCGCTCGGCGGCAGCACGATGGGGAGCCGCGGCGCATCGCGGGGGAGGCGGGACAGCACGCTGACGAAGCGGACGGCGCCTGGTGGGACTCGCTGTCGTTTGAAGAAGGTGAGATCGAGCAACCGCAGGATCTCGCGCCCCTGGCAGATCACGATCTCCGCTTCGAAGGGCAGCCGCCTGGCGATCTCGGCGCGAAGCCGGGTGAGGGACACGGGACGCCGGACGACGAAGGTGCCGGTGGCCCCGATGTTCACCATGTCGAGGTGCGCCAGGTCGGCCGCGAGGCGACTCGGGCGGAAGGCGCGGTGACCGCCGACATTGAGGCCGCGGAGGAGGACGACGAGGGGCATTGGTGGCCGACGGGATACGGCTGATAGTGAACAGTTGACCGTGAACAGTGATGCGTTCCCGGCCTACGATTCACAGTTCACCGTTCACTGTTCACTGTTCCCCATTCACTGTTCCCCGCTCACTCCTTCTTGCGCGTCGACCACCCGAACGGCGCATAGGCCGGACACCACGCTATGAAGCTGGACACGAAAAACGCCACGGCAATCGCGCCCAGAACGATAGCGACGGTGCCGCTGATCCGGTGGGTGAGATAGAGCGCCACGATCACCAGCCCGGCGATCATGCGGAGGACGCGATCGGTGGTGCCCATGTTCGATTTCATGCAGGCCTCGGGTGGGGGTGGTTGGTCAACGGTTGATGGTCATCAGCGTTCGCTCCAGAACTGCCGGCACCTATTTCGTCATCGGGTCGACCGGCCAGCGGCAGGCGGTCGAGGCACAGGAGAGCGCCACGAACAATTCCGAACGGATCCGCCAGCGCCCACCCTCCTTGACCCACATCGCACTGTAGCGGCCCTGGATCACCGGAGTGGCCGACCCTGCAGGATACCCGGCCCACGTGCCGGTCTCCTCCGCCAGCGGCCAGTTCGTGCTCAGCGTGATCGGCCCCGGCTGACGGTCGTACCGGAATCCGTTGTCGTGGGCAAAGGCGTCCCGGTACGCCGCACGACCGACCAGCGTCGAGCCCAGGCCGGCGGTGATCGTGACATTCGCCGTCCAGAAGGTGGCGGCGCTGTCCATGCTGTGCGCCGCGATGGCGGCGTTCTGGGCCAGGCGCGCCGCGCGAATGGCCGCCGCGTCATCCGTACCGGCGCGCGCGCGGGGTGGCAGGGCAAGAGCCAGCAGCGCCGGTACCAGCACGAGTGCCGTGGCGCGGGCGGCGGGCGGCCGGATCATGGGACGTCTCGGTCGTGAGGGGAGCGGGGGCGGCAACGCAGCCAGTATGTGCGATGCGGCGCTGGTGGGCAACTCGCGGTGGTCGGCGGTATCGAATGGCAACCGGCGGGATCAATGCCTCCGGGTGCGTACTGCCGAGGGGACCTGATCCTGGCCATGGCGCCCGCGGCGGATTCCGCCTGGCGGCCCCGCCGAGCCTGAAGAAGTCCTAGTCGAACAGCTTCGGCAGGCCGAACTTGTACGCGAAGCTGGTGACCAGCCCGCTGTCGTGGATGTTGTAGTCGTACGCCAGTCCCGCCGAAAAGGTGAGCCAGCCGCCGAAGTGGGGAGAAATCTCGCCACCCGTGTTGAGCAGGTACCGGGGTGCCCGCCCGTCGCTGAACCGCCCCTCGCCCTCCGCGAAAAACTTGACCGCGTTGATGCCGACATAGACCCGCGCCGATACCGCGGCGGTGAAGTGGAATTTCCCCGAGACGCTGTCCCGCTCGCCGCCTTCCTGCGCGCCCAGCAGCCACTGGCTCTTGCGGCCGATCGGGCCGGCGAGCGCCAGCCAGCCGGTGTACTTGCGGAGCTTGAGATCCTTGCCCGTCGAGTCATCCCCGGCGGCGCTCAGCGCCAGGGCCGCCTGGACGGAAAAGGCATTCCAGAAGAAGTCCTGCAGCGCCTTCTTCCGCTGGCTGATGGCGCCGTCGATCTGCGCCACGGTGCGGGGCTGATCGGTGAAGAAGGCCATGAGCGGGCCCAGCGCGGCATCCGTGACCTGGAGACGATGGGCGGCCGCCTCCCGGGCGGTTGCGTCCGGCTGGGCGAGCAGCGTGTCGGCCGCGTCAGGGTGGTCAACCAGCCAGTCGCTGCCCATGAGCGCCACCAGCTGGTCGTCGACCGATTGCTTGGTCCGCACCAGCTGCGTGGTCATGCTGGTCAGGAACTGGCGCCACGCGGCCGTGGAATCGTTGTGGCGGAGATCTCCCTTGTCGACGATGCCGACGCGAAGACCGAAGGCGACCTGCGTCGGCCGGGGGCCGTCACTCACCCGGCGGGTCGCGGCGGAGAGGCGCAGGCGGTAGAGCCAGTCCTTCTTCTGGTACTCCTCGACGGTCAGATGCGGGCCGTTCACCAGCAGGAGCGGCGCGAACTCGACGGCGAACGCCTGCGGGATCGTGACCTTGCCATCGTCACCCACGAAATCGGAGACCGCGAGCCCCAGCTCGCGCACACTGGTCGGCCGCAGGACCTGGCTCTGGTCCACCTCCAGCAGGGTGAACGCCGGCGCATCCGGCACGGCGAACTCGAGCTTGAACGACTTGGCCAGGGTGGTATCGATGTGCTGGGCCTCCGCGAGCGCGGGGGCGAGCAGGAAGAGCAGGGCGGGAGCCCAGTGAGCCGGGCGCATGGCTCACTCCAGCGGTTCGAGCCGGGCGAACAGATTGATCCCGACCGTGTTGAGGGTGCCGGCGTCTCCGCTGGCGGTCAGCGAGCCACAGTTCATCCCGTCCTGCCAGAAGGTGACGATCACGGCGTACAGCGTGATCGGCGGGGTGATCGCGACTTCGACCCGGCACTGGACCAGCTGGCCCGCGTGGCTGCTCGCCTTGCCGCTGAACTGGTGGGTATCGTCGTGCGGATCGAGAAAATTCCCTTCGAAGCGCTGAAGGACCTTGTTGTGCCCCCAGAGTGTGAGGATGTAGGAGCCATCCTGCGCGTGGCCGCAGCGGATCTCCACGGAAATGGGCCCGCCCTCGGGGTCGAACACTATGCTTTGTGCCGGCATGGAAACCTCCTCCCTGAGGTTGGACGGCCGCGGTGCCCGAGTGGCCACACCCCGGGATCAGGCGGCTCAGTATGGGAACCGGTACCGGCGCGGACAACTACCACCGCTGGTAGGGGGTGCCAACCGGGAACAAAACGGTGTGGGGAACTGGATCCGGGTATCGCAGGACAGCTCAGCGGCGGGTGCGAGCGGGCGCTCGCTATCTCAGGCGTTGGCTCTCGCGTCCCCCGTCAAACGGAAATACGCCCGCAACCCCTCCGGCCGGTAGGAGGCATCCTGGTCCCACCGCGCCAGCGCGCTCGCATGCACCGACTGCGTCGGGTCGAGCGCCGGCAGGATGGAGCCATCCTTTGACCGCGCCTGGCCGACGTTGCGGACGATGGGCCGGGTAAGGCGATAGAGCAGGGTGAAGGAGTTGTGCAGGGGAACCAGCGTTTCCAGCGCCTCGACGGGATCAGGTATCGGAACGGCGGGATCGAGCGCCAGGCCGGCCGCCCGGGCCTGCTCGAGCATCCAGCGCAGCGGCAGATCGGACAGGCGATGATCGCCGTAGCCGCCGCCCACGTCGCTGTGGACCCCCGGGAACCAGACCTGTTCGACGGTCTGACCTTCCTTCGGGACGTACGCCCACACCGCGGGCGAGAAGGGCGCCCGGCGGTCATCGATGGCGAGCGCCTGGCAGGCGTGATGCACCGAGCCGCTCAGCTCGACGTCGTGGAACTGGTACTTGCGGCGATTGATCCAGCGCAGCCCGCGCAGCGGAATGCCGAGGGCGCCGACGGTGTCCCAGACGCCGATGAATTCGACGGGGGTGGGGTCGACGACCGCGTACTGGGCCCGGAACGCGGTCGGGGCCGGATCATCCGGGTGCACCGGGCCGCGATACAGCTTGACGGCGTCGAGATAGAGGTGGGCCGCGGTGCGCTTGAGAATGCCGCACTTCCGGATCATCCCTGCCAGGCTCCGCGCCGTGAACGCCCCTCGGCTGAAGCCGAAGAGATACAGCTTGTCGCCGGCTTCGTAGTTGCCGATCAGGAAGCGATAGGCCGAGTAGATGTTCTCGTTCAGCCCCTCGCCGAAGGCGCCGCCGGTCCAGCGGTCCAGCACATTGCCGGTGCCGACGCCCTGCACGTAGAAGGAAACCTGCGTCGTGGCCCCGTCCTGCTTGGCGCCGGTGAGCGCCAGGCGGATCACGTTGGTCGGGCAGGGCACTTCTCCCGACTCCTGGTCCGCCCGATTCCAGGTGCCGTCGCAGCAGATGATTAGGCGTTTCATCTCACCCCGCGCTCCGTCGTCCCAGCATCCATCTCAGATCCTCACCCCTCTCCGATCCTCTGCGCCGGCGAAAAGCGAACCACTCAGTCCCTGGCCACTGCCAGCCTCAATTCGAGAAATGGCCCTGGACTGAGCGACTGACGGTAGTCATCGGGGCGAAGGTAGCAAAGCAGAGACCCCGGAGGCAGCGTTTCGCCAGCCTTGAGCGCCACTCGATCGACTCGGCATTCGAAGAGGGTGACGAGCTCTTGCGCCTGGCCTCCCACATCCATCTCGGCGACTCGACCACCCCGCGCCAATCGAGTGCCTGGCACCGCCAGCCAACCGATGAGGGTGGCAGACCCGCTCGGACAATTGGCGATGGCCTTCGATTCGAACTGAATCTGAATAAGTCTTCCCTGATTCAAGTAATCCGAGAGGGCGTCCCAGTGTTGACGGCCGACTGGACCGAGGGCCAGGCGCAGCGGCTTCGTGTCCCATTGCCGATTCTGAGCCAGGCTGATGAAGCTCTCGATAAACCCGAGTGAGACAGCGTCTTGGTGGTCGTGCCGTTCGAGCGCCTCCTCGATGAGCGGGGCGATCGCACGCAGCCGCTCCGCGACGCCATCCTCCGGAGGATCGATCAAGCTGTGCGCAAGGTCGGCCCAGATCAGGGAAGGCGACACCCCATCGTCCTGATGAGCATCTTCGCGCCAGGTACCCAGCCCTGAGTCAGTGGCGGCGATCCGGTCGATCAAAGAAAGGAATTCGCTCATGGAATGTGTGGCCGTCAGCCGCCCACCGGTTACCCCTTCCCGATCTTTCCCTGGTCCTCGCCAGGCCCGATTTCCTTCCGTCCTTTGCGGGCAATCAGCAGCAGTGCCGCCGCGGAGGCGCCACCGGTCACCGTGACGAGGAGGAAGTTGGTGATCGCGGCGCTGGTGGACCAGACACCGAACGCGCCGCTGAATCCCATGAACAGGAAGTAGAGGAACCCCACGCCGGTGCCCATGGCGGTGAAGTAGGGGAGCGACAACTTGTCGAAGGAGCGGCCCCGCGCGGTGATGGCCACCAGGGCGGAGAAGGCGACGCCGATCAGGCAGGAGACGATCGAGAGCCGCGCCACGGCGCCGAGCACGTTGGGCAATGACACCCCGCCGAACAGCCAGAAGGGGATGCCGATGATGGTGGCCACCAGCCCGACGCCGATGGCGAAGGACAGGCCGGTGATGAGCATGCTGCGCAAGAGACGCATGGGGTCGGGAATCCTCGGTCAGTGGCCCGGCGCCGACTCGATCAGCCGGCGCAGGTTGGCCGCCGCGCGAAGCGTCTGGCGCTTGATGCCGATTCGTACGATCGGCGAGAGAAGTTTCGCCATCAGCGTCTTCGGCGTCACTTCGATCGTGTGGATCGTGATGGTCTGACCTGCTTCGGTCTCGACCCCAAGGTCCACCGAGACATCGAACAGAAAATCACTGTAGGTGCACAGCAGCCGGCGCCCCGGATCCCGCACGGCAATCACCCCTCCCATCTCGGCTTCCTTCGATCCCTGGCGGTAGACATAGCGCAGCTTGTCCCCGGCCTTGTTCGGCCCGCTACTGGTGTTCGTCAGAGCCACGGCATTGGGCAGCCACTCCGGGGTCCGGGGCAGGTCATCGATCAGCGCAAAGGCGGCGGCAGGCGTGGCCTTGACGGGTTCGCGATGGGAGAACCGGATCAGCATCGACAGCTTCCTGAGAGTTCGTCAGTCGGTAGCCTAGTGCCTCTGAGGCGGCCCGCAAGTCCGCCCACCGATCGATCCCTTTCGCTGCTCACCGCTCACCGGTCTGCTATCTCCCGTCTCCTGTCTCCCGTCTCCCGTTTTACATGCCTTGACAAGCATATACGTAGTCACGTATATTACATCCATGCCATCGGCCTTCGAAGTCATCGCCGAACCCAACCGCCGGGCCATCCTCGGCCTGTTGAGCGCGTCCCGGCAATCGGTGGGGGACATCGAGCGGCGGCTCCGGATGCCGCAACCGATGGTTTCCAAGCATCTCCGGGTCCTCAGGGACGCGGGCTTCGTCGAGTCCACCGTGGACGCCCAGCGCCGGCTCTATCGCCTTCGCCCCGGGCCGCTGCGGGAGGTGGATGCCTGGCTGAATCAGTTCCGCCGCTACTGGGCCGGCCACGTGGACCTGCTCGAGCGCCACCTGGACCGGATGGCTGCGCCCGCAACACCAAAGAGGAAGGGAAGGAAGGACCGATGACCGACGTGAGCCAGTACACCCCCGGACCCGCCAGCGGGGCGGACATCCGGAAGGACGGCGAGCAGTGGACCCTCGTTCTCGTCCGCGAGTTGCGGCACCCGCCGGCCAGGGTATGGCAGGCGCTGACCGACCCGGCCCACCTCCGCGAATGGGCTCCGTTCGATGCCGATGGCAGCATGGCCACCAGCGGCGCCAGGGTGAACCTCACCACGATCGGCGCGCCTACGCCGATGGTGGCCGAAACCACCATTTCCCGGGCCGATGCCCCGAAACTCCTGGAATACACCTGGGGCGGGAACAATCTCCGCTGGCAGCTCGAGGCCACCTCCGGCGGGACCCGGCTCACGCTCTGGCACAACATCGACCGCGGCTTCATCGCGTGGGGCGCGGCGGGATGGCACATCTGCTTCGACGTGCTCGACCGGATGCTCGCCGGTCAGCCGATCGGACGGATGGTGGGACCGCCGGTCATGAAGTTCGCCGGCTGGCAGCGGCTGGTGTCGGAGTACGGGAAACAGTTTGGTCCGGCTTGAACTGCGGAGAGAGAAGAGAGGAGTGAGGAGAAAGGAACAACCCCTCGTCCTGAGCGCAGCGAAAGATCAGGTCGCGTTCATTGGCCCCTTGCCACGGAGGAGCACTCATGCGCTGGAACCACTGGATCCGGCAGATCCACCGCTGGCTGTCCGCCATCTTCGTCGTGACGGTCATCATCACCACGATCGCGCTGGCGCAGAAGACGCCGCTGGTGTGGGTGAGCTATGTGCCGCTCTTTCCGCTCGCGCTGCTGGCGGTGACCGGCATCTACCTGTTTCTGCTGCCGTACTTCCCCAGGGGACGACGCGATAGCTGAGTGCCGCAACTGCGGAGATGGGAGACAGGAGAGAGGAGAGAGGAGAGAGGAACTGCCTCAACAATCGAGTTCCTTTCTCCTTTCGCCTTTCGCCATTCGCCCGCAGTTATCGGCATTTCCCCCCCGCCACCGCCGTATCCACCAGTGCCACCAGCCGTCGGGCATCTCGAGCCCTGGCAAGCAGTGGATCGCAGCGGAGGTGGAGCTGGAAGTGGAGATCTTCGCGCGGTGAGTAGGCCTCGAGCCAGCGCAAGGCGTGCACCGTGTCCCCCATGGCCAGGTACGTCCCGGCGAAGTACACCGCCGTGTGCAGTGCCACGGGCTTGAAGACCGCCGCCCCCGACTCCGCCTGCTGCATGTAGCGGCGCGCTTCCGGAAGAAATCCCGCCCCCGCCTCCACCAGCGCTCGTCCGGCCAGTGCGTTGGCGGCCTCCAGGCCGGTGGTGATGCGGCGTGCCGTTTCGTACGCCGCCCGCCCCCGCGACCATTCACCCCGCATCGCGGCGACCTGTCCCTGCGTCGTCCGGGCCAGGAGATAGGTGGGATCAAGCGCCATGGCGCTGTCCGCCCAGTGCGCCGCACTGTCGAACTGCCCCGCGAAGAAGAAGGCGGTCGCCAGGAAGGAGACCCCTTCCACGTACGAGGAATCGCTGCCCACCGCCCGCCGCCACTCCCCGATCGCCCGCGCCAGATCGCCCGACTCGGCATCGGCCATGGCGCGCACGTGCCAAGCCTGCGCCTTGGCGGAATCGAGGGCGAGCGACCGCTCCACCGCGCGCAGCACCGGCCGGTCGTCGGTCGGGTCCAGCTGCTGGGCGACGATCGCCTTGGCGAGCCAGGCATTGGCGTTGCGCTGATCCGCCGCCAGCGCCCGATCGGCGGCGCCCACCGCCAGCCGCAGCACGCTGTCGGTCGAAGTGCCCGGCACCACCAGCCGGCGCAGATAGGCGCGGGCGTACGTCTCGGCCAACCCGGCCCAGGCATCGGCGTTGTTCGAGTCCCGCGCAATGGCAGCGCCGAATTCCTGGATCGCCGCGATCGTGCCCGCCGGGGTGCGCTTGCTGTACTCCACCCGGCCGCGCTGGACCAGCGCCAGCGACTGGGGATCCGGCGCGCGCTTCCGCGTGAGCAACCAGCCACCCGCGAGCGCGAGCACCAGCATGCCCGCGACCAGGGCCGGCCAGCGCGCCCGCCGCCTGGCGACGGCCCGCGATGGCGCCGTGACTTCCCCGCCGTGGAGCGCCGACGCAAAGGCGACGACGTCCGGAAAGCGATCGACCGGGATCCGTTCCAGGCCGCGCAGCACTGCCGCCTCAACCGACCCGGGCACCGCCGACCGGACGGTCCGGATGGAGCGGGCGGGCTCCGCGATCCGGCGCGCCATGACGGCCTGCGCCGTCGGTCCGGTGAAGGGCGGCTCGCCCGTGAGCATCTCATAGAGCACGCACGCCAGGGCGTACTGGTCGGTGCGGGCATCAATGACATCGCCGGTGGCCTGCTCGGGACTCATGTACGCCGGCGTACCGATGACGACGCCGGTGCTGGTGAGCCGCTCGCCGCCGGTTTCGATCAGCGCGCGGGCAATGCCGAAGTCGGCGACATACACCTGGCCCCCGGCGAGGAGAATGTTTTCAGGCTTGATGTCGCGGTGGACGACGCCCCCGGCATGCGCGGTCGCGAGAGCGGCCGCCACGGTATCCGTAATACGGAGGGCTTCATCGATCGGGAGCTGGCGCTCCTGCTCCAGTCGGGCGCGGAGCGAGGCCCCGGGGATGTACGCCATGGCGTACCAGGGCAGCACGATGCTGTTGGGGCCGGGAAAGGAGCCGGAGTCGAGCACGGCCACGATGCCCGGATGCTGCAGACCCGCCGTGACCCTGATCTCGCGGACGAAGCGGTCGATCCCGATCGACCCCGCCAGCTCCGCGTGCAGCACCTTGATCGCGACCTCGCGCTCATGGCGCAGGTCCCGCGCCAGCCAGACCGAAGCCATCCCTCCTCGGCCAAGCTCGCGCTCGATCCGATAGCGGTCGCCGAGGGCCGCCTGGAGGTGTTCCCGCATCAGGTGGGGAGGGGGATCATTGCACCGGCAAGTTACTAAACGCGGCCGTTAGCCGTTAGCCGTTGGTCGAGGGTCGAGGGTCGAGGGTCGAGGGTCGAGGGTCGAGGGTCGATCGCCTGACGGTCCCCACTCCCCTGCAAGCCTGCTCCCTGCTTATGGCTTACGGCTTATGGCTTATGGCTTATGGCTTATGGCTCACTCTCACCATCCCGACCATCAGCGCGACAATCTGCGGGGCAGCGAGACCGCCGTCCGCCAGCGACTGCCAGGTCCGGAAGTCCACCGCGTGGCTTACGGCGGCTTCCACCACCTTCCGCTGGTTTCCCCGCAATTTGAAGCCCTGGATCAGCACGTCCCTGATTTCTCCCCACGGCCCATCCCGCTTTTGCAGTACCCGTCTCGTCGGCTCATGCACCTCGGAGTCCCGCAGCACCGCCGACCAGAGATCCCGCGTCCGGGCAAAGTAGTCATAGAGCGCAGTCAGCCCGGTCTCGAGACGACCAAGCGGATCGACGATCTCCCGCCATGGCGCCGGATCCGGCACAGGATTGATGGCGAGGAAGTGTCCGGAGCAGGCGGTGAGGAGCGCCGCCTCGTCCGGGAAGTGCCGGTACACGGTCAGCCGCTGCACCCCCGCCCGCTCGGCGATGGCGCTGATGGTGGTGCGGGCCGGGCCCACAGTCCGGTGCAGGGCAACGGCCGCCTCGACGATCCGGAGCCTGGTCTCGGCCTGGCTTTCAGCCCGGCGCCTGAGCCGGTAAGGTCCGCGTGTAGTCATGGTTCAGTAAACATAAATGATCAGTGATTCATTGACAAGACCTGGCCTGAGTGTTAGTGTATTCAATGTACATTCACGTTCACTGATTCATCGGCCAGGGGGGACAATGCGAAAGTCGTTGCTGCTACTGGGGTTGATCGGCGGGTTGGCGCTGACGGGGGCGGCACTGGCCCCCACCCGCCCCGAAGGGCACATGGTGAAGGGGGAGTGCAGGGACGTGTTCGGCAGCCCGGTCTGCGTCTGGGCCCGGGTATCAGGCGGTAAGGTGCTGTCCTGGGGAGCCACGGTGCCGTTCCAGGTGGTGGCCAATGCGCCGGCGGACGGCAAGATGCTCTGGCCGCCGGCGACGGCCGCGGTCATCCCGCTCCCCGCGGAAGTTCGGCAGGCCACCGGCTTCGACCACTTCGAGATGAGCTGGGAACACCACGGCCACCCGCCGGGCCCCTATCTCACCCCGCATTTCGATTTCCACTTCTACACGGTGCCCGCGGAGCAGGTCCGCGCCATCGACTGCGCCGACGCCACGAAGCCGGCAGCCGTCCCGGCAGGGTACACGCTGCCGGACATCACCGTGCCCGGGCTGGGCACGCTGACCGGCCTCTGCGTCCCGACCATGGGAATGCACGGCGTGCCGAGCAGCGCGCTCGCCTCGACTGTGCCATTCGACCACACGATGCTGCTGGGCTATTACGGCGGCGAGCTGATCTTCCTCGAGCCGATGGTGAGCCGGGCCAAGCTGCTGGAGAAGAAGAGCTTCGACGGGACCGTGCCGGTGCTCGGAGTCGCGAGCCACGAGTCACGAGTCGAGGGCCGGACGATCCGATTCCCCGATTCATTCCGGATGGAGTACGACGAAACGGCGGACGCCTACCAGGTGGTATTCACCATGGCGCAGGGCCATTGAGGACTGACCGGGCGCGGGTCTCGACCCGCGCCTCAGTACTCCTCACGGGGCGGCATTGATTGCAGCGCCGGCCAGGAAGGCGACTTCACGGCGATGGCGTCGATCTCCACCCGCGCGCCGCGCGGGAGCGCGGCGACCTGTACGGTGGTTCGGGCCGGCTTGTGATCCCCGAAGACGCGGGCGTAGACCCGGTTCAGCGCGTCGAAGTCGGCCAGATCGACCAGGAAGAGAGTGGTCTTCACCACCCGGTCGAGATCGGTGCCCGCTCCCAGGAGCACAGCCTGCAGATTGACGAGCACCTGGGCCGCCTGCTCGGTGATGCCGCCGGGGACAAGCTCCATGGTCGCCGGATCGAGGGGGAGCTGTCCCGCCGCGTAGACGACGGAGTCCGCGACGATGGCCTGGCTGTAGGGTCCGTAGACGCGCGGGGCGAGGTCGGAGTGAGCGATCGAGAGAGTCATCGGATGAGTCTTCGGCTGAGGGTCGAGGGTCGAGGGCCCGGGCTGTCACAGGCTATCGGCGAAACGACTCCAGAGCCGCCAGCCAGCCCGGGCCGCAGCCCCCGCGCCGCTCAGGGTGGTCCAGACGCCCTGGCGGCCGGCAGGGCGGCCCCCTTGACCAGGAGCCAGCCGGCCAGGGTCAGTTCGAAGACCAGCATCGGCAGCCACAGCAGCCAGGTAAGCGGGGACGCCCACCCGCCGGCTCCGCCGAAGAGTTCCGCCCGCTGAAGCAGCAGCACGACGACGAGGAACAGCGACGCGAATACTCCGAGGCCGGCCAGGGCGGCGGGAATGATCCTGCCGCGCCAGAGCAGCCAGGCGAACGCCGTGCTGCCAACCGCGAAGAAGATGGCGGGAACCCCCTCCTGTCCGGGGATCGCTTCGACGACCCGGCACACCAATCCCAGCAGCGCGATGTCTGGATCCTGCTCCCGGGTCATCGCGTACAGCGTGACGCCGAGGGTGAGCGCGCAGAGCGAAGTGAGAATGGGAAGGACAGGTCCGAGCGGGGGGTGTCCCGCCAGGCGCAGGCTGGCGATGCCGGCCACGATGTACAGCAGGAAGGAGACACCGGCGAAGCGGGCGTTGGCCGAGCGAGTCATGAGTCCTCCGGGGGCGGGCAGGGTGCCGGACCCGGACGCTACGACGGAGTTGACTCGACGGATTCAGAATGAACCGGCCAGCGCGACGGGGTCAGAGGCGGGCCGCAGATCGCAGGTTGAGCTTGACCGCCGAACGGATCAGCGCCTTGAAGGCGGTCGCGTTGATCTTCTCGCCCTCGCGGAAGTCGATCGCCCGGCGGGTATTCCCCTCGAGGCTGGAGTTGAACAGCCCCGAGGGGTCGGGCAGCGAGGCGCCCTTCGCGAAGGTGAGCTTCACCGCCTGCTTGTAGCTCTCGCCGGTGCAGATGATGCCGTCATGGGACCAGACAGGCACCTCCCACTTCCACTCCTCCACCACTTCGGGATCCGCCTGGCTGATGAGGGTGCGGAGCCGGTCAAGTGTGTCGCCGCGCCAGTCGTCCAGCTCCCGGATCCGCTGGTCGATGAGACGGGAGGCGGCGGCGGCTTCCCCGGCACTGCGCTTGGTCACTGCAGCCTTGGCCTTGGAGGCCTCGGCCTTCCGGGGAATCGCCTTCGTCATGGGGCCTCAGCGCTTGGCGTAGTCCGTGAACACGAAGTCCCGCTTGGCCACGATGGTGTGGCAGGCAAAGCCGCACTTGGCGTCGTTCCCCTGCGGCGGATTGTCCTTGGGGCCGCCGGGGCGGAAGGTGCCGGTCAGGGTGTCATGCTCGAACACGGCCCACCCCCAGCCGCCGCTTGCCGCGAATCGCTTGCTGTCCTTCACCATGAAGTCGACGTCGTGCTGCGTGCCCGGGACCGTCGCCGCGGGGAAGGATTCCATCTTCTTCGGATTCCAGTGCACCTTGGCCATCCTGGAGCCATCGGGAAACGGCTTGCCGTTGCCGGGAGCTCCGGCCTTGAACGCCTCGATCATCACGGGATTGGCGAGGATCACCGCCAACAGTCCGCCATCCTGGCTGACCGAGACCACCTCCCAGGATTCGAATCCCTTGAACTCGGCGAATGCGAGTCCTCCCGGCACCTTGACCGAGTACTTGTCCTGGGCGATCAGGGTACTGCTGCCCAACCCGGTTGCCAGCGCCGTCACCAACGCGATTGCCTGCAGACGTCGGCCGTTCATTGCCAATTCCCCCTTTCTGAACTGGTTGTCATGACTTCCATCCCGATATGACGCACTGCTGCTGCCTCAAGCGGAACCACAGAGACTACGACCTCAACCGGCGGGGATTACCCCCCCAGACCGGTGACGGATGCACGCGTGGGGACAGGAAGGCGCGACCGCCCGCACCCGGCGCCTGACGTCAGCGCCTAAGGTGAAGGCCGCCTCAGGGTGGCGCAAGCGGACCAAAGTATCAGTGGGATATCGGAATGAACTGGCCCGCGGCCGGAAGGCTCGCGGGAGTACCGGAGGGTCTAGGCCGTCGGCGCCACGTTGAGCTTCAACCACTGCAGCAGGGTGCGATCCACCACATCGTCGGGCTGGGCGGGGACAAACGGCGTGACCGGGCACCGCCGGCCTTCCACCATCAGGCACCACATCGCCGGCTCCGCGGCCAGCTTCCGGCTCACATTGGCCGGCTGGCCCTCGTACGCGACGAAGTGAAAGGTGCGCCCGTTGACGAGCAGGCGGCGTTGCTGGGGCTTGAAGGCACTCATGGCCACTCCAGGTTGCGATACACTCGAACCGGAGCTGGCCAGGACTGGCGCCCGCGGCGGGTCAGTGAAAAGGGGAAACTTCCGCCGCTAGGCCGAGTCCGCCGGATCGTCCGGCAGACCGGGAGGGGAACCATCGGGTGGATCGAGCGGCTCGGCCGCGCGCTCCTTGCGGCGCTGGGCCTTGGCCTCACGCTTCTGCTGCTTGGCGAGTTCTTTCTGACGCTTCTGGAATCCGTAGTTGGGTTTCGGCACCTAGCTCCTTTCGAGGAGGATGTCCCGGGCCAAAGATAACCCCGTGGCGGGCAGGGCGCTGACGCCTCAACCCACCGCCTGCCTGACCAGTGCGCGGATTCGCGCCTCCTCCGCGGCGGTCAGCTCCCGCAGCGCAAAGGCGGTGGGCCACATGGCGCCATCGTCGAGCTTCGCCGTGTCGCTGAAGCCGAGGGAGCAGTACCGCGTCTTGAACTTGCTGGCGCCCTGGAAGAAGCAGAGCACTTTGCCGTCCTTCGCGTAGGCAGGCATGCCGTACCAGGTCCGCGGCGACAGCCCGGGCGCGCTCGCCTTGATGAGCGCGTGCAGCCGCAGGGCCATGACCCGGTCGGGCTCTGGCATCTCGTTTATCCGGGCCAGTACGTCCCTTTCGCCGTCCACCCCGGCACCCTGGGCCTTGAGTTCCCGGGCGCGCTCCCGCATCGCCGCCTTTTCCTCGGCGGTGAATCCCCCGGACTTCCCCGTACCGGCCCCGGAGCGCGGGGCGGATTTCGCGCTGAGCTTCTTCGATCCCATGGCAGCCTCAGGTCATTGCTGGCGGACCAGCCCAAGCTGCCAATCGCGCCAGGGTCACACAAGCCGGGCAGCCGGCGAGGGGGGATCCCGGCGGATTTCCGGAACGCGCAACCTGAGTGTTGCGCTTTTCAGGGACCGGCCGTATAATACGCAACACAACAGTTGCACGATTTCCGGCCCCCACTGAGCGACAGGAGCAGGTACGACCATGACCACCAAGACCGACCAGCCCCAGACCACCGACCGGATCGAGAAGCAGTTCGAGGTGAAGGCCCGGCGCTCCCGCGTCTGGCGCGCCATTTCGGACGCGGGTGAGTTCAGCACCTGGTTCGGGATCAAGTTCGACCGCCCCTTTGCCCCCGGCGCGAAGCTCGTCGGGACGCTCACCATGAAGGGCTACGAGCACATCACGCTCGACATCCGCATCGAGCGGGTCGAGCCCGAGGGCTACTTCTCGTATCGCTGGCACCCCGGCGCCATCGACCCGAAGGTCGACTATTCGGCCGAGACGATGACGCTGGTGGAGTTCCGCCTGGAGGAAACCGCCGACGGGACCACGGTCAGGATCACCGAGTCGGGGTTCGACAAGCTGCCGGCCACGCGACGGGTCGAAGCGTTCCGGATGAACGAGGGCGGCTGGAACGGCCAGGCCAAGAAGCTGGCGGCCTATGTCAGCTAGCCGCGGGGCGGCGGTACGCCAGGCGGCGCCGGTGTTCGCGGCGCTGGGGGACACGACCCGTCTCGGCCTGGTGCGCCGCCTGTCGGTGGAGGGGCCGCTCTCGATCACCCGGCTGAGCGAAGGGAGCGAAATGACCCGCCAGGCCATCACGCGCCACCTGCGCTCGCTCGAACGGGTCGGCCTGGTGCGGGACACACCCAAAGGGCGGGAACACATCTTCTCGCTCGACCTCAAGCGGCTCGAGGTGGCGCGGGAATACATCGACCACGTCTCGGCACAGTGGGACGCGGCAGCGGCACGGCTCAAGGCATTCGTGGAAGCGGATCAGTAGACCTCAACTCAAGGAAGCGGGGACCAGGTGGTGGACATCATTCATCGCATCGGCATCAAGGCGCCGGTCTCGAAGGTGCAGGCGGCGGTTTCGACGGTGGAAGGCGTGGCAGGGTGGTGGACCAGGGACACGACCGGCTCGGCCAGGGCCGGCGGCAAGGTCAACGTGCGATTTCTCCACAATGGCGGGGCCGAGATCGGCCAGATGGATTTCGAGGTGACGAAGCTCGAGCCCGCCCGTGTCGAGTGGCGCTTCGTCGGCGGGCCGGAGGAGTGGCTGGGCACCCGGGCGACCTTCGAACTGGCCCAGGACGGGGACATGACCGTCCTGCTCTTCGGCCACCGGGGATGGAAGGAGGCCATCGAGTTCACCGCGCACTGCAGCACCAAGTGGGCGGTGTTCCTGATGAGTCTCAGGGACCTGCTGGAAACCGGGAAGGGCAAGCCCGCACCGGACGACCTGAAGATCGACAACTGGAACTGAGCAGGGCGCGAGCCGTCAGCAGGCGGGAAAGCTGGCGGCTCGCGGCTGGTTTCTCACCGCATCCGCACGGGGACCCGGCTGGTCTTCAGCACCCAGGCCAGGTACGCGGCGGCCGTGACATCGTAGGCAAGGCAGAACGCCGGCCACCAGGCAGGCATGCCGGGGTTGGTTATGACGCGATCGTGGACGAGATCCAGCGCGCCATGGCCGGCCAGGGCAATAACCACGATCCAGAGCGAGGACCGGAAGCCCACCACGGCGGCCACGATATAGATCGTGGCCACCAGGATCTCGAGCACGAGGGCCTGGGTGGAGCCTCCCATCACTCCGAAGAGGATGTAATAGGAGGCGACCACGAGGGTCACGGCAGGGTAGAGGGCGCGATCGCGATCGAGGCCGGCAGCCGTGCACATCACGCCGACCGCAACAGCCAGGAGCACGCCGATCAGGAGGGGCATGGGGTACCTCGTGGAGGAGTGCGGCCGGCCTAGCGTCTCGTCAGCGTCACCCGCGCAAAGGGTTTCCTGACCCCCGCGCTGTCGTTGTCCATGTGCCACTGCCAGGTGTCGGCCTGGCGGTTGTAGACGAAGGTGGTGTGGAACCGGCGCGTGGTGTCGTAGTTGAAGAGGAAGTGGATCGAGTCTCCCGCCACGAACCCGCGGCCGATGCCGGCCGGATCGAACGCATTGGCCGCCGTGTTGTCCATCCACTGGATGGCGTATTCCCCCGTCCCGGGATCCCGGCCGAAGAGCACCACGGCCTCATAGGACGGCTTGCCCTCCTTGTCCCGCTCGCGGGACACTTCGTGCATCTGCAGGTACTCCCGGCCGAGCATCCAGTCGAACGTCACGTCGTGGGTGGTCTGCTGGTGCGCGATGGTGCCGGCGAGCACCCACCGGCCGGCGAGCCGGTCGAACAGCGAGTCCGCCGGCAGGCCCTGTGCCTGCACAGGAACCGTGGCGAGGCCAAGGAGGATTAGCGTGGTCGAGAGAGCTTTCATAGGACCCCCAGCGGCTGCAGAATCGGTCAAGCGGTGTCGTGCTCGCCAAGCCCGCTGCCGGCGCGCGACAGAGTTCGAAGCAGTCCCGCGATCCTTCCGGCTCGAACCGCGGTTCCCAGCAGCACGAATGCGCCGAAAAAGGCGGCCGCCACGCCACTCATGGAGTCCCGATACCACAGCAGATCGACCCCGGCCAGTAACGCGAGTGGAGGCACGACCTGCCCCAGAGCACTGACACCTGCCGTGACCTCGACGCCGTCGGAGAGCATCGTCACCGTGACCACTCCACCGATGCCGGCCTGACGTACACCCCCGGGTTGCCAGAAGGTGATTCGTGAATCCGTCGAGTCAGCCCCTTCGGACGCACGCAGATCCAGGAGAGCCCGGCGGATTCGCACCGCGATCCACGGCTGCGTCAGACCGGAGCCGTGAACTGTCGTCGTATGCACGATGGACGACCCCTGCCAGTCGAATCCCGCATCGACCGTCCGGCGAGACGGAAGGTTGCTGCTTGCTGAGGTCTCGAGCTCTGGCATCGGCCTCCCAGCCCTAGCTGTCCCGCTCCACGATGTACTGCTCGATCCGCCCGTCGGGCCGGACCATCATGGTCAGGCTCAGGTTTACACCACCCGCCCGAATCCGGAATCCGCGGATGCGGAGGCCGCCGCGCAGCGAACTGCCGCCCGCTGAAAAATCGGTCGGGGCGCCCAGCGGCCCCAGACTCGCCTCGTAGTCGGTGAGCACCTGTTTCGAGAAGAAGGCCTGGGCGTTCGGCGTGAAGAGCGTGGTGTCGATGGTACCGTGCGACAACCCGTCGTAGACATTGCGCGCCAGCGCGCCGGCGGCGGCATCCGCTGTGTCGGCCACGGCAAAGATGATGTTCGCGATCCGGCCGGCCAGCTGCCCCGAGGCCGAGCTGCCGCCGGGATAGATGTTGGTGAAGACGGTGATCGCGGCACGGTCATCGGGATAGACCAGGTTCGTCGTGGTATACCCGGACACGGCGCCGCCGTGCGACAGCCGCCGCCGGCCGCCGGCCATTCCCGCGTTCATGCCGAGTCCGTACCCCGTCCCCGTGCCATTGGCGAGAACGACGGCCGTCTGCTGTGCCCGGTAGGACGCGGGCTTGAGAATCGACTGATTGATGATGCCGAGGTTCCAGGTGGCGAGGTCGTGCGCCGTCATGGCCAGCTGACCCGCGCCGAAGAGCCAGCGCGGCCCTTCCTTGGGGGCCTCGCGCAGGGGGCCCGTCCCGTTACGAAGGTACGGACCCGCGTCGGCAGCCGTGAGCGGCCCGGCATCGAAGTCCGCCACGCTGGTGAGCTTGAGCCGGGCAAAGATCCGCTGCTGCAGGAACTGCATGAACGGCATCCCCGAAGCGCGTTCGACGATCGAGGCGGCAATGACGTAGTTGGTATTGCTGTACTGCCAGGCGGTGCCGGGCTCGAAGTCCAGGGGCAGCCGGCCCCACTGCTGCATGATCGC
>DATEHG010000177.1:0-15164 GCA_035279705.1 Gemmatimonadales bacterium
AGGGGCTGTCGCACAGCGAAATCGCGGAGCGACTGCAGGAGCCCCTCGGCACGATCAAGACGCGGGTGCGCCTCGGCCTGCAGCGGCTGCGGGACGTGCTCCGCGCCTACTATTTCGAGCAGCCCGCATGACCGAGCGCCCTGAAAACCCCGAGCTCGCCCCCGCGGCCGCCTACGCCCTCGGCATCCTCTCGCCGGAGGAAGCCCGGAGTTTCGAGCGGGTGCTCGCCTCATCGGAGGCCGCGCGCCGCGAAGTCGCCGAGTTCCGGGAAGTGGCGGGGCTGCTCGCTCTGCAGGCACCGGACGCGGTGCCCGATCCCGATCTGCGCGACCGGGTGATGGCGCGCATCGGCCAGGAAAAGGCGACGAGTCTCCCGCAGATCCAGCCGCCGCCGCGCCCGAATCCCCTCCCGTGGCTGGCGGCGGCGGCCGCCGCTGTCCTCGCCCTCGGCCTCGGCTGGTCCCTGGTCCTTTCCCGGAAGCAGGTCGAGGCCCGCGACGAGGCGATCGCGAGCCTCAAGACGGAATTGAATGCCCGGCAGGAGCGGCTGGACGAGCGGGAGCGCACCCTGGCTGCCGTGCTCGAGCCGGGAGTCAGCCTTACCGTGCTTGCCTCGGCGTCGAAGCCGGAGCCTGCCGTCCAGTTGTTCGTCAATCGGCGGCGCGGCATCGCGATCGCCCAGGCGGTGGGGCTGCCGGCGCTCGCAACGGGACGCGCCTACCAGTTGTGGTTCATCCCCAGGGCCGGCAAGCCGATTGCCTCGACGACGTTCAACCCCGGCGATTCCGCCAGCGTCCTGGTGACCAACATCATGGTCCCGCTGGGCCGGCAGCTCACCGCGGCCGCCATCACGGAAGAACCCGAAGGCGGCTCGATTCAACCCACTTCACCGGTGCTGCTCTCGGGCGCACTCTAGATCACCATGCGCCTTTCCCTGTTCGTCATCGCCGCTACCGCCGGCCCGCTGGCGGCTCAGACTCCGGCGGACCTCACCGCCGAACGCGCCTCGCTCGTCGAATGGCTGGCCACGGCGCCGGCTTCCCCTGCCACGATCGTGGCGCTCAGCCCGATCAGTCCCGACCAGGTGATCGTGATCGGGCCGGCGGCGGCGGACCTGCCCATTCCAGGATTCGATTCCGCGCGGGTCAGAGTATCGAAGGGATTCCTCACGCTCGAATCGAAGCGGGGCCCGGAGGCGGTACCGCAGTCCGGCACGCTCCGGCACGGGTCGTTCCTGCTGGCGCAGGCCGGCTCGGCCAATCGCCGGTCGCTGCTGGTCTATGGTCCCGAACGGCGGGCGGTGAAGCCGGAGTACTACGCCTATGCTCCGCCGCTGGTCTTCACCGTGTCGCTCGAGAAGCCCGAGAAGGTGGAGACCAGGACCCTGCTCGACTTTGACGGCGTCGAATCGCCCGCCGCGCTGGCGGGGTTCGTCTCGCTGGCTGTCGGGGGAAAGCCCTACCGGCTGAGGGTGTACCGGTTCGGCGGGGCGGACGACGAAGAGCAGAGCCTCGAGGTGTACTTCCAGGACGCCACGAACGACAACGGCAGCTACCCGGCGGGCCGGTTCGTGGAGCTCAAACCGGTGCCGGGCGGCCGCTATCAGCTCGACTTCAATCGCGCCCGGAATCCGTTCTGTGCCTATCGGACCGTCTACCCCTGCCCCATCCCGTGGTCAGGCAACCTGATCAACGCGCCGATCGCGGCGGGAGAGCGTTACGTGCACGCCAAGGCGGGCAGCTGATGTTCGTCCTCCTCGCGCTCCTGGCGGCGCCGTTCCCCACCGGCGACTGGCGCTCCACCCTCGACCTGGCCGGAGGGGAGCTGCATTTCGATCTCCGGGTCGACGGCAAAAGCGGCGCGTTGACGGGGCGCCTCTGCAACGGGGGGGAGTGCCTGCCCTTTTCCACGGTGCGCGTCACCGCGGACAGTATCGTGTTCGAGATGGCCGACTTCGCCGCCACCATCAAGGCGGCCTGGTCCGCCGATTCGATGGTCGGGGTCTATCACAACGTCGGGGTGAAGGGGCCGCGCACCATTCCTTTCCGGGCGAGCCGGGGCCGCTGGCCGGCCAGTACGGCGCCGGCCGCCCTGCTGGGCAGCTGGGATGCGATCCTGATCAATGATTTCGGCACCAGTCCGCGCGTGCTGCAGTTCCGCCAGGGGCCGCAGGGCCTCGAGGGGATCGTGCTCTCGAATTCGGGGGACTACGGCCTCTTTTCCGGTGAGTTTGCCGCGGACAGCTTCAAGCTGATGCACTTCGACGGCTCGTTCGTGTTCATGTTCACGGGCGAACTCCGCTCCGATACGCTGCGCGGCACCTTTCACGCGGGCCTCAAGACCGAGACGCCGTTCGTGGCCGTGCGCAGCACCGGCAAGCCCCACCTCACGCCCCCCACGGAAGTCACCCACGCGGACACCGTGGCGCCGTTCCGGTTTTCCTATCCCGATCTGTCGGGGAAGATCGTGAGCAATGACGACCCGCAGTTCCGGGGCAAGGTGCTGCTGGTGGACCTGTTCGGCACCTGGTGTTCGACCTGCCACGATGCGGCGCCCACGCTGGTGCAGCTCTACCGTGACTACCACAGCAAGGGACTGGAGATCGTCGGCCTGGGATATGAAGTGTCGGGAGACAGTGCGGTGGATCTGCCGCTCATCCGGCGTTACCGCGAGAAATTCCACATCCCGTTCACCCTGCTCCTGGCCGGGCGGAACGACGTCGCCGCGGTGCAGGCGGCGCAGCCGCAGCTCACCGGCTTCACCGCCTTTCCGACGACGCTGTTCATCGGCAGGGATGGCCGGGTGCGGGAAGTGCACGCCGGCTTCTACGGTCCCAGCACCGGTGCTCTGCACGACGCGGCGGTGCGGGGGTTTCGGCAGGAGATCGAGCGCTTACTGCGTGAGAGGTGAGAAGCAGGAGGTAAGAGGGCACCGCTGGTCCCTCTCACCTGTCACGTCTCACCTCTTACCCACCACCGACGGCCCGGTGGCCTCCCGATCCACCTTGAACGAAATCCACTCTCCCTTGAGCGCATGATTCGGCACGCCGCAGAGGAGCCAGTACCATCCGGCGGCGTCGGCGGTGAAGGTGGTCTCGTCGGTCTGCCCGGGCTTGAGGCCGGCGGTCACCATCCGGGACAGCGCGTTGTCGAGGGCAGGGCGTCCTCCCTCGAGTGGCAGCTTCTCCCTTTCGGCCATGATGACGAGGCTGTGGTTCGCGGCCGGGTCACCATTGCGCCACGACCAACGGACCGTCCAGCCGAGGGGTACCACAAGCTGGATCGCGCCGGCACGGTGCCCGTTAATGAGCGCCGAGCCACTGTCCGGTGATGCCGTGGTTTCGAGCGTGACCGAGACGGCGTGACTGGCCGTGTCGACCTTGAGCCAATCTGGGGGGACTTGGGCGGAGAGGGGTGGGCTCGAGGCGGCCAGAATCGCCAGTCCGGCCATGATCGAATTCTTCAATCGGATCATCGGCTAAACCTTTGGAACGAAAAGGGGTTGCCCCTCTGACCGGGGCCGCCGTAGAATGTAACCCCGATTCATTTCCCGCCTTTGCCGCAGTCCCCGGAGCCCGTTCTGGGCCCAGCGCCGCTTGCTGACGAACCTGTTGGCCCTAAGGAAGGAGCCACCGGATGGCCGGAGTGCTGGACCGCGAGCGCACCGTAGCAGGACCCGGGTTCAATCGCTGGCTGGTGCCGCCGGCGGCACTCGCTATTCACCTCTGCATCGGTCAGGCATACGCGTTCAGCGTCTTCAAGCTGCCGCTGACCAAGGCACTGGGCATCACGCAGTCCCTGCCGGATGACTGGAGTCAGAAGGCGCTGGCCTGGACGTTCACCCTGGGCATCGTTTTCCTCGGACTCTCCGCCGCCGTGTTCGGCCGCTGGCTCGAGCGGGTCGGGCCGCGCCGCAGCGGAGTGACGGCCGCCATCTGCTGGAGCGCCGGATTCCTCCTCTCGGCGCTGGCGGTCAAGATCCACAACATCTGGCTGCTCTACTTCGGCTACGGTATCGTAGGCGGATGCGGGCTCGGACTGGGCTACATCACGCCCGTATCCACCCTGATCAAGTGGTTCCCGGACCGGCGCGGGCTGGCGACCGGCATGGCCATCATGGGTTTCGGCGGCGGCGCGATGATCGCGAGCCCGCTCTCCCAGATGCTGATGGACCACTTCAAGTCGGATACTTCCGTCGGCGTGGTTCCGACCTTCGTCGTGATGGGTCTCGTCTATGGGGTGGCCATGCTGGCCGGCGCGTTCGGATTCCGGGTCCCGGCGCCAGGCTGGAAGCCCACCGGATGGCATCCGCCGGCGAGTCAGAGCGCCCTGGTCACCGGCCGGAACGTGCATGTGGACGTGGCGTGGAAGACGCCGCAGTTCTGGTTTCTCTGGATCGTGCTCTGCACCAACGTGAGTGCCGGCATCGGCGTGCTCGAGCAGGCAAGCCCGATGATCCAGGAGATATTCAAAGGGGCGGTGACGGCGTCGGCCGCGGCGGGGTTCGTCGGGCTGCTCAGCCTGTTCAATATCGCGGGGCGGTTCGGTTGGGCCTCATTCTCCGACCGGCTCGGCCGGAAGCGGACCTACTTCACCTTTTTCGTGCTGGGCCCCCTGCTGTACTCCACCGTGCCGAGGCTGGGGGCGGCGGGACAGCTCGGGCTGTTCGTGGCGGCCTTCTGCGTCATCCTGACCATGTACGGGGGCGGGTTCGCCACTATCCCGGCGTACCTGGCGGACATTTTCGGGACCCAGTACGTCGGCGCCATCCACGGACGGCTGCTCACGGCCTGGTCGACGGCCGGTATCGTCGGACCGATGCTGGTCAATTCGATCCGGGAATCCCAGATCGCGGCCGGAGTACCGGCCGCGCAGGCCTACAACACGACAATGTACATCCTGGCGGGCCTGCTCCTGGTCGGCCTGGTGGCCAATCTGCTGGTGCGGCCCGTTGATCCGAAGTACTACCTCGAAACCGGGGCCGAGAGCACGCCGGCGGCGACGGCAGCAGGGGCCCCGGGCGGGGCGGCAGGGGGTGCCAGGGCGCCGTTCGGAGCCGTCGGTACTTTGGCCTGGCTGGGGGTCGTATTGCCGCTGGCCTGGGGGGTCTACGAGACCTTCCAGAAGGCTTCGGCTTTATTTCGGTGAGGGGGTTTCGGGGTGTCGCCCGAAGGCGGCATCTTGACGGTCGGAGAGGAATGCGCTAATTGTAAGTGTCATTACGCGTTACCCCTTGGCACTTCCAGCAAGGCGGAAGCTCCGGTTCGGGCCGCATTTCTGGCCCGGGTTCGTCCGGTTGACACGACTCAGCGCTGCCCAATCCGAGTTCCGAAGGACGCCGTCTCATGGCCAGAGCGGCGAACGAGAGGCGGGTGCGGCTGGCAGGCCCGCCGGATTTTCGGGTTGAGTCACGCACACCACTGGAGGAGCCTGCAGATGAGACTGATCCATCGGACCTGGGCCTCGGCCCTCGCGCTCAGCCTGATTGCCGCAACGGCGAGCGCTCAGGCAAACTGGACGACGTACGGCGGCAACGACTGGAACCAGCGGTATTCCACGCTCACGGGCATCAGCACCGCGAACGTCTCGCGACTGGTCCCGCGAATGGTGTTCCAGACCGGCATCAGCAAGCTCGGCTCCTTCGAGAACACTCCCATCGTCGTCGACAACATGATGTACGTCACGACGCCCTACAACACCGCCATCGCGTACGATCTCAAGACCCACAAGCAGGTGTGGCGCTACGAGCACAAGCTCGGCACCACGATCTACTGCTGCGGCCCCAACAACCGCGGCGTCGCCGTGCACGGGCCTCACGTCTACATGGGCACCCTGGACGCCCGGCTGGTGGCGCTCGACCGGATGACGGGCGACGTGGTGTGGGACATCGAGGTCGCGGATCCGGCCTTCGGCTACAGCATCACCCACGCGCCGCTGGTGATCGACAACATGGTCATCGTGGGCGTGTCCGGCGGTGAGTACGGCATCCGCGGCCACGTGACCGCGTACGATGCGATGACCGGCCAGCAGCTGTGGCGCTGGTACTCGATCCCCGAGACCGGGGATGACCCGGTGGCGACCAACGGCTGGTGGGGGCGCTGGACTCCGGCCACGCCCGATGGCGCCGACCTGCATCGCGACCTGGCCAGCGAAAAGGCGGACAGCGCCAAGTATGCCGACGCCTGGACCCGGGGCGGCGGCGGCGTCTGGATGACGCCCGCGTACGACAAGACACTGGGCCTGATCTACGTCGCAGTGGGCAACCCCTCTCCCGACCTCGATGGCGGCATCCGCCCCGGTGACAACCTGTTCACCGACTGCGTGGTGGCCATCGACGCCAAGACCGGCAAGACCAAGTGGTTCTACCAGACGGTGCCGCACGATGTCTGGGACCTCGACGCCGTCTCCCCGCCGGTCGTGACCACGCTGGGCGGGAAGAAGGTCGTAGTGCACGCCGGCAAGACGGCCTGGGTCTACGTGCTTGACGCGGCCACGGGCAAGCTGATCCGCCGGACCGCCAACTTCACGCCGCAGGAGAACATGTTCGCCCTGCCGAGTGCCAGCGGCACCCGGATGCTGCCGGGCGCGAACGGTGGCTCGGAGTGGTCGCCGATCTCGGTGAGTCCGAAGCTGGGCTACGCCTACACGGCCGGGCTGCACCAGCCGATGAACTACATCACTCACACCGCCCCGTGGGAAAAGGGCCGGCTGTGGCTCGGCTCCGCCTTCGTGGCCATCCCGGGCGAAACCCAGTACGGCCTGTTCTCGGCAGTGAATCTGGCCACCGGCAAGATCGTGTGGCAGAAGAAGGTCGATCAGCCGATGATGGGCGGCAGCCTCTCGACCGCCGGCGGCCTTACTTTCACCGGTGAAGGCAACGGCAACTTCAACGCCTACAGCTCCGCCACCGGCAAGCTGCTCTGGACCTTCAATGGCGGCGCCGGCTGCAACAGCGCCCCGATGAGCTTCATGCAGGGCGGTGAGCAGTTCATCGCGGTGGCCTGCGGCGGCAACTTCCAGCTGAGCTATCCGCTGGGCAGCGCGGTGTTCGTCTTCGGACTGCCGAAGGGTTCGGCCGCGGCGGCGCCCGCAAAAAAGCAGTAGCAGCAGGGCCGGCCGGTTCCGCGGGTGCGGAGCCGGCCGGCAGCACCGCAACCAGGCTAGGGGAGGACTCAGTCGTGGCCGGGACGATGACGCGAGGGGTGGTGGCGGCGGGGGCGGCGGCGGCGCTCGCGGCAGGCGGACTCAAGGCCCAGGCGGCGCCGGCGGCAGCGGCCATCGATTCGAGCTGGCTGTCCGTCAATGCGGCGACCAAGACAGTCACCTTTGCCCTGACGGCCGGACTGACCCCGTTCAACGGGGCGCTGAACTTCAATGGATTCAGGGACGGCGGGCTCACGCTGGTGGTGCCCGCCGGCTGGACGGTGGCGGTGAACTTCGCCAATCATGACGGGATGCTGCCACACAGCGTGGAGGTCATCCCGGACCAGACTCCGGTTCCCAACGGAGCCACCGACAAGCCGGCGATCGACCGGGCGTATTCGAACAAGGTGGCGGAGGGATTGCCGCCGCAGTCGAAGGACAAGATGCGGTTCACCGCCCAGCCCGCGGGCGAGTACCTGTTCTTCTGCGGAGTCCCCGGCCACGGGCTGGCCGGCATGTGGATCCGGCTCCGGGTCAGCAAGGACGCCACGATTCCGGCGCTGCTGGCCACCCCGAAGCCCTGACCAACAAGGAGGTGTACTCCGGTCTCAGACGAGCGACAGGAAGTCAGGTTCGAGATCACCCGAAACCATGTCCGAAAGTTCCGTTTCGCAGGTGAGTGATGAGCAAGGGCAGTTCACATCCATCTCTAGAGAGGGAGATGCACAGATGAGACGTACTTCGCTCCTGGTGGGCGCTCTGTTGCTGGCAGGGGCGGGCAGCCTCAATGCCCAGGCCCTGACCATGCAGATGAGCAACGGCTGGATGTTTTCGTTCTCCGGTAACGTCAACGCCTTCATGATTTACCAGACGTCCAAGCCTTGTGACGCCACCGGCTGTAACGGCACCAGCGCGCACGACTTCAGCTTCGGCACCGGCCTGCTGCCTGCGTTCGCGACGTTCGCGGCGACCGGCAAGGAAGGCAACGTGGACCTCGGTGTGCACTTCGGGTTCGCGCCGCAGGTTGAATTCGGCGGGCACAATGCCAGCTATTTCGGCACGGATGCGGCCGGCGCCCAGATCGACATGCGCCAGGTGTATCTGACCGCCGGCGGGACCTGGGGCCAGCTGCTCATGGGTAAGGAACTCGGCCTCTTCCAGCGCGGCAACATCCTGAACGACATGACGCTGCTCGGCGTCGGTGTCGGCGGTGGTGGTCGTGGCACGGCGCTCGGCCGGATCGGGTATGGCTACCTGTACACCGACTTCCGTCCGCAGCTCACCTACTCTTCGGCGAGCGGCAAGCCGGCATCCTTCGCGGTCGGCCTCTTCGAGCCCATCCGGTCGGGCCCGTACACGGTGGCCTCGGTGCCCCGTCTCGAAGCCGAACTGGGTTACAACAAGAGCAACTTCAAGTTCTTCATCAACGGCGCCGTGCAGTCCATGAAGGACGGCTTCGGCACCGGCACCCACAGCCTGACCGCCGGTGGTGTGGGCGGCGGCGCGGTCGTGACGTTCGGCGGTCTGGCCCTGCACGCCTCCGGCTTCTATGCCAGCGGCATGGGCTTCCTGCTGATGGGTGACGGCATCGTGGGTGGCAACAACTTCGACAACGGCGGCACTGGCGCCGTGGATGCCGACGGCAAGGCGAGCGCCCGGACCTCGTACGGCTTCATCGGCCAGGCCACGTTCTCGCCGAAGGACAGCAAGTGGATGTTCGGCGGCAGCTACGGCATGAACCAGCTTGACCGGAGCTCCGAGGACAAGACGGCGGATGGCATCGACAGCTACGTGCTGAAGGAAGACGCCATCGTCGGCCAGATCACCTTCAAGTGGACCAAGTCGCTGCGCTGGGTCGCGGAGTTTGCCCATATCACCGGGCATGCGGACGGGGCCAAGAGCTCGCAGGGTGACCAGGGTTCGCTGGGCATGATGCTGTTCTACTAGCATTCGGCAGCTGGATTTTGCCGGTCAGGGGGCGGCCTCCGGGCCGCCCTTCTGATTTTCTCCCCTTTCCCGCCGCCGGTATTAAATTGCCTCGGCAATCGAACCCAAACCCCGGATCGCTCTCGATGTCCATTCGTCCCTGGGCCGGCCTGCTGTTCCTCCTCTCGTGCGGCGGCGTGCACTACGTGACACTGACCGCGAGCCCCGCAGGCGCCCCGCCGGACGTCTTCGAGTGCGTGAAATCGGAGCTTGGCAAGGCCAAGTTCCAGCAGACCTCCATCGACCTGGGCTCCCCGCTGCGGATCACCGCCAAGCAATCCGACTATTCGAAGCAGGTGGCCAACGCGAGGTACTACCGCAACAGCGACCGGATCGAGGCGGAGGTCGCGCCCGGCGCCGATGGCAAGGCCACGCTCAAGGTGGTCGGGCACACCTTCTCCGAGAGCGAGACGGTCCGGGGCCCGACGGACACGGAGGAAGAGGCGTCCGCCAACGTGAAGCAGGTCGTGCAGACGATCATCCAGGCCTGCGGGCAGTAACCGGAAGCGGGCGGATCGGTGCCGGGAGCCGCGGGCTCCTCACCGATCCGGCGCCCGGGCAAACGACGAAGGGGGCGCCGGCCAGTGGCCGGCGCCCCCTTGTGTTCCGTGGTCCTGCTGCTGCCGGTCTCAGAACCTGAAGCTGACCGTGAACAGCCAGGCCTGCGTCTTGATATCCTGCGGACTCGAGACGTCCTCGATCTTGCTCAGCCCCAGATCGTAGCGCAGCTGAAAGCCGATGGCCCGCACCTCGAGGCCGGCGCCGAACACCGCCGAGAAATCGGTGCCCTTGATGCTGGCGCCGGCATCCGCGCAGCTGTCCTCGACGGAGTTCGAGCCGTTCCGCACATTGATCGCGCAATGGACCTTGAAGGACACCGCCGGCCCGGCAAAGACGCTGGGCCGGATCCGGTTGTCGTTGGCGACGGGGAACTGGGCCGTCAGCAGGACCGGTACCTCGATGTAGTCCACCTTGAACGTGCCGATCAGCCCGCTGCCCGCATCGGCCTCCGCGCCCTTCTGCACATAGATGACCTGCGGCTCGATGGCGAGGATGTCGCTCGCCTTGAACCGGCCGAAGCCGCCGACGACGAAGCCGGTTCGCGAGCTGGTGTTGCCCACGTCGGCGCCGTGGAAATCGGCCAGCGCCACGCCGGCCAGGACGCCATACTGGAACGAGGACTGGGCCACGGGTGCGAGCTGCGCCGACGCCACCGGCGCAGCGAGCAGGGCCAGCCCGAAGGAGGCGGCCAGGATTCGCGGGATTCGATGGGACATGGATGTATCTCCAAATTCGTGATGCGAGGAATCTGGCAGAGACGGGAGGAGGGTCAAGCGTCCGTTCCCGGGATGGGCCGCGGCCGGCGCACAGCCGGTCTTAGATCCGGAAGCCGAGGGTGATCAGCAGGGCGTTGGTATGCACATCCTTGACCTGCTCGGTGTCCGAGAGGTCCCCGATCCCGACCTCATAGCGGAGCTGAAAGTCCAGCCGGCTCACATCGAGGCCGAAGCCGAAGTTGGCGCTCACATCCGTCTTCCGGTACGTGTGGCCGGCCTTGGCGCAGGTCTCGACGGTCGACGCCGTCGAGCTTTCGACATGCACCTTGCAGCCGACCTGAAACGCGACGGCCGGGCCCAGCAGGAAGTTGGGCGCGACCCTGGTACTGGCCGCCGTCGGCAGCATGAGGCGGAACAGCACCGGGACCTCGATGAAATCGAGCTGCAGCGTCTGCTTGGGGCCGCCCTCCGGAAAGGTCACCGCCCCTTTCTGCACGTAGAACAGTTGCGGCTCGAGCAGCGACTTGGGGGAAAGGGGCACGCTGACGAAGCCGCCAAGGACCAGCCCCGCCCGGGATCCCGTGGTACTGTCACCCATGCCATGAAAACTCGCGAAGGAGACGCCGCCCATCGGGCCGAAGCCGACCTTGGCTTGCGCCTGGGCGTTGATTGCCGAGCCAGGCAGAGCAAAGACCGCCATGAGGATTGCAGCCAGGAGCCGGAGCCGGCACCAGCGAGAGCGCATCACGCGACACTCCATGAGCGGTGGGTTGGGATTTCGGAGTAGAACTTGGATCGGCGAATGATAAGCGACCTGGCCGAAACGGAGCCTCCGCCGAGGCTGGAGCGGGCCAGCTTGCCCCGGTCCGGAGGGTCTCGGTGCGCCGGACTGAAATCAACCATACGGTTGAGAAATCGAACTTCTTCCTTGGAGAATCCGGCGCCGACCTGTACTATTGTGGCCACCCCGGTACGCCCCCGGCGTGCCGGACTGGAGATTTCCCATGGCCGTTCCTCTCGTTCAACTGACCCGCCACCCCTCCGCGCCGGAGCCCGCGGCGCCTTTGCCGCTGGTCCGCAAACCATCCTGGCTCAAGGTGCCCGCCCCCGGCGGGGACAACTATCTCCGGCTCAAGTCGATGATGCGCGAGCTGGGGCTACACACGGTCTGCGAGGAGGCCCGCTGCCCCAACATCGGGGAGTGCTGGGACCACCAGGCCGCAACCTTCATGATCCTGGGGGATGTGTGCACCCGGAACTGCGCCTATTGCGCCGTCTCCCACGGGACGCCGCTGCCCTATGACCCCGTCGAGCCGGTCCGGCTCGCCGAGGCGGTAGCGCAGATGGGGCTCAAGCACGTGGTCATCACGTCGGTGGACCGGGACGATCTGCCGAACGGCGGCGCCGAGGCCTTCGCCGCGTGCATTACCGGCATTCATGCGCGGATGCCGGGAACCACGGTCGAGGTGCTGATCCCGGACTTCAAGGGGTCGGAGCGGGCGCTGCAGATCGTGATGGACGCGGCCCCGGAAATTCTCAATCACAATCTCGAAACCGCCGAGCGCCTCTATCGGCTGGCCCGTCCGGGTGGCCGGTATGAGCGCGCCCTCGAACTGCTGGCCCGCGCCAAGCGGATGGCCCCCGAGCGGCTCACCAAGTCGGGCATCATCCTCGGCATGGGGGAGGAGTGGGACGAGGTGCTCACCTGCCTCCGTGACCTGCGGCGCCACCAGGTGGACATCGTGACTCTCGGCCAGTATCTCCGGCCCTCGGGCAGCCACCTGCCGGTCGTGCGCTACTACACACCCGGGGAGTTCGAGGAGCTGCGCCAGATCGGGCTCTCGATGGGATTCACCCACGTGCAGTCGAGCCCGCTCACCCGCTCCTCCTACCACGCCTGGGAGCAGGCCAGGGCCGCCGGTGCCTCCGCCGACGCCGCTCCCGCATCACTGACCACCCGAGGAGCGGCCTGATGGCAGCCCCCGCCAAGAGCAAGAAGACGGACGCCGCCACCGCGGAGCGGTATCGCGGCTACCTGCGGCAGATGCTGCTGATCCGCCGCTTCGAGGAAAAGGCCGGCGAGGCCTACAGCCTGGGCAAGATCGGCGGCTTCTGTCACCTCTACATCGGCCAGGAAGCCGTGGCGGTCGGCACCATGGCCGTGCTGGGGCCCAACGACAAGATCACCTGCTCCTACCGCGAGCACGGCCACGCGCTGGCGCGGGGCATGAGCGCGCGGGTCTGCATGGCCGAGCTGTTCGGCAAGGCGACCGGCAGCTCGAAGGGCAAAGGCGGCTCGATGCACCTCTTCGATGCCGGCCTCGGCTTCCTGGGCGGTCACGGCATCGTCGGCGGGCACATCCCGCTCACGGCGGGCATGGCGTTCGCCATCAAGTACAAGGGCGGGGATGGGGTCGCGGTGTGCTACTTCGGCGAGGCGGCGGCCAACAACGGCGCCTTTCACGAGGCGCTCAACATGGCGGGGCTCTGGAAGCTGCCCGCCATCTTCATCTGCGAGAACAACCGGTACGGGATGGGCACCGCGCTCGACCGGGCCAGCGCCACCTACAATATCTCGGAGCGCGGTGCGGCCTACGACATGACGCGCGAAATCGTGGACGGCCAGGACCTGCTCGAGGTGATCGCCGCGATGGACCGGGCGGTGGTGCGGGCCCGGCGCCCCTCCTCCCCCACCCTGCTCGAGATCCGCACCTATCGCTTCATGGGCCACTCGATGTCCGACCCGATTCACGGGCACTACCGGACCAAGGAAGAGGTCGAGGCGCATCGCAAGCGGGACCCGATCATCCTCTGGACCGAACGGCTCATCGCGGACGGAATCATCACCAAGGAAGCCGCGGAACAGATGGACGCCGAGGTGGTGGCCGAGGTGCAGGACGCCTACGATTTCGCCGACGGCTCGCCGGATCCCGAAGCGGGCGAGTTGTTCACCGACGTCTATGCCCCAGCCGGGTGAGGGGCAAGAGGTGAGAGGTGAGAGGGAAGAGGTGAGCGGGAACGGCAACGTCGAGGTGGAAGCCCACTCGCGTCTCACCTCTCACGTCTCACGAACGAGTACCCGAGGCCCGAAACCATGCCGGTAGTCACCTACCGCGACGCGCTCAACCAGGCGCTGCGCGAAGAGATGAAGCGCGATCCCGATGTCTTCCTCATGGGTGAGGAGGTCGGGGTCTACCAGGGTGCGTACAAGGTCAGCCGGGGCCTGCTCGAGGAGTTCGGCCCCGACCGGGTCGTGGATACCCCGATCACCGAGCTGGGTTTCACCGGCGTCGGCGTCGGGGCCGCCATGGTCGGGCTCCGCCCCGTGATCGAAGTGATGACCTGGAACTTCGCCCTGCTTGCGCTGGACCAGATCGTCAACTCGGCCGCGAAGATGCGCTACATGTCGGGCGGCCAGGTGGGCTGCCCGATGGTGGTCCGCGGGCCGGGCGGTGCTGCGTTGCAGCTCGGCGCCCAGCACTCCCAGGCCTTCGAGGCCTACTACGCCCACATCCCCGGCCTCAAGGTCGCCACGCCGGCGACGCCGTACGACGCCAAGGGCCTGCTCAAGAGCGCCATCCGGGACCAGGACCCGGTGATCTTCATCGAAGGCGAGATGCTGTACAACACCAAGGGCGAAGTCCCCGACGAGGAATACCTCGTGCCCCTCGGTGTCGCCGACATCAAGCGCCCCGGTGACGCCGTGACCATCATCTGCCATTCGAAGACCGTGTCCGTCGCGCTCAAGGCCGCCGAAGAGCTGGCCGGGCTCGGCGTCGAGGCCGAGGTCATCGATCTGCGCTCCATCCGGCCGCTCGATACCGCGACGATCTTCGAATCGGTGCGCAAGACGCACCGTTGTGTGGTGGCCGAGGAGGGGTGGCACTTTGCCGGGGTGGGCGCGCAGGTGGTCGACGAGATCCAGCGCGAGATCTTCGACGAGCTGGATGCCCCGGTGCTGCGGGTGACGGGCGCCGATGTCCCGATGCCGTACAACAAGCTGCTCGAGCGGGCCGCCAAGTCGGACGCGGGGAAAGTCGTGGCCGCGGTGAAGAAGGTGATGTATCTGGAACAGCAGCCGTAAGCCATCAGCCATAAGCCATAAGCTTATGGCACCCGCTTATGGCTTAAGGCTTATGGCTTAAGGCCCAAGGACTCGACTCAATGGCGACCAAGGTACTTATGGAAGCGCTTTCCCCCACCATGGAGGAAGGCCGCCTGGTGGAGTGGAAGAAGAAAGAGGGCGACGTCGTCGCCGTCGGTGACGTCCTTGCCGAGGTCGAAACCGACAAGGCGGTGATGGACCTGGTGGCGCGCGCCGGCGGCGTGCTGCTCAAACAGGTCATCGCGCCCGGCACCACGGTGCCCGTGACGGCGCTGGTGGGCGTGATCGGGAATGCGGGGGAGGACATCGCCGCCATGGTGGCGGGCGGGCGGGCAGGCGGACAGGCGGACGGGGGATCGAAGCCTGCTCCACCGCCGAGTACTGCTGCGCCCGCGGCCCCCAAAGCGGCCGCGCCCGTGGCGTCGGCCTCCGCCCCGGCCTCGCCGGAGCCGGTAGCTGCACCGGCGCCCTCGGCTCCGGTCCCCGGCGGCCGGGTGAAAGCCTCTCCACTGGCGAAGAAGGTGGCCTCGGACAAGGGGCTGGATCTTGCATCAATCCAGGGATCCGGTCCTGATGGGCGCATCATCGTCCGCGACCTGGCGAACGCGGTACCGGTGGCGACGGGAAGCGCACTGGGCGCCCGCCCGCCTGTCC